>NZ_ARXR01000020.1 GCF_015356855.1 Alloalcanivorax venustensis ISO4
TGAGCCATGATCAAACTCTTCAGTTCAAAAAAGCGTTTAAAGTGCCTGCGCACTTAAATCATGCTCAGCTCGAAACAAATTCAACTAGGTTGACTTGTTCAAAGCCGATATCTTTTTTAGATACCTACTCCAAACAGGTCCCACACGTTTGCTTGCCTGATTGTTAAAGAACGTTGGAAGCGGTTCGTTTCGCTTCCCGACTGGCCTTTGGCGTTTCGCCGTGTGCCGTCGTTGTGGGGGCGCATTCTAGAGATTTGCGGTGACCCGTCAACACTTTTTTCATGAGTTCTTTATCAAACGGTCACCTTTTGAGCGGACACTGGTTGCCTCCGCAAGAGCGGCAACAATAAACCCATTAAAAACAAAGACTTGCAAGCCCTGATCAAGAACCGATCAAGGACAAAAAGAATCGGCCGGAGGCGCACTCCGGAGACAAGAAAGGCGCCTCGCGGCGCCTTTCTCTGTTCACGCTTGCGGCGTGCCCTTGCGTATCCGCCAGAGGCTCAGCAACAGCCCCACGGCGACATAGATCACCGCCACGGTAAGAAGCACCAGCGGCGGGTCCAGGAAAACGATAGCGAACGCCACGATCACCCCGAGCAGCACCTTGAACGGCACCCGCCCGATATGAAACTCCTTGAACGAGTGGTAGCGCACCGAGGACACCATCAGCAGGCCGGCACCGGCCACCACCAGGGCCACCAGCCAGGAGACCTCGTTGCCGTCGATGCCGCGGCTGGCCCCCAGCCATACCATGGTGGCCACCAGGCCGGCGCCGGTGGGGCTGGGCAGGCCGATAAAGAAGCGCTTGTCGGTGCTTTCCGCCTGCACGTTGAAGCGCGCCAGACGCAGAGCGGCACAGGCGAGATAGATGAAGGCGGCCATCCAGCCGAACTTGCCGAGCTCGGTGAGCGCCCAGGAGTAGGCCACCAGCCCCGGCGCCACGCCGAAGGCGACACAGTCGGAGAGCGAATCGTACTCCGCGCCGAACTTGCTCTGGGTGTTGGTAAGGCGGGCGACGCCACCGTCCAGGCCGTCCAGGATGCCGGCGACGATAATCCCCACCGCCGCCGCTTCGAACAGGCCGTTCATCGCCGCCACGATGGCGTAGAAGCCGGCGAACAGGGCGCCGGTGGTGAACAGGTTGGGCAGCAAATACACCCCCTTGTGCCGGGCACCGGTGCGGTGCTCCGCCTCCACCACTTCGAAGGGGTCGCTCTGGGGCTGCTCTGTGGTGCTGTCGTGTTCGGCCATGATTCCTCGCCGGTCATTGTGTGAACCCCAGTCTAACTCAGGCCCCGCCAACAAAAAATTTCCGGGAGAAATTTTTGACGTCGCGTAGCGACGGTCCGAAGGATGACCGCCAGGGATGGCGGGCACAAAAAACGCGCCCCGGAGGGCGCGTTTTTCGATGCCGCGGACTGAATCAGCGGCCTACACAAGCGACCTCAGTCGCGGATCATCAGTTCTTGCTCTTGTCGACGATCTGGTTGGCCTTGATCCAGGGCATCATGCCACGCAGCTTCTCACCCACCTGCTCGATGGGGTGCTCGGCGTTGAGTCGGCGGCGGGCGGTCATGCTCGGGTAGTTGGAGTTACCCTCGTTGATGAACATCTTCGCGTACTCGCCGGTCTGGATGCGCTTGAGCGCGTTGCGCATGGCGGCACGGGACTCGTCGTTGATCACTTCCGGGCCGGTCACGTATTCACCGTACTCGGCGTTGTTGGAAATGGAGTAGTTCATGTTGGCGATGCCGCCCTCGTACATCAGGTCGACGATCAGCTTGAGCTCGTGCAGACACTCGAAGTACGCCATTTCCGGCGCGTAGCCCGCGTCGGTCAGGGTCTCGAACGCCGCCTTCACCAGCTCCACGGTGCCGCCGCACAGCACGGCCTGCTCACCGAACAGGTCGGTTTCGGTCTCGTCCTTGAAGGTGGTTTCGATGATGCCGGTGCGGCCGCCGCCGATGCCGCAGGCGTAGGACAGCGCCAGATCCTTGGCCTGGCCGGAGGCGTCCTGGAAGATCGCCACCAGGTCGGGGATGCCGCCGCCCTTGGTGAACTCGGTGCGCACGGTATGACCCGGCGCCTTGGGCGCGATCATGATCACGTCCAGGTCCTGGCGCGGCACGATCTGGTTGTAGTGGATGCAGAAGCCGTGGGCGAACGCCAGGGTGGCACCCTGCTTCAGGTTCGGCTCGATCTCGTTCTGGTAGATGGCGGCCTGGTACTCGTCCGGGGCCAGCACCATCACCACGTCGGCGGCCTTCACGGCCTCGGGCACGTTCTGCACGGTGAGGCCGGCGGCCTCGGCCTTGGCCGCGGAGCTGGAGCCCTCACGCAGCGCCACCACGACGTCCACACCGGACTCTTTCAGGTTGTTGGCGTGGGCGTGGCCCTGGGAGCCGTAGCCGATAATGGCCACTTTCTTACCCTGGATGATGGAAAGGTCGCAGTCTTTGTCGTAGTACACTTGCATGGTTGTATCCCAATGACGGTTAACGAATGGTCGCTACCATAGGCCATACCCGGTATTGCGTAAAATGATATATTCGCAACACAGTATGCCGACTATTGAAATACCGGATTGGAAGACGCCCGCATGGATACCCGCCCGCTTCGCCTGTTTCTGGCGCTCGCCGACACCCTGCATTTCGGCCGCGCCGGCGACCGCTGCCATATGAGCCCCTCGGCGGTGAGCCGCACCATCCGGCACCTGGAAGAAGAGCTGGGCGTGACCCTGTTCCGGCGCGACAACCGCAGTGTCAACCTCACCCCGGAAGGCCGGCGTTTCCAGCAGTACGCCCGCGAAGCCCTGGCCCAGTGGGACAGCCTGCGACACTCCATGCAGGAGAGCAGCCGCGTGCTGCAGGGCGAGCTGAGCCTGTACTGCTCGGTGACCGCCAGCTACAGCTTCCTCTACGACATTCTCAGCCACTTCCGTAACGACTACCCCGGCATCGAGATCAAGCTGCACACCGGCGACCCGGCCCAGGCGGTGGAACGGGTGACCACCGGACGGGAAGACATCGCCATCGGCGCCCGCCCGGACACCCTGCCCCGGGGCGTGGCGTTCCGGCCGATACTGCGCTCGCCGCTGCTGTTCATCGCCCCCTCCGACCAGCCCGACCTGGCCGGCGCCCTGAACGGCCCCGCCCGGGCCGACGCCTGGCGCGACGTGCCGATGATTCTTTCCGAGGAGGGCCTGTCCCGGCAGCGCCTGGACCAGTGGTTCCGGGCCCTGGGCGTCACGCCGCGCATCTACGCCCAGGTGAGCGGCAACGAAGCCATCGTCAGCATGGTGAGCCTGGGCTTCGGGGTCGGCGTGGCGCCCCGCATCGTGCTGGAGAACAGCCCGCTGGCCGAGCGCACCCGCCCCCTGGAAGTGGAACCGGCCCTGGAGGACTACGAAGTGGGCCTGTTCACGCTGGAAAAGCGCCTCACCGACCCGGTGATCCAGGCGTTCTGGTCGCAGCTGCGTTGACTCAGCGAACCACCGCCCTTCCTATAGAGGCGTAGTCACCGCCCGCCATTGCCGCAGCTTCACCGGATAGGGAATCGACGCGTTCGCCGGGCTGGTGGACGGCAGGCGAGAAGTAGGGATCGCGGCAAGATCGGCGGGTAGTGTGGGCCCCACGTGACGCCGCCAGACGCTCTCCGCCTTGGCGCCGTTGAAAAAGATCACGCCGATGCGCGGATGGGCACGCAGAAAACCCTCGAAATCCTGAGGCACGATCGACGCTTCAAGGATATCCGAGTCGAGGCTGCTCGAGCGTGTGCAGGCTCGCAGCACGTCCCAGAGGGCCACGCCCTGCTCCGCCAGCTGCCGGCAACGTTCCGCGTAAGGGAGATCGGCTCGGATGTCGAAAAGGGTTTCGACGATTGGCCAGAACAGGTTGCGCGGGTGGGCGTAATACTGATTCGCCGCCAGCGACGCCTTGCCGGGCATGGAGCCGAGAATCAGCCGGTCGGCGGCGGGCCCGGACACCGGTGGGAAGCTATGGATATAAGACATGGCGAGCCTAGAGCCTGCGGATCGGCTCTGCGGAGACAGTTGCGCTATTCACCAGAGACCGGCGGCCACACTGACCGGTCGGGGGTATCCGAAAGACGATAGATTGAGTGGCGCTCACCCTCATAGTCTTCGTAAACGAACTCAGACAACCCTAAACCGATAATTTTGTTGCAGAAATCTCTCCGGCTCCCCCAGTTAACCAGCAAGTTGGTATTCTCATCGTATTCCTCGAAAGCGATATGGGTGAAGCAGGAGTAACGCCCAATATGGCCCCACATTCCCACTATCTCCAGCCGGTTACCTTCAACGCTTGTTGTATAAGCATAGGCACTACCGTCCGGAAAATACGAGGTATATCCACTACACGATTGACCACCGTCGTCGGACTCACACCACTTCCCCACCATGCGCGCCGGGTGCTGCTGCGCGCCGGCCAGGCCCGACCATATCCCCCAAATTAAAGCCAAGCCGCCCAATACTCCACGCATAGTCTTTCCCCCGGAAATGACGTCCGATGACTAGTCTTTAAAATACGTACATCCATTTCAACGCTCAAGAAACCAACATCGAATCGCCATTCCCAGCGCTATATACGAAAGAACCCCGCACGAGGCGGGGTTCTTTGGGACTCACAGTGTAAAGGCGACTCAGAGGCTGAGGACTTTCTCGCCCCGTGAGATGCCGGACACGCCGGAGCGCACCACTTCCAGCACCTGCGCTTCGCCGACGGCGTTGATGAACGCCTCCAGCTTGTCGGTGGTGCCGGTGAGCTGCACCGTGTACACGGTGCTGGTGACGTCGACGATCTGGCCCCGGAAGATGTCCACGGTGCGCTTGACCTCGGCGCGCTGGGCGCCGGTGGCCTTCACCTTCATGAGCATGATCTCGCGCTCAATGTGGGCACCTTCGGTGAGATCCACCAGCTTGACCACCTCGATGAGCTTGTTGAGGTGCTTGGTGATCTGCTCGATCTTCTTGTCGTCGCCGGTGGTGGTCATGGTCAGCCGGGACAGGGTGTCGTCCTCGGTGGGCGCCACCGTCAGGGTCTCGATGTTGTAGCCGCGCTGGGAGAACAGCCCCACCACCCGGGACAGCGCACCCGGCTCGTTTTCCATCAGAATCGAAATAATGCGTCTCATCAGGTGCGCTCCGTCTTGCTCAGCCACATGTCCCGCATGGCGCCGTCAGCGATATGCATGGGGTAAACGTGTTCCGTGGAGTCCACGTAGATATCCATGAATACCAGGCGGTCCTTGAGCGCGAAGGCTTCGTCCATGGCCGGCTGCAGGTCTTCGAACTTTTCCACCAACATGCCCACGTGCCCGTAGGACTCCGCCAGCTTGACGAAGTCCGGCAGGGATTCCATGTACGACTGGCTGTGACGGCCGCCGTACTGCATGTCCTGCCACTGGCGCACCATGCCCAGGGCCTGGTTGTTGATGTTGATGATCTTGATCGGCAGACCGTACTGCAGACAGGTGGAGAGCTCCTGAATGTTCATCTGGATCGAGCCTTCGCCGGTGACGCAGGCCACCACGCCGTCCGGGTAGGCGAACTGCACGCCCATGGCCGCCGGCAGGCCGAAGCCCATGGTGCCCAGGCCGCCGGAGTTGATCCACTGGCGCGGCCGGTCATAGAGGTAGTACTGGGCGGCGAACATCTGGTGCTGGCCCACGTCGGAGGTGACGAACGCCTCGCCGTTGGTGGCCTTGTAGAGCGCCTGCACCACCTGCTGCGGCTTCATCGGGCCGTTTTCGTTGACCTCGTAACGCAGCCCGTGCACCTGGCGCCAGCCGTCGATTTCCTGCCACCAGCGCTCCACGCTTTTGTGGTCCGGGCCGCTGTCATGCTCGTCGATCATGGTGAGCATCTCTTCCAACACCTGCTTCACCGGCCCGACGATGGGAATGTGGGCGGTGACGTTCTTGGAGATGCTGGCCGGGTCGATATCGATATGGATGATCTTGGCGCCCGGGCAGAACTTCTTGGCGTCGTTGGTGACCCGGTCGTCCAGGCGCGCGCCGGCGGCCAGAATCACGTCGGCGTTGTGCATCGACATGTTGGCTTCGTAGGTGCCGTGCATACCGAGCATGCCGAGGAACTGCTTGTCGGTGCCCGGATAGGCGCCCAGCCCCATCAGCGTGTTGGTGACCGGATAGTTGAGCTTGCGGGCCACCGCGGTGAGCGCCTCGCTGGCGTCCCCCTGAACCACGCCGCCGCCGGAGTAGATCACCGGGCGCTTGGCCTTGAGCAGCTCGTCCACCGCCTTGCGGATCTGCCCGGAGTGCCCCCGGGAGACCGGCATGTAGGAGCGCATCTTGACCTTCTTCGGGTACTCGTACGGGAAGGTCTTGTTGGGCGCCGTGTGGTCCTTGGGAATATCGATCAGCACCGGGCCGGGACGGCCGGTGCTGGCGATGTAGAAGGCCTTTTTGACCATCTCCGGGATCTCACTGGGGTCGCGGACCATGAAGCTGTGCTTCACGATCGGCCGCGACAGACCGATCATGTCGGTCTCCTGGAAGGCGTCGTCGCCGATCCAGTCGGAGCGCACCTGGCCGGACAGCACCACCATGGGAATGGAGTCCATGAAGGCGGTGGCAATGCCGGTGATGGCATTGGTCGCGCCGGGGCCGGAGGTCACCAGCACCACGCCGGGCTTGCCGGTGGAGCGGGCATAGCCGTCCGCGGCATGCGTGGCGGCCTGCTCGTGGCGCACCAGAATGTGATTGACTTTGTCCTGCTGGAACAACGCGTCATAGATGTGCAGTACCGCGCCCCCGGGATACCCGAAGATGTACTCCACTCCCTCGTCTTGCAGAGCGCGGACCACCATTTCCGCGCCGGATAACATTTCCACGATTGCTACCTCGAAATTAAAAATAGCGTTCACCCCGCCGAAAACCGGCGGAACGGGAGGGTGTTGCGTTTACCTGTGGAACGGACGCCGTATTTAGGCATCCCGAAGTCCGCGTGGAGGTGGCCGACGGCGAACACAGGTTGGGAAGCTCGGAGGGGGCACATACCCGCGCCGGAATCCTCCAGAGGCTTCACCAGCGGGACATGCTTGCAGTGATGCTGCGTTAGGACGTCGCGGTAACGGCGCCCCGGGTCCCGGCCACACAGGTGCCGGTAAGCGCCTGCGGGTTCCGATCTCCGGAAAGTACTGCAATATTGTCAGAAATGCGGGCGCTTTCAAACCCCTGGCGGGCCCTTTCTTACACAATAGGGACGCTTAGGGGCACTTGCACAGCGGGGACCGTCGCGGGCATTCTGATTCGCCGACCAAGGGGGCAAACAATGATCCGAACCAGCATCGCCAGAACACTCACGCCACTGCTGGCGCTCGCCCTGCTGGGCAGCGCCGCACCCGCCATGGCGGACAAATACTACAAATGGGTGGACGACAACGGGGTCACGCACTACGGCACCGCGCCGCCGGAGGACGGCGGCTCGGAAGCGGTGCGCACCTACGGGCCCAGCTCCGACCAGGGCAAGGAGATCAAGGCGTTGCAGGAGCAGCGCGAAGCCGCCGCCCGCGCCCGTGAACAGGCGGAAGAGCGGGCCCGCGAGGCCGAACGCGCGGCCGAGGAGCCGGAGGCCGTGGCCAAGGAGCGCTGCGAAGAGCACCGCGCCAACCTGGAGATCCTTGAGAACAAGCCGGTGGTGCGGGTGGAAAACCCGCAGACCGGAGAAATGGAAGTGATCGACCAGGCGCGCCGCGACGAGATGATCGAAACCACCCGCGCGGCGCTCGAGAACTGCTGATCAGCCTTTGCGGAACACCATCTCACTGCCGGCGACATCCACTTCGATGGTGTCGCCGGGGCCGAACTCACCCTTGAGCAACGCCTGGGCAAGCGGGTTTTCCAGCTGCTGCTGGATCGCCCGTTTCAGCGGCCGGGCGCCGTAGACCGGATCGAAACCGGCCTCCACCAGCTTCTCCAGCGCCTTGTCCGACAGCCGCAGCCCCATATCCCGGTCCACCAGCCGCTGACGCAGGTAGTCGAGCTGGATCGCGGCGATGCCCTTGAGCTGATCCCGGGCCAGGGGGTGGAACACCACTGTCTCGTCCACGCGGTTGATGAACTCGGGCCGGAAGTGCTGGCCGACCACCTCCATCACCGCGTCTTTCATGGCGTCGTAGTCGCCCTCGCCGGCCATGCGCTGGATCAGATCGGAGCCCAGGTTGGAGGTCATCACCACCACCGTGTTGCGGAAGTCCACGGTGCGGCCCTGGCCGTCCGTGAGACGGCCGTCCTCAAGCACCTGCAGCAGGATGTTGAAGACGTCCGGGTGGGCTTTCTCCACCTCGTCGAGCAGCAACACCGAGTAAGGCTTACGCCGCACCGCTTCGGTGAGGTAGCCGCCCTCTTCATAGCCCACGTAACCCGGGGGCGCGCCGATCAGCCGGGCCACGGAGTGCTTCTCCATGAACTCGGACATATCGATGCGCACCATCGCCTCTTCGGTGTCGAACAGGAACCCGGCCAGCGCCTTGCAGAGCTCGGTCTTGCCCACCCCGGTGGGGCCCAGGAACAGGAAGCTGCCGTTCGGGCGGTTGGGGTCGGAGAGCCCGGCCCGTGAGCGGCGCACCGCGTTGGACACCGCGGTCACCGCCTCGTCCTGGCCGACCACCCGGGCGTGCAGCGCCTCTTCCATGCGCAGCAGCTTGTCGCGCTCGCCTTCCAGCATCTTGGACACCGGAATGCCGGTCCACTTGGAGACTACTTCGGCCACCTCTTCCTCGGTGACCTTGTTGCGCAGCAGCTTGGTTTCCACCTGGGCGGACTCTTCCGCCTCCTGGGCGGTCTGCACCTTCTTCTCCAGATCCGGGATCACCCCGTATTGCAGCTCGGACATGCGGCTCAGGTCGCCGGCGCGGCGCGCCTGCTCCATGTCCACCCGGGCCTGTTCCAGCTCCGCCTTGTACTGCTGGGCGCCCTGCAGGGCCGCCTTCTCGGCGTTCCAGATTTCCTCCAGGTCGGCGTACTCTTTTTCCAGCGCGCCGATGTCGTCCTGCAGTTTGTCGAGCCGCTTCTTGCTGGCCTCGTCGTCTTCCTTACGCAGCGCCTCACGCTCCATCTTGAGCTGGATCAGGCGACGGTCGAGACGGTCCATTTCCTCGGGCATGGAGTCGATCTCCATGCGGATACGGCTGGCCGCCTCGTCGATCAGGTCGATGGCCTTGTCCGGCAACTGCCGGTCGGTGATGTAGCGGTGGCTGAGCCGGGCGGCGGCGATGATCGCGCCGTCGGTGATGTCCACGCCGTGGTGCACCTCGTAGCGCTCTTTCAGGCCACGCAGGATGGCGATGGTGTCCTCCACCGAGGGCTGGTCCACCTGCACCTTCTGGAAGCGCCGCTCCAGTGCCGCGTCCTTTTCAATGTGCTGGCGGTACTCGTCCAGGGTGGTGGCGCCCACGCAGTGCAGTTCGCCCCGGGCCAGCGCCGGCTTGAGCATGTTGCCGGCGTCCATGGCGCCGTCGGCCTTGCCGGCACCGACCATGGTGTGCAGCTCGTCGACGAACAGAATGATGCGCCCTTCCTGCTTGGCGAGTTCATTCAGCACCGCTTTCAAGCGTTCCTCGAACTCGCCGCGATACTTGGCGCCGGCGATCAGCGCCGCCATGTCCAGGGCCAGCACGCGCTTATCCTTGAGCCCTTCCGGCACCTCGCCGTTAACGATGCGCTGGGCCAGCCCCTCGACGATGGCGGTCTTGCCGACGCCGGGCTCGCCGATCAGCACCGGGTTGTTCTTGGTGCGGCGCTGCAGCACCTGGATGGTGCGGCGAATCTCATCATCGCGACCGATCACCGGATCCAGCTTGCCGCTCTCGGCCCGCTCGGTGAGATCCTGGGTGTACTTCTTCAGCGCTTCCATCTTGTCTTCCGCGTTGGGGTCGGTGACCGCTTCACCGCCGCGGACTTCCTGGATTTTCTCCGCCAGCACCTTCTTCTTGATGCCGGCGTTCTTGAACAGCTTGCCCAGTTCCCCGCCGTCGTCGCAGGCCGCCAGCAACAGCGCCTCGGTGGACACGTACTGATCGCCACGCTGCTGGGCCTCGCGGTCCGCCAGGTTGAGCAGCCGCGCCAAACCCTGGGACAGCTGCACGTCACCGTTGAACTGTCCCACCGTCGGCAGTTTATCCATGGCCATTTTCAAGGCGGTGATGACATCCGCCGGGTTGGCGCCGGCCTTCTCCAGCAACGGCGCCGCCACCCCGCCACTCTGCTGCAGCAATGCCAACAGTAAGTGCACCGGTTCGATCGCACTGTGGCTCTGGCCCACGGCCAGGGATTGGGCTTCGCCCAACGCTTCCTGCAAGCGCGCGGTAAATTTGTCCATTCGCATTTTCCACTCTCCTGATCACGCCTAACGGCCGGCCCGGACCACGGCACCGGCGCGTTATCGGTTGTTTAAAAACTGAGCTTTAAATGCGGACTGACGTGAAGCGATTCAAGAGGGGATTGTTGATCTGGATCAAGCCGGGGCGGGTTCCAGCCACACCATGGTGGCAAAGCGGCCGGTCTGGCCTTCGGCGCGGTAAGAGTAGAAGTGGACCGGATCACTGGCGGTGCAGTGGTCGCCCCCCGCCACCTCGAACACACCGGCGGCGTTCAGCGCCAGCGTGGCGGCGTGGGCCAGGGAGAAGCGCCAATGGTTGGGCTGGCTGTCGCGGCTGAAGGCGGCCTGATACTCCGGCCCCAGAGACACAAAGGCACGGTGCACGTCCTCGCCCACCTGGTAGGCGCGCGCGGAGATCGCCGGGCCCAGCCAGGCGGACAGCGGCTCACCGCCGGGCGCCAGCGTTGCCACCGCCCGGCCCAGGATACCGCCGTGCAGGCCGCGCCAGCCGGCATGCACCGCCGCCACCGCGCTGCCGTCCTGGCGTGCCAGCAGTACCGGCAGGCAGTCGGCGGTAAGTACCACGCAGGGCCAGCCCGGTTCGCCGGTCCAGACCCCGTCGGCGCGGGTGTCGCCGTCGCCGGCCTGGATGATGCGGTCGCCGTGGACCTGCTCCAGCCAGGCCGGCGGATGGTCCACCGCCAGCATCTTGTGCACATGGCGGCGGGCCTGCTCCACCCGCGCCGGGTCGTCGCCGCAGTTCATGCCCAGGTTGAAACCGTGCCACGGCGGCGGCGAGTGACGCCCCAGACGGGTGGTCACCAGAGCGCGAACCCGGGGATGGGGCTGCCAGTCGGGCCGCAGCCACTGGCTGATATCGGGAAGGGTCATTGTGCCTCCCGGTCCGCCTCCAGGACCTGAATCAGGGTCTGGAAATCCTCGGGCAGGGGCGCCTCGAATTCCATGTACTCGCCGCTGGCCGGGTGCACCAGCCCGAGCTTGAAGGCGTGCAGAGCCTGGCGGCGGAACCCGCGCAGGGCCTCGCGCAGCGCCTCGGTGGCGCCGGCGGGCTGCTTGAGCCGGCCGCCGTAAAGCGGGTCGCCCACCAGCGGATAACGGCGGTGGGCCAGATGCACGCGGATCTGGTGGGTGCGGCCGGTTTCCAGGCGCACCTGCACGCGGGTGTGGGCCCGGTAGCGGTCCAGCACCCGGTAGTGGGTGACCGCCGGTTTGCCGCCGTGGGTCACCACCGCCTGGCGCTTGCGGTCCACCGGGTGCCGGCCCATGGGCGCGTCCACGGTGCCGCCGCCGGTCATCACGCCCATGGCGATGGCCTGGTACTCCCGGTACAGGCTCTTGTCCTGCAGCTGCGCCACCAGCCCGGTGTGCGCCTCCACGGAGCGCGCGACCACCATCAGGCCGGTGGTGTCCCGGTCCAGGCGGTGGACGATGCCGGCCCGGGGCAGGCTGGACAGGCGGTCGTCCAGGTGCAGCAGGCCGTTGAGCAGGGTGCCGTCGGCGTGGCCGGCGGCCGGGTGCACCACCAGGCCGGCGGGTTTGTTGATCACGATCAGGTCCTGATCCTGATAAATCACCGGCAATTCAATGGCTTCCGGCTGATCGTCGATTTCCGGGGCCAGTTCCACCGCCAGGGTCAGCGCCTCGCCGCCCAGCAGCTTGTCCTTGGGCCGCGCGGCGCGCCCGTTCACCGTCAGCACGCCTTCTTTGATCCAGTTCTGCAGGCGCGACCGGGAGAAGCCGTCGAACAATTCGGCGGCCGCCTGGTCCAGCCGGATACCGGCGTATTGCGCATCAACCTGCTCAGTGCGCTGAATTTTCTCACCGCCAAGATGTCCCATGGTCCGACCTGTGCGTAGAATAGGCGCACCATTGTACCCTGTCGCACCGAGGATAAAATGCCACGATTGCTTTCGACCCTGTTGATCGCCGCGCTGCTCAGCGCCTGCGCCAGCAAACCTGACGAGGCCCCGGAGCGCACCGAAGCGGAACAGTACCGCGAAGCCCGCGAGTCCATGGAGTCGAATAACTACGTGACCGCCGTGGACCGGCTCAAGGAGCTGGAGGCCCGTTTCCCCTACGGCCGCTACGCGGAGCAGGCGCAACTGGAGCTGATCTACTCCCAGTTCCGCCTTCAGGATTACCCGCAAACCGTGGTCGCCGCCCAGCGTTTCATGCGCAGCTACCCGGCCCACCCGCGCCTGGACTACGCGCTCTACATGCGCGGCCTGGCCAATTTCTACA
Source organism: Alloalcanivorax venustensis ISO4 (assembly GCF_015356855.1). Classification (GTDB taxonomy): domain Bacteria; phylum Pseudomonadota; class Gammaproteobacteria; order Pseudomonadales; family Alcanivoracaceae; genus Alloalcanivorax; species Alloalcanivorax venustensis. The sequence goes on from NZ_ARXR01000020.1 coordinate 12,626, forward strand.
TGGAACGGGGTTTCTTCGATTCCATGATGAACACCGACAAGTCCGCCCGCGACCTGTCGTCCGCGCGCGACGCCTTCGAGGATTTCGAGCGCCTGGTGACCCGCTTCCCGGACAGCGAGTACAGCGAGGACGCCCGCGCCCGCATGGTGTTCATCCGCAATGAATTCGCCCGCCACGAGTTGCACGCGGCCCGTTACTACGCCCGCCGGGGCGCCTACATTGCCGCCATCGGGCGCGCCCAGTACGTGGTGCAGCACTACCAGCAGACGCCGCTGGTGCCGGAAGCCCTGGCCATCATGGTGAAAGGCTACGAGCGCCTGGACCGCCCGGCGCTGGCGGATAAAAGCCGCCGCATCCTGGCCACCAACTGGCCGGACAGCGAATTCCTGGAAGACGACGACCAGGTGGATCTGGCCTGGTGGCCGAACGAGAACAAGGGCCTGCTGAGCCTGCTCACGTTCGACCTGCTTTAACCGCTGTCAGTCCCCCGGTCGCCAGCCGTTGGTGATCGGGTAGCGGCGATCCTTACCGAAGGCGCGGCGGCTGACCCGCGGCCCCACCGCCGCCTGACGCCGCTTGTATTCGTTGCGGTCGGTGAGCTTGACCACCCGGTACACGGTGTCGCGGTCAAAGCCGTCGCGAATCACCGCCTCGGCGCTCATGTCCTGTTCCACGTAGCGTTCCAGAATGGCGTCCAGCTCGTCGTAACCTGGCAGCGAATCCGAATCCACCTGATCCGGCGCCAGCTCCGCCGACGGCGGCCGGGTGATCACCCGCTCGGGGATAATCTCACTGCCCGCCTTCTGGTTGCGCCAGCGCGCCACCCGGTACACCCAGGTCTTGAACACGTCCTTAAGCACCGAGAAACCGCCGGCCATATCGCCGTAGAGGGTGGCGTAGCCCACCGCCATCTCACTCTTGTTGCCGGTGGTCAGCACCACCGACCCGTTCTTGTTGGACAGCGCCATCAGCAACACGCCACGGCAGCGCGCCTGCAGGTTTTCCTCGGTGGTGTCCGGCTGGTGGTCGGCGAACGCCTCCTCGAGGATCGACATGAAGCCGTTGAAGGCCGGCTCGATGGGCAGCGACCGGTAGTGCACCCGCAGTGCCTTGGCCTGCTGCTCCGCGTCTTCGATGCTGATGTCGGCGGTATAGCGGAACGGCATCATCACCGCCTCCACCCGGTCCGGGCCGAGAGCGTCCACCGCCACCGCCAGGGTCAGGGCGGAATCGATGCCCCCGGACAAGCCCAGCAGCGCGCCCTTGAAGCCGTTCTTGTTGACGTAGTCACGGGTTGCCAGCACCAGGGCCCGGTACAGGCTTTCCTCGTCTTCCGGCACCGGCAGCACTTCACCGCGCACTTTCAGCGCGCCGCCTTCGCGGCCCAGGTCCACCGGGACCAGCGCTTCCTCGAAGCTGGCGCCCTGCACACAGACACCGGCTTCGCCGTCCACCACGAAGGAGGCGCCGTCGAAAACCAGCTCGTCCTGACCGCCCACCAGATTGCAGTAAAGCACCGGCAGACCGGTTTCCCGGGCGCGGGCGCAGACCTGGTCGCGGCGCTCACCGGGCTTGCCGGCGCGGAACGGCGACGCATTCAGGTTGACGATGCAGGTGGCGCCGTCGCGGGCGGCCTGGGCCGCCGGCCCCTCGAACCAGATGTCCTCGCAAATGGTGATGGCCAGGCGCTCCCTGCCCAACTCGAACACACAGCTTTGATCTCCGGGCTGGAAGTAACGCTTTTCATCGAAAACCCGGTAATTGGGCAGGCACTGCTTGAAATACTCATGCCGGGGGCGGCTGTCCCCCGGGAACAGGACGCCGGCGGCATTGCGGCGCACGCCATTACGCACCGCCGGATAGCCCAGCACCACCGGTACCTCGATACGTTCGCCGATGTGCGCCAGCGCGTCGTCGACGCGGCCGTTCAGGCTGGGGCGCAACAACAGGTCTTCCGGCGGGTAGCCGGTGAGCACCAGTTCGGGGAACACCACCAACTCGGCGCCCAGCAAATTGCGCGCCTCACGAGCGGCGGCCACCACCGCATCCGCGTTGCCCTCGATATCCCCGACCAGCGGGTTGCGCTGGGCCATCACTACTCGCATATCACCAGCCTTTTCTCCATGGAGCGCTGATTGTACTCTGTAGCCGCCTGCCCTTGCACAGGCGTCGGGGAGATCCTTATGGGGCTGATACGGCTGCTTATCATAGCGGCTCTGATTTATCTGGTTTGGCGGGTCGTGAAAGGCCTGCTGGGTGAACGCCGCCGGCATGACGACCCGGCCGACGGGCCGGCTTCGCTCAGCCAGAAGATGGTCAAGTGCCGGCAATGCGGCGTGCATGTGCCGGAAAACGAAGCGTTCCAACACAACAACATGGCGTTCTGCAGCCAGGACCATCAGCGCCAATACCTGGAGCACCATGAGCCCTAGCCAGAGCTGGACACCAAGCCGTATCTACAACCTCTACCGCATCACCATCGCCACGGTGCTGCTGACGCTGTTCTATGTGAGCGAGCAGCGGCTGATCGGCCAGTACATGCCGGCTCTGTTCGAAGGCACGGTGTCGGGCTATCTGCTGCTGACGCTGGTGTCCTCGGCGATGGATTACAGCGAGCGGCTGCGCAAGCCGGGCTTCGCGCAGCCGCTGGCGCTGGTTATCGATGTGCTGGTGCTGGGTCTGGTGGTGCACGCCAACGGCGGCCTGGAAGGCGGCCTGGCGGTGCTGCTGCTGGTCAACGTGGCCGCCGGCAATATTCTGTTGCGCGGCCGCATGGGTTTCCTGATCGCCGCGCTGGCCACACTGACGGTGATGTTCGAGCAGTTCTACTTCGCCACCCAGACCGGCGACAAGGACCCGTTCCAGCTCACCGAGGCGGGCCTGCTGGGCATCGCCTTCTTCATGGTGTCGCTGATCATCCAGCAGATCGCCGAGCGGCTGGAGCGCAGCGAGTCCATCGCCGCCAGCCAGCGCGTGGCGATCGAGCGGCTGGAGGCGCTCAACCGGCAGATCGTGGCCCGCATGCGCACCGGCGTGATGGTGTTCAACAACGAGCACCGGATTCTGCAGTCCAACCCGTCCGCGGACGGCTTTTTCGCCATCCCCATGGTCGGCCAGCATCTGCCGGCGGCGCTGGTGGAGCGGCATCAGCATTGGCGGCAGGCGCCGCACATGGCGCAGAGCCCGCTGCGGGTGTCGCGCCAGTCGCCGCAGGTGAGCGCCCGTTTCGCCGACCTGGACACCGGCCATGAGGACCTCACCCTGGTGTTCCTGGAAGACACCGCCCGCGTGGCCCAGGAAGCCCAGCAAATGAACCTGGCTTCCCTGGGCCGCCTGTCCGCCACCCTGGCCCATGAAATCCGCAACCCGTTGAGCGCCATCAGCCACGCCACCGAGCTGCTGGACGAAGACATGGAGAAGCCGGAAGACAGCCATCTTCTGGGCATTATCCGCAACCATGTGAAACGGGTGAACGGCATCATTTCCGATGTGCTGGACTTGTCCCGGCGGCCACGCAGCCAGGCGGCGCGCTTCGATGTGGCACCGGTCCTGGAGGAGGTCACCGCCAGTTGGCACCAGCGCGGCATCCCCCGCGAGCGGTTGCGCCTGCAGCACCGCGACGAGGGCCTGGAAGTGCGCTTCGACCGCAGCCAGCTGATACAGGTGGTGGACAACCTGATCGGCAACGCCTTCGACCATGGCGGCGCGGACTGCCGGGTGACCGTGGCCTATGGCCGCCACCCGCAGACCCGGCTGCCGTGGATCTCGGTGGCCGATAACGGCGACGGCATCCCCGAGGACGCCGCCGCCCACCTGTTCGAACCCTTCTACACCACCAGCGACGGCGGCAACGGGCTGGGGCTGTACGTGTGCCGGCAGCTGTGCCAGGCGAACCAGGCGACCCTGGACTATGAGGACGCCCAACCCGGCGCTCGCTTTGTGCTAACCTGTGCTCACCCGGACCGACAGTTCCAATAATGATGACCGATAAGACTCCTCGTGTTCTGGTTGTTGACGACGAAGCGGATCTGCGCGAACTGCTCGTCATCACCCTGGGGCGGATGAAACTGGATGCCACCGCGGCCGACTCGCTCGGCGCCGCGCGGCGCCTGCTCGACAGCGACCGCTTCGACCTCTGCCTGACCGATATGAACCTGGGCGACGGCACCGGCCTGGACCTGCTGCGCCACGCCGCCCAGACCGCCCCGGAGATGCCGGTGGCGGTGATCACCGCGTACGGCAATATGGACGTGGCCACCGAAGCGATGAAGCTGGGCGCCTACGACTTCATCGCCAAACCGGTGGCGCTGGACCGCCTGCGGCAGCTGATCGAGGACGGCCTGGGCATCAGCCGCGCCGAGAAGACCGGCGACGGCGGCGAGGAAGAAGACACCCTGGTCGGCCAGGGGCCGGCCATGCAGCGCCTCAAGCAGCAGATCCGCAAACTGGCGCGCAGCCAGGCGCCGATCTACATCAGTGGCGAGTCCGGCAGCGGCAAGGAGCGCGTGGCGCGCTTGATCCACGCGCTGGGTCCGCGTCGTGAAAAGCCCTTCGTCGCGGTCAACTGCGGCGCGATCCCCTCGGAACTGATGGAGAGCGAGTTCTTCGGCCATCGCAAGGGCAGCTTCACCGGCGCCGTGGAAGACCGCAAAGGCCTGTTCCGCGAAGCGGACGGCGGCACCCTGTTCCTCGACGAAGTGGCCGACCTGCCGCTGCACATGCAGGTGAAACTGCTGCGCGCGATTCAGGAAAAGACGGTGCGCCCGGTGGGCGAGTCCAAGGAGTTCGCGGTTAACCTGCGCATTCTCTGCGCCACCCACCGGGATCTGGGCGAGGAAATGAGCGCCGGCCGCTTCCGCCAGGATCTTTACTACCGGCTCAACGTGATCGAAGCGCACGTCCCCCCGCTGCGCGAACGGCACGAGGACATCCCGGTGCTGGTGGAACACATCCTGGAGCGTCTCGGCGAAGCCTGGGAGACCCGGCCGCCGGCGGTCAGCGAGCGGGCTATGTCCGCCCTCGCCGGCTACCGCTTTCCCGGCAACGTGCGCGAACTGGAAAACACCCTGGAGCGTGCCCTCACCCTCTGCGACGGCGAGATGATCGAACCCGAGCATCTGCACCTGCCCAGCGACGACGGGCCGCAGCCGGCCGCCGGCAACGGCGGCGGCCGCCACCCGCAGCTGCCGCTGGAAGACTATCTGCAGGAGATCGAGAAACAGGAAATCCTGCGCGCGCTGGACACCACCCACTGGAACCGCACCGCGGCCGCCAAGAAGCTGGGCATGACCTTCCGCTCGCTGCGCTACCGGCTAAAGAAGCTGGAACTGGATCAGGACGGCGCCCCGGACAGCGAATAAGCCGCCGGATCCAGCGACGGCGTTTCCCCGCACATCAGGCGCACCAGCAGCTCGGCGCTGGCCGGCGCCGCCACCAACCCATTGCGATGCAGCCCGGCGGCGGCGAACACCCCGCGGGTGCCGGGCACCGGCCCCAGATAGGGCCAGTCGCGGTCGCTACCTGGCCGCACCCCGGCCCAATGATAGGACGGGGTCACCGACGCCAGCTCCGGTAGCAGCGACGCCGCCATGGCCTGCAAGGCCCAACGCCCAGTCACCGTGGGATAAGTGGTGGCATCGCCGGCTTTGAGCGTGGAGCCCGCGAGCACCGCGCCATCGGCCCGGGGAATCAAATAGCCCTCGTCAGTCAGCACAATGCTGCGCACCCGCCCGGGCGGCAAACGGTACAGCAACATCTCGCCTTTGGCGGGAAACAGCGGCAGGTCCACGCCCAGCGGTTCCAGCAGCGTCGACGTCCAGGCGCCCGCGCCGATCAGCACGCGAGGGGCGGTCACCCGGCCGCCATGACTCAGGGCCAGCTCGGCGCCGATGGCGCCGGGCCGCACAGCCTCCACCGACGCGTTGACGAACTCAACCCGCTGCGCCACCAGTGCCGCCCGCAGTGCTTTCAACAGGCGCGGATTACGCAGATTGCCAATGTCGGGAAACCACAGCCCGTCACGCTCCGGCGCCGCCGACAAATGCTGGCTCAGCGGCGCCGCCTGGCATCGCACCCCCCAGGACGACGCCCAGCGCAACGCATCCCGGCGCTCATCGCCGTCCACCGCCGCCCACAGGCCGCTCTCGTTCAGGTCCGAAGCACGCAACCCAGCCTTGCCCCGCAGACGCTCCACCAGACCCCGGTAGCGCGCCGTGGCGTCGTGGCTCAGCCGGTTCATGGGATCGGGGTAACGCCAGGCGAACAGCGGCGACAGAATACCGCCACCGGCCCAGGACGCCGGCGGACGCTGCCCGCCGGCGTCGATCACGGTGACACTCAAACCGCGGTCGCTGAGATTGAGCGCACTCAGCAAACCGACAATTCCACCACCGACAACGAGTACATCAGCCATAGCAAATCGTGGGAGTTGGATGACAGGAAGGGGAGCAACAATAACACAGGCTCGTCCTCCTCACCGCTCCGCCTAGGGGCACGGGAGTAAATCAGAGCCACGGGCACGACGCACCCTGCCGGTAGCCGCCACCACCAGACCAACGGGCTGTACCGCACCGCTCAGGGCGCACAGCGTGAACCGTCCATTGTGCCCGTAGCTCATCCCGGTAGCGGCGAAACGTACCCGCCGGGAAACGTGGTGGTTACTGCGTATGACGTAGCCCGGTTTCACAGGAGAGCGGATTTCGAGAACCCGGTTCCGTGTTCCATGGCAAAAACCCGTCTTAGCCGGATTATCACAACGGCCAGTATGGTCCGGGTCCTCGAACACCATCCATCCCCGCGACCAGTCGCCGGAAGGGAAAGCACATCCACCGTTGCGACCCATAGGACAGACCGAGACAGCCTGCCCGGTCTCAACCGCCTGGGTCCGCGCCACACTCAGCGAAGCGCGCAAGCTCCCATGCAATGCCACCAGACTATTCCGCTTTATCAGCGCGCTCATGGAAGGGGCCACCATGACCAGCAATACAGCGACAACCAAGACCGTGGTAAGCAGTTCGACTAGCGTAAAGCCCTGAAGTCCCCTGTTCGGGGTCCGCTTTACTACACCCATCACTCACATCCTTGTGTATGGAAGGTGCCTTCAGACTAAATGATGGGGAGAGAGTCACAATAAGAGGACGCCGACAGAGTCTGTCGGCGTTTTCGGAAATGATCTTGTGGGGTGGCTTACAGAGAGGACGCAGGCACCATATCAGCGCCAGCATTCGGCCGCGGTTTTGGTGGCGCTTTCCACATCAGTCTTACCTGTCTGGGTAAGCGTCAGGTTGCCGCACTGATTCGCGCCCGTTGCCTTCTTTCGTGTCGCCACCAGAGTGAAGGTGTTATCCGCCGCTGGGGCTTTCACCGATACTGCATACATACCTGTCTCTGAGTCCACGGCCGACGAAATGCAGTTTTTATAGGTGCCCTTGGTGGAATAGCAGCGCTCCATTCGTGTGGCCGCCTGGGTCAGTACGGCTTTCCCTTCCGCCAATCGGCCACGCTCAACCTGCTCTTGATAGCTGGGGTAAGCGACAGCGGCAAGAATCGCCACAATGACCACCACGATCATAAGTTCGATCAGCGTGAACCCAACCTGTTTGTGAGATTGCATGGTTTTTTTCATAACCCATCCGGTGTATGAGCCGGCTCCAAGATGCGGAGCCGGCGCTTCACTGTTCAGCGCAGCTGCCGCCAGGATTGTCGGCCCAGCAAGCCACCCAGGCCCTTCAGGCCAACCCTGGCTATATCGCCATCCGAGGTGCTGCCATAACCCTGATCGACATTCGCCGCACCACTGATGAAATTAACGCGGCTCAAAATGCTGTCAAAGCCGATTGAAGAGGCAGGCACTTTAACGCCGCCGTCGTTGACATAGTCCTCTTCATCGATCTTCCCATCCTCGTTGACGTCAATGACACCGCCGTCGATCTGACCTCCATTATTCTTACTAATGGCGATCAACCAACTGCTGCCGCCGCCGTCACAAGGGCTTACGGAAGGAATAAGAGACACGAACACAACGGCTTCACCACGAATGGTGGGGCGAACCACGACACGCTCGCCCTCGCTGCCGGTGTTCGGCGATATCAGATCGATACGCCAGCCAGCATCACCATCAGATATTTCATTATCGGAGAAGATCCGGTAGGGGCGCGACTCACCACTGATGGTCAGTTCCCCTTCGGAGTTAATCCGCTGCTCCAGGAGATCACCCCGACTCACGGTGCCTTTTAGGTCGTCATCGAAAATGCCATACAGGCTTTGAACGCTGGTATCGCTGACGTCGCCGTTCTCCAGGTACTTCCCGGTGCCGAAGACCACTACATTCTGATCATTTTCGGTGACGGTCACTTCCGGTCGTGACGTGATCGGCTGACGATTGCTTCCATCGGTGGCGATGAACATGGGATCGGGACTGTTGGCGTTTCCGAAAGCGGATTTCCAGCCGTTGTTACCAGGCTCGAACTTCCACAAGTTGCCACGCAAATCGCCGGCGTATATGACATTCGCGAAATAGCCGTCACCGCTGTTGATGGCAGTGACACCGGCCATGCCGTTCTCAGTGCTGGTACCGACCATAACCGGCGCATCGCCAACCAGTGAGCCGTCCGAAAGATCCAGGGCGAACAGCGCGGCTTTGCCACTGTCACTGTTATAGCCGTTGCCAAAGACAACGTGCCACTCGGAGGCACTTTCATTGACCGGAACCACCGAGACTTCTTTCACACCCTCCCCAAGCTCCGGATGGGTGAATTCCCACATCAGTGTGGGATTGTCCGGATTACTGATATCAAGCGCGAAAAGGCCCTTGCCGCCGGCGTTGAGGCTTCCAATCAGAATGGTCTTCCAGCCGCCGCCGATATACGCATCGGTAACGATCGGCGCGCCGTCCACATAAAAGCTGTGGGCATAATTGGGATCGGTAAGCGCTGGCAGCTTGTCGAAAAGCATGCTCGGGATATAGGCAAAGACTTCATCACCATCGTCAGCGTCAAACGCATGCAGCATGCCATCGTTGGCGCCAACGTAGATCATTTCATTACGGTTTTCCTTATCGTCAAGATAAGTGGTGTACTTACGGCCCGCCTCGTTGGGCAGCAGCTGATAGCCGTAGCCCTCCGAACCACTGAACGCCGGATTTGAATTAATAATGTCGCCCAGACGGGAATCTCTATTACGGAACGCACCACCGTTACGCATTTCCAGGCGCCGGTCACCGCGCAGATATCTGACACGCTGCTGACCTAGAGTGGCATTGTTGTCGGCGCCATCCAGCGCATCTTTCTGGTCGGCGGACAAATTATCCCAGAAAAACTCCGTGAGCACGGGATCAAGATTATCGGTGGGGTCATCGAAGTAAGTGTAAATTTCTCTGGACCCATTAACGTTCATAATGTCGTCATCGCTGGCTTTATCCAGCTGGCTCGCGGCCTTCCAACCAACACCCTCTATCTCACCATCGGTATTCACCTCATAGGAAATCAGATCGCCCTCCCAGCTGTCGCTGTCGAACAGGGCCTGGTAGATGGCGCTGTCTGTGTCCAGCCGGGTCGAATTAGCGGCAATGGAAGACGATGAGCCGGTCCCTCTATTGACGATGTCGGAAAGCATGGAGGTCATTTCGCGGGTAAACGTCTCCGGATCGTCGGCGCCGAAGAACTCGCCCCGACCATTCACCGCAGCATGGAGCAAGTCATCGATCTTGGCCGAATTGCCGCTGTTAGGATCGGGCCAGTCAACGGTTTCATCAGGCTCTTTAGCCAGAGTTTCTATAGAAGGAAGGCTCCCATCGACGCCGAGACCGACACCGTAGGTCACCATGTGCTGCCAGAAGGCCGGATCGCGCTCGTCGGTGCCGACGATGTTGTCCATGTCGGTGCGCAGATCACGTTTCCAGTAGTCCATGGCCACATCAGCCAGCGTATTGCTGTGCCCATCTCTGTACAGTGGCGTGACGGCCGGGTCGTACTGATAGCTTTTCCCACCAGGGCCGGTAATCACCTGGCCCGCTTCGTTGTCCGTGTTGCCGACACCAGGGCTATTGCCGCCGTAATAGCCATCGGTCATCAAAACAGAGAAGCTTCTCCGGCAGGCGTAGTCACTGCCGCCGCCCGAACCCGGCGTGCTGCTCCAGGGGCCCTGGCTGTCGCTCCGCTCGTAATACTCCCCCACGTCCTTGAGCGCGCCTCTTAACGGTGTACTGCCACCCGGTTCGGAAGCATACAAAAGCCGGAAGAACTCACCGCGGTCATCACCCTGAAAGTTACGGACTCCGCGACGCAGCGTACCTGTATTCTGCCCGTCAACGTTGTGAAACCCCTGGTTGAGAGTGCCGAAGCCGACACGCAGCGATTCCGGCTGCTCCGAAAACGCGATCCCTACGCCCGCCTTGGCTGTCATCATTCGGGTACGATAGTAGCTGAACCAGTTAGCAAAGTTTTGTTTTTCCGCGTCGGGGATGGGGCTAACACTTTCGTAACAAGCGTCATCATACACCGATCCACATCCGTATTTTCCTGCGTCATACTCATAATAAAACGCAGCACCGGCCTCTCCGTTTGGACTGATCGAAAAGCCATTCTCTTCGCAATTATAGCCACAATCCCCGTAATAATAGTAGTCATCCATAACGGCTCGATAATTCGTGCTCAGATTCACATATTCAGCTTCGTCAGGATTCGTATCGTAGCCATTGATGGGCGCCTTATTGAAATCCACTGATGGATAACGGGATTCATCTGCTTTAGGCGGTGGTGTATAAGTTTTTCCTGGATCGAAATATTGGTTATTGAGCTTAGGTGAGGCCAAATATTTTACGTTGTCAATGCCCCGAGCACATAATCTGTCATCACCGAACCAGAACACGCCGCCATCACAGTCGCCAATAGAATTTCTGTAGTAATAAACTATCTGTTCACTAACTGAGAACCGGTCAACTAGGTCATCGGGCATAAACCCCCAGGTCATGGACCCAGAGTCATCCAGAACAAACATGAGGTTCGGGCTTACGCCACCGATGACGAACAGCGGAATCTGCGAGATGGAAACGTCTGCGCGCAGATGCCCTGTAGCCAGTATCGCCGCCACGAATATACCAACGTGAAGAAAACGACGGTTTAGTTTTACTCCGTTCATCACATTACCCCCAAAGGGTTATAGTTCCTGCTCAACGGCGGTATATGCTTTCCACTATCGCCACTGTTGTCTGATTTTTGCCAAACCCGCGCGCCACAACGCGGTAAAGCTCATATTCTTCTTTGACCGTACCGTCACCGATCGCCTTAGAGGCACCGGATGAGCCTGTAATCACAACGGGCGGCATCCTCTCGATATAAAACTCGGGTGGCTCGCTCCATTCCATATCCTGGCCGGTACCACCACCGGAAGAGACGCTGTAGGTCACGACACCGTCGCCGGTATCGCCGGGATCGGAGGCGTTATCCGGCCAATCCGGTCGTGTCTTACCGTCACCCTGGTCATACCATCCGGTTGCGTTGAAATTGGGAGCCGTAATCGAGCTTAGAACACTCTCGCCTTGACGCAGCGCGGTCTCCGCGGCCTGAAACGCGGTGTTTTGATCAGACAGTGCGCCGGACATTCGTTCCTGTAATGTCGTTCCTCGCATCGCGGTCACTCCGAGCAAGGTCATCACCAGAAGCAGTATCAGGCCGATTACCAGCGCAGCCCCGCTCTGATGTGTATGGAAACGCACCTGCTTCTTCATGGTCTTTCTCTTCGTTATGTCGTTCGGATATTCGGTTTAAGGTGCTCGGTTCCGCACCGTGGCCGTGCTGCTCATCACGTACCGAAGCCTTCCGTCGTCACGGTTTATGACGTCACCATCGAGAACAAACCCTTGCTCACCGTCGACGATATTCTGGCGCTCCCCGCGCAGAAGCATGGATGTCCGAACAGCCATAATCCTGTTGAGTTGCGACGTTGTAGGCGCCTCGGTGTAGCTGTCCAGCTCGCGATCTTCATTGCTATCCAGGCCATAACGAAAACTGAGCTGATCCACGCCCGCGACCAGCTCTTCCGCGTTCTCGCCGGCAGTCAGCTTTTTCCGGAATAGAGATGGCACGCCTGCTACGTTGTTAGCCACGTAAAAAACGTTACTTTGGATTTTGGAAATGATGGCACCCTGGCCATAGTTATGACCCAGCGATGACGTCGTGTTCCCCGGGGATGCCGAGTTGCCAGTATTATTGGTGACGGCTGCGGACGTTCCACCACCGCCTTCGCCAGTAATCTGCACCACAGTTGCTTGAGAGCAATCGGACACCACCGCGATGTCTCCTTTACTTAGACCATGGCCCTTCTCCAGATGAATACTGGCTTTGCTGGCGTCGCCGGACTGGTAGGGAGGCGTAAGGCTTACCGAACTGGCGTCCGCGCTGCGGATCAACACGATGTCATTGCCAGGGAGCGGCTCCAAGGCCTGAATGGAGGCCGGCAACGCCGGACTCCATCCTCCGCTGTCGTTGGCGTTGTAAGCCATCAGCGGGGAACCGGCGAAATCATAGGAAAAATCGTAATCGCTACTGCTGCTGTCCAGATTATTCTGGACCGGAACATTGTTACGGCAACCGAAGTAGCCCGCCATTCGCAGATCTTTCATCAAAAAATGGAAGGCAAAACGACCGTTTTCCTGAAGACGCGACATTTCGTCTTGAAGAACATAAGCCTGCTTGTTGCTGCTGAAGATCTGTATCAACCCGCCGATCAGCAGAGAGCTGACGACCAGTGCGACCATGATCTCCACAAGCCCGATGCCGGCCTGACGTCTTTGCCTTGATAACAGGGTCACAATGGGGAGCTCCTATAGTTCTGCACTGACACGGACGGTTTTGATCGGATCGGCGTCTTCCTCGCCGTTATCGCCCTGCTCCTGCCAGCGGGCGTCGTACCAGGCGAGAGTCACGACAACCCGCCCTTCGTCATCCACTTCGATCTCCGCACCGGTTTTCCCGTCGTCACCCTGCGGCAGGACGCCCGGCGCGCTTTGTTCCCCCTCGATACCGCAAAGCGTCTCCAGCCAGTTTTCGAGATCGTCTTGCACGACCCCGGTGGCCGTAGGCGCGGTGCATCCCAACGTCATCTCATAATCGCCTTTCAGGGCGGCGCTGCGGTTGGCGCGCATTCGGTCAATGATGTCGTAGGCCAGAAAGGTGGCCTGGGAGGATAAGTGCGCGCTCTGATTCATCTTCAGACTGACCGCTTGCAACCCCGCCATCCCCATCAAACCGATTGACAGAATGAGCATGGTTACGAGCACTTCTATCAGGGTAAAACCGCGTCCGTGATATCGCCGCCGACTCAACATGACACCTTCTCCGAAGCCGCTCTGCCGCCTCTCGCAATACTGATCTGCCGGGCTTTCTCGGAGCCGCAAGCACTGCGCTTGATCGTCACGGTAGCCTCCGATGTATCGCGGCGCAGACCCTGGTGATCGAAGCGCACCACGCCCCCGCTGGTGTTATCCACCTCCGCACTGCCGTCGGCCACACGGACAATGTTGGTGGAGGTCGGGGACCCGGAGCCGTCGGAATCTTCGTAGACAAGCCACCCCTGGCCCCACTGTCCGTCGCATGAAGCCTGATCGCTGCTGCCGCACACGGCCATGCCGACACCCCGTTTAACGGCCTCGGCCCGCGCCAGTTGAATGCCACCCAGAACGCTATTGGTTTGGTTGATCACCTGATTGCTTCGTATTAACTGGGTCATGCTAGGCACTCCGAAACCGAGGACGATCGCCACCAGAGCCAGCGTTAGCATCAACTCAATAAGGGTAAAGCCCCCGCTTCCGAACCGGGTGTCAGACACCACGATGCACTCCACTTTCATTCTTGTGAGCAGACACTCTAGCAATTGTAAAACCGTCGACAATGAGACTTAGACGAGCGGTCACTTGGCGGCAATAAACGGCATAAGCGGTTGATAAGCGGGGATTTTTACGAAGATAGGCTGTGACGCTATTCACACTTTTTCATTAGCTATAGAGCCAGTCTTTTACATGGCAAGCGCGGCACGCGGACAAGCCGCCCCACTCGCCCCGGGCGGGCGGTGGGGACAGCGGCTTCCAGGGAGCGGAGGGATCAGGCCCGCAGGGCGCGGGGCATGGAAAAGCGGATGTTCTCTTCGCGGCCGGGGATCTCGTGGGCGTCTTCGCCGCCCAGTTCGCGCAGGCGGGCGATCACCTGGTGGACCAGCTCCTCGGGGGCGCTGGCGCCGGCGGTGACGCCCACGGCCTTCTTACCCTTGAGCCAGGCCGGGTCGATCATGGCCGGGTCGTCGAGCAGGTGGGCGGGGGTGCCGCAGCGCTCGGCCAGTTCGCGCAGGCGGTTGGAGTTGGAGCTGTTCACCGACCCCACCACCAGCACCAGCTGGCATTCCAGCGCGAGCTGGCGCACCGCGTCCTGGCGGTTGGTGGTGGCGTAGCAGATATCCTCGCGCTTGGGGCCGAGGATATTGGGGAAGCGTTGGCGCAGGGCGTCGATGATGCGGGCGGTGTCGTCCACGCTCAGGGTGGTCTGGGTGACGAACGCAAGATTGTCCGGGTCGGTGACTTCCAGGCGGGCCACGTCGGCCTCGTCTTCCACCAGATACATGCGCCCGCCCTTGCTGGTGTCGTACTGGCCCATGGTGCCTTCCACTTCCGGGTGGCCCTGGTGGCCGATCAGAATCGCCTCGCGGCCCTCCTGGGCGTAGCGAATCACCTCCATGTGCACCTTGGTGACCAGCGGGCAGGTGGCGTCGAACACCTGCAGGGCGCGCTGCTCGGCCTCGTCCTGCACCGCCTTGGAGACACCGTGGGCGCTGAAGATGACGATGGCGTCGTCGGGCACTTCTTCCAGCTCGTCGACGAACACCGCGCCGCGCTCGCGCAGGCCGTCCACCACATAGCGGTTATGGACCACTTCGTGGCGCACATAGACCGGCGGCCCGAACACGTCCAGGGCCCGATTGACGATATCGATGGCCCGATCGACGCCGGCGCAGAAGCCACGGGGGTTGGCGAGACGGATTTGCATATCGGAACCTGCTTGAAATGTATCCTGAGTATACGCGCCACCAGCGGTGGCCGGCCAGAAGGTCAGTTCAGGCGGACGGCCTGCTCCGGGGCGTCGTGCTCGACGTTGATGATCTCCACCTCGAAGGTGAGGTCGCGGCCGGCCAGCGGGTGATTGAAGTCCACGGTGACCCAGTCGTCGTCCAGTTCGGCGATCACGCCGGGCAGTTCGGCGCCGGCGGCATCGGCGAAATTCATCACCGTGCCCACTTCCACGTCGTCGGCGCTGAAGGTGCTGCGCTTGAAGTGCTGCCGGTTCTGTTCGTTGTATTCACCGAAGCCGGAGGCGGCGTCGATAAAGACGCTGCGCTTGTCGCCGGCCTTGAGGCCGAGGATGGCGCGCTCGAAGCCGGGCAGCAGGGATTCGTCACCCCAGGAGAAGGCGGCCGGCTCGCCACCGTAGGTGCTGTCCATTTCGGTGCCGTCCATCAGACGCACGGCGAAATGCAGGGTGATGCGGGTCTGCGGACCCGCGCGCAAGGTGTCAGTCATGGCCGCGACGGCCTCCCAGCAGCATGTCGAGAATGATCAAGGCTGCCCCAATAGTGATGGCGGTATCGGCGATATTAAAGGCCGGGAAGTGGTAATCGCCCCAATAGAAGTCGAGAAAGTCGACCACATGGCCGAGCACCACCCGGTCGTAGAGGTTGCCGACGGCGCCGCCGAGGATCAGTGCCAGAGCGGCGCCCTGCATGCGCTCGTCACGCAGTTTGCGCATCCAGCCCAGGATCAGCACCACGGCGATCACCGCCACGGCGGCGAAGAACCAGCGTTGCCAGCCGCCGGCGCCGGCCAGAAAGCTGAACGCGGCCCCGGAGTTGTAGGCCAGGGTCAGGTTGAAGAACGGCAGCACCTCCAGCCGCTCATAGAGGTCGAAACGGGCCACCACCCAGTGCTTGCTGACCTGATCCAGCACGATCATCAGGCCGGTGAGCCACAGCCAGACCAGTTGGCTCTGGGCGCCTTGTTGCTCACGCATAGTGGCGTTCCTCGCCGTCACCGTCCAGGTTGGTCACGCAGCGGCCGCACAGCTCCGGGTGCTCGGGGTGCGTGCCGATGTCCGGGCGGTGGTGCCAGCAGCGCACGCATTTGTCGTGCGGCGACGGCGCCACCCGCACTTTGAGCCCGGCCACGGCGCTGTCCGGCAGCTCCGCCGGGGCGTCCGCCAGCGGCGCCAGGGTGGCGGTGGAGGTGATGGTGACGAAGCGCAGCTCGTCGCCCAGGCGACCGAGCAGGCCGGCCAGCCGCTCGTCCACGTAGAGGGTGGCGTCGGCGGCCAGGTTGGCGCGCAGTTCCTTGCGGTTGCGGGCCTCTTCGATGGCCTTGTTGACCGCCTGCTTGACGGCCTGCACCTGCTCCCAGAACGCCAGATCCATGTCCGCGTCGTCCGCCGGCGGGAAGAGGCCGTCGTACCAGGTGGTCAGGAACACGGACTCGGGGCGCTCGCCGGGCAGCAGCTCGAAGATTTCCTCGGCGGTGAAGCTGAGGATCGGCGCCATCCAGCGCACCAGGGCCTGGGCGATGTGATACAGCGCGGTCTGGCAGGAGCGCCGCGCCAGCGAATCCGCCGGCGTGGTGTACTGGCGGTCCTTGATGATGTCCAGGTAGAAGCCGCCCAGCTCGTTGCCGCAGAAGTTGTGCAGGCGCTGGTAGACCAGATGGAAATGGTAGCCGTCGTACAACTCGCGCAGCTCCGCCTGCAAGGCGTCGGCGCGGCCCACCGCCCAGCGGTCCAGGGCGATCATGTCGTGCGGGGCCACCGCGTCGCGCTGCGGGTCGAAGCCGTTCAGGTTGGAGAGCAGGAAGCGGGCGGTGTTGCGGATGCGCCGGTAGCTGTCCGCCATCTGCTTGAGAATGTTCTTGGACACGCTCATCTCACCGCGGTAATCGGTGGCCGCCACCCACAGGCGCAGGATGTCCGCGCCCAGGTCGTTCCACACTTCCTGCGGGGCGATCACGTTACCGATCGACTTGGACATCTTGCGGCCCTGCTCGTCCACCGTGAAGCCGTGGGTGAGCACGCTTTTATAGGGCGCCGCGTCACGGATCGCGGTGCTGGTCAGCAGCGAGGACTGGAACCAGCCGCGGTGCTGGTCGGAGCCTTCCAGGTAGAGGTCGGCGGGCACCGCCAGCTCGTCGCGCTGCTCGAGCACCGAATAGTGGGTGACGCCGGAGTCGAACCAGACGTCGAGGATGTCGGTGACCTTGGTGTAGCGCTCCGCGTCGTCGCCGAGCAGCTCCTCGGCCTCCAGGTCGAACCAGGCGTCGATGCCGTTCTGCTCCACCCGCTTGGCCACTTCCTCGATCAACCGCGGCGTGTCCGGGTGCGGTTCGGAGGTGGCGCGGTCCACGAACAGGGCGATCGGCACGCCCCAGGTGCGCTGCCGGGAGATACACCAGTCCGGGCGATCGCGCAGCATGCCTTCGATGCGCGCCTTGCCCCACTCCGGCAGCCACTGCACCTTGTCCACTTCGGCGCGGGCCTGGGCCAGCAGGCCACCCTCGCTCATGGGGATGAACCACTGGGCGGTGCTGCGGAAAATGATCGGCGTCTTGTGGCGCCAGCAGTGCGGGTAGCTGTGGGTGATGGTCTCCAGCGCCACCAGGGTGCCGCCTTCCTTGAGGGCGTCGATCACCGGCTGGTTGGCCTTGCTCACGTGCAGGCCGCCGACCACCGGCAGATCGTCACGGAACAGACCGTTGTCCTGCACCGGGCTGTCCACTTCCAGGCCGTACTGCTTGCCGACGATAAAGTCGTCTTCACCATGGCCCGGCGCGGTATGCACGCAGCCGGTACCGGCGTCGGTGGTGACGTGGTCACCAAGAATCACCGGCACCTGGCGGTCCAGGAACGGGTGCCGCAGGGTGAGGTGTTCCAGGGCCGCGCCCTTGAACGACGCGGACCGCTCGGCGCCGGTGAGCGCGAAGCGCTCGCTGACGGTGTCCGCCAGATCTTCGGCCACCACCAGTGCCACGGCGGCGCCGTTCTGCTCACCGCTGAGCAGCACATAGTCCAGCTCCGGATGCACCGCCACCGCCCGGTTGGCGGGCAGCGTCCAGGGCGTGGTGGTCCAGATCACCAGGGCCGGGGATGCGGCCTCGACGCCGGTGCGGCTGTTGAAATCCGCCGGGTCGGTGACGGCGAACGCCACGTCGATGGCCGGCGACTGCTTGTCCTGGTATTCCACTTCCGCTTCCGCCAGGGCGGAGGCGCAGTCCAGGCACCAGTGCACCGGCTTGAAGCCCTTGGTCAGGTGGCCGCCGGCGGCGATCTTGCCGAGCGCGCGGATGATGTTCGCCTCGGTGTCGTAGTCCATGGTCAGGTAGGGGCTGTCCCAGTCCCCGAACACACCCAGGCGCTGGAAGTCACGCTTCTGGCCTGCCACCTGCTTGGCGGCGAACTCCCGGCACTTCTTGCGGAAGGTGGCGGCGTCCACCTTGTGGCCGGCCTTGCCCACCTTCTGCTCCACCTTCAGCTCGATGGGCAGGCCATGGCAGTCCCAGCCGGGCACATAGGGGGCATCATAGCCGTCCAGGGTGCGCGCCTTGACGATGATGTCCTTGAGGATCTTGTTCACCGCGTGGCCGATATGAATGTCGCCGTTGGCGTACGGGGGGCCATCGTGAAGGATGAACTTGGGACGTCCGGCGGACGCTTCGCGAATCCGGCGGTACAGATCGCGCTGCTGCCATTGGTCCAGACGCTTGGGTTCGCGCTGGGACAGACCGGCCTTCATCGGGAAGTCGGTGTGGGGAAGATTAAGCGTCGCCTTGTAATCCGTCATAGTCCGTCGTCTTGGTCCAAAAAGGCTTGTACCTGTTCCAGATCCCGCCACATGGCGGCCTTGAGTTCGTCGAGGCCGTCGAATTTCTCTTCCGGCCGCACGAAATGATGAAACGCGACGCTCAGGTGCGCGTCGTACAGATCACCCTGAAAATTGAGCAGATGCACTTCCAGGCGGTTTTCCTGGCCGTCCACCGACGGCCGCGTGCCCATATTGGCCGCGCCCGGATGGCCCTCGAGGCCGGCGCCGGACACCCGCACCGCGAACACCCCGTGCAGCGGCGACACCGGCCGCTTCAGGGCCAGATTCACCGTCGGCACATCCAGGGTGCGGCCCAGCTTGTCGCCGTGGCGCACGCGGCCGCTGATCGTATAAGGGCGACCCAGCAGGCGCTCGGCCAGGCGGAAATTCCCCTGCTCCAGCGCCGCGCGTACCCGCGTGCTGGACACCCGCTCGCCGTCGACTTCGCAGGTCGGCGTGTCGGTGACCTGAAAACCGAACCGCTCGCCGGCCTGCTGCAGGTAATCGAAATCACCGTCACGGCCACGGCCGAAACGGAAGTCATCACCCACCACCAGGTAGTCGATGCCCAGGCCCTCGACCAGCAGATCGCGCACGAACGCCTCGGCGGTGAGGCTGCGGAACGACTCGTTGAACCGGGCGCACAACACCTGATCGACGCCGTAGTCGCGCAGCGCGATCAACTTGTCACGCAGGCTGTTAAGCCGCGCCGGTGCCTGGTCCGGGCAGAAAAATTCCTGCGGCTGAGGTTCGAACAGCATCACCGTGGCCAGCTTGCCACGCGCCCTGGCCTCGTCGATCACCTGATCGAGAATCCGTTGATGCCCCAGATGGACGCCATCGAAGTTGCCGATGGTGGCGACGCAGCCCCGGTGGCTCGCCCGCAGATTGTGAATGCCGCGAATCAGTCGCATTCCGCCCTCGTCAGGTTCCCGCCCGGCCGGCTTTATGCCGGCACGCGGGAGAAAAGAGGGCCGATTATAGGAATCATCGGCGCAAGTGGCGAGGTCTGAGGCCAAGAATCAGCAAGGCGAGCAGATAAACCGCCAATCCCGCCACCACGATCAGGCCCAGCCAGAGGATGCGATCCCACAGCGCCCCATTCAGCCACACCGTGGCCTGCCGTGCCAGCCAGTAGATCGCCCCGGCCATGGCACCGCCGGCCAGAGCCAGCCGCAGGCCGTGCTGCCACCAGCCCTTCATCGGCCGGTACACGCCGCCGCGGCGCAACCCTATATAAAGCAGACCGGCGTTGAGCCAGGCGGACAGCGAGGTCGCCAGCGCCAGGCCGGCGTGCTGAAGCGGCCAGATCAACGCCAGGTTCAGGGCCATATTGGCGACCATGGCGATAATACCGATTTTCACCGGCGTGCGGGTGTCCTGGCGGGCGAAATAGCCCGGCGCCAGAATCTTGATCAGCATGAACGCCACCAGCCCGGCGCTGTAAGCGCGCAGGGATTCCGCCGAGCGCAGCACGTCGTTGGCGCCGAACTCGCCGTGGTTGAACAGGGTCGCCAGCAGCGGCTCGGCGATCACCGCCAGCGCCAGCGCCGCCGGCACGCCGATCAGCAGCACCAGTTTCAGCGCCCAGTCCAGGGTGCGGCTGAACGCTTGCGGATCGTCCCCGGCGTGCTTGCCGGACAGGCTGGGCAGGATCACCGTGCCGATGGCGATGGCGAACACGCCCAGGGGCAACTCCACCAGCCGGTCGGAGTAGTACAGCCAAGTCACCGAGCCGGTCTGCAACAGGGACGCCAGCACCGTGTCCAGCAGCAGATTGATCTGGCTCACCGACACCCCGAACATGGCCGGCGCCATCAGGCGCAGGATGCGGCGCACGCCTTCGTCGCGCCAGGCCATGCGCGGCACCGGCATCAAATTGAGACGGGCCAGGAACGGCAGCTGGAACAGCAACTGCACGGTGCCGGCGATCAGCACGCCCCAGGCCAGCGCCACCGCCATGCGCCCCTCGGCGAACTGCGGCGCCAGGTAGAGAGCGCTGCCGATCAGGCTGAGATTGAGCAGCACCGGGGTAAAGGCGGGCACCGCGAAGCGGTTCCAGGTGTTGAGAATGGCGCCGGCGAAGGCGGTCAGCGAGATGAAAAACAGGTACGGGAAGGTGAGCCGCAGCATTTCCACCGCCAGGGCGCGCTTGTGCGGGTCGTCGCCGAAACCCGGGGCGAACAGCCAGATCAGCAGCGGCGCCGCCAGCACCCCGACCAGGGTGATCAGCGCCAGGGAGCCGCCCAGGGTGCCGGCGACCCGGTCGATCAACGCCTTGGTGGCGGCCGCACTGCCCTCGTCACGCTGGCGGGTGCGGTATTCGCTGAGCACCGGCACGAAGGCCTGGTTGAAGGCGCCCTCGGCGAACAGGCGGCGCAGGAAATTGGGGATGCGGAACGCCACGAAGAAAGCGTCGGTGCCCGCCGAGGCGCCCAGCAGCCGTGCCAGCACCACGTCGCGGACCAGCCCCAGCACCCGGGACAGCAGCGTCATGCTGCTCACCACCAGGGTCGAAGCCAGCAAACCGCCCTTTTTACCCGCTGTTTCCTGCTCGTCCATCCCGGCGCCTCCGAAAAACCGGCCAAGAGTAACCAAAGCCCGCCGTCACCGCCACAGGCCCGCCCCGGGGATTGACAATCGGCACCCGGATCGGCATAGTTGCGCGTCTTCAGGACCGGCCAATGGCAGCATCCGCCCGGTCCTAATCGATTATCACCATCGAATTACCGATTTATATATAGGAGCAGGACCTTGGCTAACTCACCGCAAGCACGCAAGCGCGCGCGTCAGGCGGAACAGCGTCGTAAGCACAACGCAGCGATGCGTTCCATGGTGCGTACGTACCTCAAGAAGGTGAACGCGGCCATTGCGTCCGGCGACCAAGGCGCCGCTCAGCAAGCGTACCAAAAGGCGACCTCGGTGCTGGATAAGGCCACCCAGAAGGGTAAGTTCCACCCGAACAAATCCGCTCGTCACAAGAGCCGCCTGAACGCCAAGATCAAGGCCATGGCGGCCTGATCGCTCGAACGCGTTCGCTAAAAAAACCGGCCTCTGGCCGGTTTTTTTATGCCTGAAGATCCGCCTCCGGACTACAGCACCACCATATTGTCCCGGTGGATCAGTTCTTCCTCGTTCATAAAGCCCAGCACGTCGGCGATCTGGTGGCTCTTCTTGCCGCACAGGCGGCGGGCGTCGGCGGCGTCGTAGTTGACCAGACCGCAGGCCACGCGCTCGCCGTGCCGGTCCTCGCAGGCCACCATCTCACCGCGCGAGAACTGGCCGAACACATCCACCACCCCCACCGGCAACAGGCTGGAGCCGGCCTCGCGCAGCCACCGGGCGGCGCCGTCGTCGAGAATCAGCCGGCCGCGCATGCGCAGATGCCCCGCCAGCCACTGCTTGCGGGCGTTCATCGGCGAGGTGTCCGGCAACAGCGTGGTGCCCGGGGCCTGGCCATCGACCAGCTCGGTGAGCACCTCCGGGCGGCGCCCGGAGGCGATGGTGGTCATGGTGCCCGAGCGCGCCGCCAGCGCGGCGGCGCGCACCTTGGTGGTCATGCCGCCACGGCCCAGCCCGGAGCCGCCACCGCCGGCCATGGCGGCCAGGGCCGGGTCGGAGGCGCGGGCGCTGGGAATCAGGCGCGCCGCCGGATTCTGGCGGGGGTCGGCGTCGAACAGGCCGTCCTGGTCGGTGAGGATCACCAGCCGCTCGGCTTCCACCAGGTTGGCCACCAGGGCGGCCAGGGTGTCGTTGTCGCCGAAACGGATCTCGTCGGTGACCACGGTGTCGTTTTCGTTGACCACCGGCACCACGGAAAAGCCCAGCAGCGTCAGCAGGGTGCTGCGCGCGTTCAGGTAGCGCTTGCGGTCGGAGAGGTCGTCGTGGGTGAGCAGTACCTGGGCGGTGTGCAGCCGGTGCTTCTGGAAGCAGGATTCCCAGGCCTGCACCAGCCCCATCTGGCCGACGGCGGCGGCGGCCTGCAGCTGATGCACGGAATCCGGGCGGCGCGCCCAGCCCAGCCGGGTCATGCCCTCGGCCACCGCGCCGGAGGACACCACCATGACGTCGATGCCGCGCTCGCGCAGGGCCACCATGCGGTCCACCCAGACCTGCATCAGGTCCCGGTCCAGGCCGCGGCCGTCGTTGGTGAGCAGAGCGCTGCCAATTTTGATTACCCAGCGTGCGCGTTGCGCCATGGTGCCTTTCCCGCTTTCAGTAAAGTGATGGCCGATCAGGGTTCGTAGACGATCTCCACGTCGTGATCGTCATCATCATCGTCGTCGTCATTGTCGCGGGCCGCGCGGCGGTCCCGCTTGATTTCCTGGATCTTCTCGCGGGCCTCTTCTTCCAGGCGCGCGCGCAGTTCCCGCTGCTCGGCGGCGTAGTCCGGGTCTTCCTGTTCGCGCAGACGGCGCTCTTCGATGGCGTTCATCAGCGCGTAGACCAGTTCTTCGCAGCCCACGCCGGCGGCGGCGGAAAGACGGAACACCGGCCCCTGCCAACCCAGCTCGTCGACGATCTCAGCGACCCGCTGCTCGGCCTCGTCGTCGGGCAACAGGTCGATCTTGTTGAACACCAGCCAGCGTTCCTGCTCCGCCAGCGCCGGGGAGAACCGGTCCAGCTCGTCGGCGATGACGTCGATGTGGTCCGCCGGGTTGCCGTCCAGGGGCGCCATGTCCACCACATGCAGCAGCAACCGGGTGCGCGCCAGGTGCTTCAGGAAGCGGATACCCAGGCCGGCGCCCTCGGCGGCCCCTTCGATCAGGCCGGGAATATCGGCGACCACGAAGCTGCGGTAGCGGTCCGCCTTCACCACCCCCAGGTTGGGGATCAGGGTGGTGAAGGGGTAGTCCGCCACCTTGGGCTTGGCGGCGGAAATGGCGCGGATCAGGGTGCTCTTGCCGGCGTTGGGCATGCCCAGCAGACCCACGTCCGCCAGCACCTTGAGCTCCAGGCGCAGACGACGGTTTTCACCGGGCGTGCCGTTGGTGGTCTTGCGCGGTGCCTGATTGACGCTGCTTTTGAAGTGCACGTTGCCGAGCCCGCCGCGGCCGCCCCGCGCCACCATCACCTTCTGGTCGGCGGCGGTCAGATCGGCGAGCACCTCATCGGTGTCCACGTCCACCACGGTGGTGCCCACCGGCACTTTCAGCACCACGTCCTCGGCGGATTTACCGGTCATCTGGCGACCCTTGCCGGGCTCGCCGTTGCGCGCCTTGAACGAGCGCTCGTAGCGGTAATCCACCAGGGTGTTCAGGTTGGTGTCCGCCTCCACGTACACGTGCCCGCCGGCGCCGCCGTCTCCCCCGTCGGGGCCGCCGAACTCCACGTACTTTTCACGACGGAAGCTCAGGCAGCCGTGCCCCCCGCTTCCGGCGCGGACATCAATGGTGGCTTCGTCGACGAATTGCATGATGGCGGCTCTTAATATCGGCTAAAGGAGGCATTCTAACGTAGGGCGCCCGGTCGCTCACAAAAAATCGCCAGGAGCGATTTTTGACGTCGCGCCAGCGACGGTCCGCAGGATGACCGCCAGGGATGGCGGTCACAAAAAAGCCCCGCGGGCGCGAGCCTCGCGGGGCTTTTTCAGATCCCGGAGGGATCAGGCCACGGGCTCGATCACCACGTATTTGCGGCTGAGCGGGCCTTTGACTTCGAACTTAACGCGTCCGGCTTCCTTGGCGAAGATGGTGTGGTCCTTGCCAATCCCGGTGTTCACTCCGGGGTGGAAACGGGTGCCGCGCTGGCGAACGATGATTTCGCCGGCCTGAACGACCTGGCCGCCGAAGCGCTTCACGCCAAGGCGTTTACTTTCCGAGTCGCGACCGTTACGAGTACTACCACCGGCTTTTTTATGTGCCATGTTTCAATCCTCTCGTTGCGTCCGGATCAGCCCTGGATCCCGGTGATTTTCACCGCAGTGTACCACTGGCGATGGCCCTGCTGCTTGCGGGAATGCTTGCGGCGGCGGAACTTCACAATCTTGATCTTCTTGTGACGGCCCTGCTCAACCACTTCGGCGGTGACCTTGGCGCCTTCCAGCAGCGGCTGGCCGACCTTCACGTCGTCGCCGTCGGCGACCAGCAGCACTTGATCAAAGTTCACGGATTCACCGGTGGCCACTTCGATCTTTTCCACGCGCAGGGTGTCACCCTCTTCAACGCGGTACTGCTTGCCACCCGTTTTGATGACTGCGTACATCTACTTGCTCCAGATGGTTCCTCTTGGGCGGACCCGGCCCTGAAATCAGGCGGTCGCTTTCGGTGCCCGTGGGATGATTAAATCGGGTCGCGAAGTGTACGCTAAAGGTTGATGCGCCTCAAGCCCGCATGACACGGCTTTTACAGCGACCTTCCGGTGGCCGGGTTTTCTTGACTGGCCGGGCCCCGCTGCTAGCATTGCCCGCTGTTTACCGCCCCTTTTTAGCCGGATAGCTACTTCATGGATTTCAAGGCCATCAGCTCTGTCGTCGCCGAGGATTTCGAGGCGGTGAACCGCTTCATCACCCACCACCTGGACACCGAGGTACCGCTGATCCGCGAGGTGGGGGAGTACATCGTCGACTCCGGCGGCAAACGCCTGCGCCCGCTGGTGGGGCTGCTGAGCGCGCGAGCATCCGGCTACACCGGCGCCCAGCACGTGGATGTGGCGGCGGTGATCGAATTTCTGCACACCGCCACCCTGCTCCACGACGACGTGGTGGACGAATCCAGCCTGCGCCGGGGCCGGCCCACGGTGAACGCGGTCTGGGGCAACTCCGCCAGCGTGCTGGTGGGGGACTTCCTGATTTCCCGGGCGTTCCAGCTGATGGTGGCGCTGCGTGATCAGCGCCTGCTGGAGATTCTCTCGCAGAGCACCAACACCATCTCCGAGGGCGAGGTGCTGCAGCTGATCAACACCCGTGACCCGAGCACCACCGAGCCCAGCTACATGCGCGTGATCCACCACAAGACCGCCAAGATGTTCGAATCGGCGGCGGAGACCGGCGCGGTGCTGGGCGCCCGCACGGAAACGGACTTTTCCCAGGCGTTCGCCACTTTTGGCCGCCATCTGGGCATCGCCTTCCAGCTGATCGACGACGTGCTCGACTACCAGGGCGACGTCAATGAGCTCGGCAAGAACGTGGGCGACGACCTGGCCGAGGGCAAACCCACCCTGCCCCTGATTTACGCCATCCAGCACGGCGCCCCGGAGCAGGCCGGGCTGATCAAGGACGCGATTCGCACCGGCGGCCTGGAACAGCTGGAACAGATCGTCGAGATCGTGCACGACTGCGGCGGGCTCAGCTACACCGTGGAGCGGGCCGCCGAGCAGACCCGGCTGGCCCTGGATGCGCTGGCGCCGGTGCCCGCTTCCCGCTACAAGGACGCGCTCCACAATCTGGCGGAAGAATCCTTGAAGCGAACGCACTAAACTGCATTGATGGAGTCGAACCACGACCCCGTTTCAGTGAACGCCCTTACGGAGACCACACGGATGAAATCGACCCTCGCCACGCTTTTCACCGGCGCCGCCCTGGCGCTGTCGCTGACCGGCTGCGCGCTCAGCCCCCAGCAGATCGAAGTGAAACCCACCGCCGAAGTGCAGCCCGCCAACCGCGGCAACAACCAGCCGGTGCAGGTGATCGCGGTGGATTCCCGGGACAGCAAGGCGTTCGGCTCGCGGGGCGGTGTGTACAAGGACACCTCCCTGGTGCAGCCGGCCAACGACCTGCGCCCGGCGATCGCCGAGACCGTCCGCCAGGGGCTGCAGACGCTGGGCTACAACGCCTTCAACCCGGGCGACGAGGCCACCACCCTGGAAGTGCGCCTGGAAAAACTGGAGTACATCCCCGAAGAGGGGTCGGTGGTCAACGAAGTGACCCTGAACCTGGAGCTGGTGGCCGAGGCCCGGCGCGGCGACACCACCCATGTGGGCACCTACAAGAGCAGCGTCGAGCACGACCTGCCCTTTACGCCGTCGGCGGCGCGCAACCAGGAAATGGTCAACGACATCCTCAGCCGTTCCATCGAGCGGATGCTCAACGACCCGGAAATGCAGGCCTTCCTGGCCGGCAACGACAACCCCTGAGCGGGTCCGTCAGTCGTTTTCCGGCGTCACCGACACCGAGGGCGCCTCGGGGTCGGTGAGGTCGACGGTGAGCACCAGGGGACGGCAGCAGATGTGGCAATCCTCCACATACTCCTGATCCCCCTGGGACGGATCCACCAGGGCCTCGAAATGCTCCCAGCAGTGGGGGCATTGCACGTCCACCGCGATTAATTCCATCTCTAGCTCTCCTCGGGCAGCGCCAGCCGCGCCAGCCAGTCCGGCGTGCCGTCCACCGGCACCGGCTGGCCCTGCCCCCACACCGGCCCGGGCCAGCAGGGGTCATCGCGAAAGCGGGCGATGATGTGCACGTGCAGCTGCGGCACCAGATTGCCGAGGGCGCCGAGATTGATCTTATCGGCGCCGGTGACCCTCTCCAGCTCCCCGGCAAGGTGGTTCACGGTCGACAATAGCCGCTGCTGGTCCGCCGCCGGCAGGTGGTGCCACTCGCGCAGACCGTCGCGCTTGGGCACCACGATCAGCCAGGGGAAACGGGCATCACGCATCCAGCGCAGCCAGCACAGTTCAGTCTCGCCCAGGGCGCCGGTGTCCGCCGCCAGGCGTGGGTGTAATTCCGTCATTCTCGGTTCCGTGGTCACGCCACCGGGCCGATCCCGGCGGCAAAAGATGCGATCGTACGAAAAACGCTCTAGGATGATGCGCAAAAATAAGAATATAGCGGCGCCGTCTGCCTGGCGCCGGCTTAACCATACCTGCTTGGGGGAAAGTCATGGAATGGGTTGCCATCATTACCGTCGTGGCGTTGCTGCAGTGCGCGCTGTTCAGCTTTGTCGTCGGCCGTGCCCGGGTCAAGTACCAGATCCGCGCGCCGGCGGTGCAGGGCCACGAACTGTTCGAGCGCAGCCTGCGCGTGCACGCCAACACGGTGGAACAGCTGATCCTGTTCCTGCCCGGTCTGTGGCTGTGCGCCTGGTATCTGGAACCGCGCGCCGCCGCGGCGCTGGGGGCCCTGTTCGTGATCGGCCGGCAGCTCTATTTCAACGCCTATCTGGCGTCGCCCCGGGACCGGGGGCGCGGCTTTCTGCTCGGCTTCCTGGCCACCCTGACGCTGCTGCTGGGCGGCCTGGGCGGCGCCGTGGCGGATCTGATCGCCAAGTTGTAGCGCCGTTCAGCGGTAGTCCGACGGGCTCTTGCCGGTCCAGCGCCGGAACGCGCGGGCAAAATTGGAGGCGTCCGAATAGCCCAGCGCCAGGGCGATATCGTCCACCGAACGCCCGCTCTGGGTGAGGTACTCCACCGCCAGCCCCTTGCGCAGATCATCCAGCAGCTTCTGATAGCTGGTGCCCAGCTGCTGGAGTTTGCGCTTGAGCGTGCGCGACGACATGTGCATCTCCGACGCCACCTCCTCGACGCCCGGAAACCCGCCGGAGCCCGCCAGCATCACCCGCCGCACCTGACCCAGCAGCGCCGGCGGCGCCTTGATCTGCTCCATTTCCTGCTCGCACTGGGCGGCGGCCATCTGCGCCAGGCGCGGGTCGGCGAAGCGCAACCGCCGTTGCAGCCGCTCGGCGGGGAAGCGCATCTGGCTGTAGGCGCAGTCGAAATAGATCGGCACCGGAATCATCGGCCGCAGGCGCGAAAAGTACGCCGGCTCCGGGTAGGCGAAGCGCAGCTCGCCGAGGATCTCGATGTCCGGCATCAGCTGCAGGCCCATGAAGTGGAAGCTGGAGAACAGGCTTTCGGTGAGCAGCGGTCCGTGCTCGCCGAGCGACAGCATCTCGTTGAGCTGCAGCACCGCCCACTCGCCCTCCACGAAAGCTTCCAGCTGGACGATGGTGCCGCGGGTGCGGAAAAACTTCACCGCCAGCTCGATGGCGTCGCCCAGGGTATTGCTGCTCATCGCCGCGTAGCCGAGAAACCCGTGCGACGACAGCGGCATGGAGGCGCCCAGTTCCCAGCCGATCCAGGGCTCGCCGGTCAGCTCCACCAGCCGCCGGGAGAAGCGCTTGAAGGTCAGGGCGGTGACACGGGCCTTGGGATCGCGCCAGCAGCCCGGCTCGATGTCCAGCCCGGCCAGCGCTTCCTGTTCGTCGATGCCCCGTTTTTGCAGGGCCTCCAGCATCGGGCCCAGGTATTCGGCGGACAGGGTGTAGTCCTCCGCCGTCATTTTTAGAATCGTCATACGTTTTGCCCGTCTTCACCAACCTGTGTCTTTGTCCGCCCTAGGGCCTTCGCACCGATGGCCCAAAATGACCAGACAGGCCACAAGATACCCGTTTCCCAAGCGCGGGAGCAAGTCCTCGCCGGCCGGGAGCCATAACCCGCAGGTTTGTGTATTGCCGCCCCCGGCCCGCTCTTGCTAGCGTGAATCTCCATTCTTCATGCCGAGGATACGGTCATGACCGCCGCCACCCTGAAAGGAAAGACCCTGTTCATCACCGGTGCCAGCCGCGGCATCGGCAAAGCCATCGGCGTGCGCGCCGCCCGTGACGGCGCCCGGGTGGTGCTGTTCGCCAAGACCACCGAGCCGCACCCCAAGCTGCCGGGCACGCTCTATACCGCCGCCGAGGAAATCCGCGAGGCCGGCGGCGAGGCCCTGGTGTGCGTCGGCGACATCCGCTACGAGGATCAGGTCCAGGCCGCCGTGGACAAGGCCGAAGCCGAGTTCGGCGGCATCGACATTCTGGTCAACAACGCCAGCGCCATCGCCCTGACCCCCACCGAAGGCACCACCATGAAGTCCTACGACCTGATGAATCAGGTCAACAGCCGCGGCACCTTCATGACCAGCAAGCTGTGTCTGCCGCTGCTGCGCCGGGCGGACAACCCGCACATTCTCAATCTGTCGCCGCCGCTGAACATGAACCCGGCCTGGTTCGGCCGCCATCTGGCCTACACCATGGCCAAGTACGGCATGAGCCTGTGCGTGCTGGGCATGGCGGACGAATACGCCGGCAAGGTGGGGGTGAACGCGCTCTGGCCGCGCACGGCCATCAACACCGCCGCGGTGCGCAACCATCTGGGCGGCGAGATGGCGGTGCGGGCGGCGCGCCAGCCGGAGATCATGGCGGACGCGGCGCACTGGATCCTGACCCGGCCGCAGGCGGAGTGCAGCGGCAACTTCTTTATCGACGACGAGGTGGTCCGCCAGGCCGGCGTCACCGACCTGTCGGTGTACAAGGTCGACCCGCAGCTTTCCGACGACCAGTTGCTGCCTGATTTCTTCCTCGATTAACCCCGCCGCCACCGCCCTGTCCGGGCCGCCGGCGCCACTGGCAAAGATTGTCACATCTTGCCGGCGCGCGCCGGTGGTCGCGCCGCCGCCCTACCCCCGCTGCGCCAACCGACTGATTTTCCAGCAAAAAAATTTTTATATGCCTTGGCATGGTTCTCGCTTCCTCTGAGTCAGGCAACGAGTGAAGCGTCATGAGCAAGGTGATAAGAATTGAAAAGCGGCATCCGGAAACCGCTCTGGAGAACCTGAACCGGCTCACCGGCCTGGATTTTCAGGACTGGCCGGAGTCCCTGCTGGAGTGTGGCGACGATGTCACCGCCGGAAACGACCGCACCGAAAACCCGAAGCGTCGGGGGGAGCGGGCCTTGCCGCCACGGCGGCGGGCCCATCAAGGGGGGTAAGGAGCCGGGCCCGCGAAAGGGGAGCGGGCCCGGCGACCTTTTTTCAGCAAGCCATGCCTGACCGGCTCAGTAGTTGGAGATCAGCTTGTCCTGGGGGCGCAGCGCCGTGCCGCGCCGCTGCATGTACAGCTCTTCCACCACATAGCGCATGCCCGGATCCGACAGCCGCAGGGACACCTGAACCTGCTCGACGCTGTCATTGAACCGCAGCCGAACCAGCCCGGACAGCAAGGCGCTGCCGTCACCGTTCACTTCGGCGGCATCGACCAGAATGGCCTGGTCGTTGTTGGTGTCCAGGTAACGCACCAACAACTGGACCGTGCCCGGCTTCCCGGAGATTCGCGCCCAGGCCGCCACATTGAACTCGGCATCCCATTGCCGCGCTTTGGCCGGACGCCCGTCCGCCCAAATCCGGCTGGGCACCTTGGCAATGAATTTCTCAATCATGAATTCGTATCTCTGCCGATTAATACTTTCCTATGGAGTGTAAGCGCTCGGTATGGGTTCCCGCCACGTTTGACTTGGCGGCCCGGCTGGGAATTCCGTCACAGCACGTCACATCCATCACCCTCACTGATTGTCCTATTGTCAGACAGTAGTGCCGCCCGCCGCCGGCCCGGCGCCCTACTATACCGTCCATCGAGGCGCGACCTCCCGGGTCGCCGACATTCTCAGCAAGAGAGAGGAACGATCATGGGTGAACTGAAAGAGATTCGCGACCAGCAAGACAACCTGATTCAGCGTGCCAAGGCCCTGGGCAACAAACTGTACCTGGCCGGTCTGGGTGCCTACAGCAAAGCCGGTGACAGCTCCGAAGAGCTGTACGACAAGTACGTACAAGCCGGCCAGGAAGCCTATGGCGACGACGCCGAAGGCAAATCCAAGGCCCTGCTGGCAAGCCGTGGCCTGGTAGTAAGCACTCGCAAACTGATCGACGAAGCGCCCCGGAAGCGCCATGAGCTGTACGAGCAGTTCGTCGCCAGCGGCAAGCAGGAGCGCGGCGAGAAAGCCGAGGAAACCAACGAATTCGTGCTCGCCGGCCTGGGCGCCGTGAGCACCCTGCGCGAACAGAGCCAGAAACTGTTCGACGATCTGGTCAGCACCGGCGAGAAAGAGCGCGCCTGATTTCTGAAATTCTGCCTACTCTCCTTTAATGGGGCCCTCCCGGGCCCCTTTTTTTTGCCCGGCTTTGGCCCGAATACCCCATGACAGGGACCGGACAGCGGACTAGTCTCTGCATTTCAGCACGGTGTGCGATTCCGCCACCGCTTTTTCGACCACGGGACCACGCAGCATGGCAAAACGCGGACGGGAACGGCGCCCCGCTTCCACCACCGGGCGCCTCTGGAAACTGACCGGCATGACGACGTCCATCGCCACCCGTGTCGCCTCGCATCAGGTGAAAGGGCTGTTTCAGTCGGAACAGGACCGCGCCACCAGCCGCGAAGCGCTGATGCGCCATATCGGCCAGGAGGTGGCCGCCACGCTCGGGCAGATGAAAGGCGCGGTGATGAAGGTCGGGCAGATCGCCTCGCAGATGCAGGACGTGCTGCCCCGCGAGATCAGCGAGCAGCTGGCGGTGCTGCAGAACGCCTCGGCGCCGATGCCCTTCCACGTGATCCGCCGGCAACTGGAGAAGGAGCTGGGCGGCCCGGTGGGCGACTACTTCCAGATGTTCGACGAGGCGCCGTTCGCGGCCGCCTCCATCGGCCAGGTGCACCGGGCCACCACGCTGGCCGGCGACGACGTGGTGGTGAAAATTCAGTACCCGGCGGTCAAGGCCTCGATCGACTCGGACATGAAGCACCTCAAGCGCATCCTCAAACTGGGCAGCTTGCTGCGCGTCGACGAGCGCGCGCTGGACGCGGTATTCAAGGAGATCCGCGCGCAGCTGGAAGAGGAACTCGATTACCTGCGCGAAGCGGACAACGTGCGCCTGTTCCAGGCGTTCCATGCGGAGGACGACGATGTGGTGATCCCCACCGTGTTCGCCGACCTGTCCGGCGCCACGGTACTGACGTTGAGCTTCGAGGACGGCGTGCCCCTGGAGAACGTCAGCGACGCCAACGGCTTTGATCAGGCGTTGCGTAACCGGCTGGGCGAGCGGCTGTTCGATATTATCGGGCGGCAGATTTTCGAACTGCGCACCGTGCACTGCGATCCCCATCCGGGCAATTTCGCGTTCCGCACCGACGGCAGCATCGTGTTGTACGATTTCGGCGCGGTGAAACGGCTGCCGAAAGAAGACGTGCGCCTGATGGCCACCCTGGTGCGCGCCTCACTGGATGGGGACTGGCGGGCCCTGGACCGGGCCTTGCTGGCGATCGGCGCGCGGCGCAGCGACAGCGAGGTGTCCGACCGTCTCTACCAGGCCTGGGTGCCACTGCTGCTCAAGGCGTTCGCCGAAACCCCCTTCGACTTCGCCCAGGCCAGCCTGCATCAGGACGTGGTGCAGCAGGCTCGCCGCACGCCGCTGGAAGAGATGCTCAAGTTCCAGCCCAGTTCACGCACCTTGCTGGTACAGCGGGTGGTGGGCGGCCACTACTGGACCATGAAAAACCTGGGCGTGGCGACCGCTTTCCGGCCAAGACTGGAGAAATTGCTGACCCGCGCGGGCTGACCGTTATCGCGGACAGCAAAACGCCGGCTTGCGCCGGCGTTGTCGGGGGCGGAGTAAGAGAGGATCAGAAAGCGGAGCGCAGGCCCACGCTGACGCCGGAGATTTCCTCCTCGTCCTGATCGTAATAGCGCATGTATTCCAGATTGGCGCCCAGGGTGTCGGTGATATTGAAATCCAGGCCGGCGCCATAGGATTCGTCCTCGAACCGCTCGCTTTCGTCCGTGCTGACACCGGCCACAGTGTACTTAACGTCCGCTTTCATTTTGCTGTAGCCGCCGATCACATAGGGGTGGATGGAATCGGACAGCGGCGCGGAGAGTTTCAGGTAGCCGCCGTACATGTGGTCCATGTCGTACTCGAAGGTACCCAGGGGCGCGTTTTTGGAATCACCGTCAATACCGGTGCCGCCGCGCGCTTCCAACGCGATAAAATCATTGAACTCAAAGCCGGCCCGCAACGTGACGCCGTCCACCTTCAGGGTGTCCTCATCGACGTCGTCGTTGTCGTACTGAATCTGATTGTAGTTGGCGCCGATGTAGGGCCCGGCCGCGAAAGCGCCGCCGGCCATCACCGAACAGGACAACACCATTGCACTACTCAGGATTCGGATCTTCATGTGCCTCTCCTTTGCGTTAGAAGTCAGTAATTTGAACATTGGCGCTTGGAGCTGTTCCTCCGGCCCGGTTAAATACGGTAAAAGGGCAGTGACGGAGTTCACGCTTTGCGACGGGGAACACTAATGCAGGGAGCTTCATGGTTGGCGGCGCTCTGCTTTCTTCTTTTCGCGGGCACGGTGCAGGCTCTGGAATTGGGGAAGCAGCGCTCTGATTATCAGGCGTCACCGGACCTGCGCTGGCTGGAAGCGGCGCCCGGTGAACTGTCGCCCGAGCAGGCCCTGGAAGCATTGCGCAGCGGCAAGGGCCAGCGGCTGGGCAGCCGTTATCCGGCGATGGGGTTTCGGGAACAGGACCAGTGGTTCCTGCTAAGCCTGGACAACCAGTCCGACACCGGGCTCTGGTACCTGCGCGCCGGGCGGCCGCATCTGGATTATCTGGACCTGTATATCTATGACACCGCGGGCACCCTGCTGCGCCACCAACGCAGCGGCGACCGGGTGCCCTTCGCGGAACGCCCCTTCCCTCATCACCAACTGGTTTTTCCGCTCGCCATTCCCCAGCAGGCGCAATGGTCGGTTCTGTTCCGGGCCCGTGGCGACAACGTGATCGACTTTCCCTTGTCGATTCGCGCCCCGGACGAATTCAACCAGCATGACGGCTACCTGAAGCTCAGCTACGGCTTTTATTTCGGCTCGGTACTGATCATGTGCCTGTTCAATTTGCTGATTTTTTTCTCCATCCGCGAGCCCAGTTATCTGCTTTACGTCCTCTATTTGGGCTTTTTCGGTTTGAACCTTTTCGCCCGCGAGGGGCTCGCCTATCAGTGGCTCTGGCCCGGCGCCAGCGAATGGAACCATCGCAGTTTGCCGGTACTGAATTTACTGACGCTGGCCTTTTCGATGTTTTTTTCCTGCTCGTTCCTGGAGCTCAAAAAAGCGGCCCCGGGGCTGAACCGCGTTCTCATGCTGGTGGGCCTGGCACTGATCGCGCTGGCCCCTTTCACCCTGCTCAACTTCACGTTTTTTATTCAGTTTTCTTCGGCGATTATTTTCCCCTGGCCGTTTATCGCCATCGCCCTGGCGATCTGGTCGATCCGCCAGGGTTACCAGCCGGCGCGCTTCTTCTTGCTGGCGTTCACCGCCGTGGGCCTGGCCTCGGTGATCTATATTCTAAAAACCTTCAACCTGATCGGCGGCAGCTGGTTGATCGAAAACGCGCTGCAGCTGGGCACCGTGACCGAGGCGCTGTTACTCTCCTTCGCGCTGGCCCACCGCATGACCACCCTGAAGTCGGAGAACGAGCGCATCCACAAGGAGGCCCAGGAAGCGCTGGAACGCCGCGTCGAGGAACGCACCCATGAACTGAACACGGCCCTCAGCGCCCGCAGCGAGTTCCTCGCGGTTATGAGCCATGAAATCCGCACGCCGCTCAACGGCATTATCGGCACCGTGGATATGTTGCGGGATTCAGATCTGGACGAGGCGCAGCGGCGCCAGCTGCATGTGATTGAGCAGTCCGGCAACACCTTGCTGGATTTGATCAATGACGTGCTGGACTACTCCCGGCTGGACGCAGGCAAGATGCCCATCGAGCAGACCGGGCTGGATCTGCCGGCGCTGATCGGCGAATGCGTGGCGCTGTTCGAGCACCGCGCCCGCCTCAACGCCAACGCCCTGAGCGAGAACCTGGACCCGGATCTCGGTGAGTATTGCGTCGGCGATCCGGTGCGGCTGCGCCAGATCCTGGTCAACCTGATCAGCAACGCGGTCAAGTTCACCGAGAACGGCCGCATCCAGGTCTCCGCGCGGCGGGACGAGGCCAACCGGGACTATGTCCTGTTCGAAATCACCGACACCGGCATCGGCATTCCCGCCGACCAGCAGTCGCGGTTGTTCGACTATTTCCACCAGGGCGATCAGACCAGCCGGCGCCGCTACGGCGGCACCGGCCTGGGGCTGGCGATCTGCCGGCAGCTGGCGGAAATCATGGGCGGTGAGATCGGCTTCCAGAGCAGCGAGGCGGGCGGCTCTTGTTTCTGGGTGCGGCTACCGCTTCCCGCCGGCAAGGCCCAGGCGGAGGCCGCGGTGCCGGAGCAGGAACGACCCGCCAGCGTGGTCGGCGCCCGGCTGCTGATTGTCGACGACAACCACATCAACCTGCTGGTGGCCGAAGGGCTGTGCCGCAAGCTCGGCCACCAGTGCGAAACCGCGGAAAGCGGCGCCGAAGCGCTGGCGGTATTGCTGTCGCGGCCGGCGCAGTTCGATCTTATTCTGATGGATTGCGAGATGCCGGACATGGACGGCTTCGAAACCACCCGCGCGATTCAGGGCCTGCAGCGTCAGGGCCGTCTGCCGGTGATCCCGGTGATCGCCCTGACCGCCCACGCGGTGCCGGACAAGATCGCCGCCTGCCACGACGCCGGCATGATCGGGCATATCGCCAAGCCGGTGAACCTGCGCCGCTTGGACGAGGCCCTCAGCGGTGCATTGAGGGGCATGGCGAACAGCCGCTAGACGCTTTTCAGCAGATAGTCGGTGAAGCGGCTGAGATCATTGAGCGAGGCGCAGCGCCGCGCGGCGCGGCAATAGGGTTGGTAGCGGGCCATGATGGCATCGCCGCTGTTCCAGCGCGAAGGCGGCTCCGGATTCAGCCAGAACACCTGTTTGGCACGGCGCGACACCTCAGCCAGATGTTGCTCACCGGCGGGGAGATCGTTGTTACGCGCATCGCCCAGAATGATCACGGTGGTGTGGCGGTCGATCTCGGACCCGCACAAGGCCACGAACTCCTCGAACATGGTGCCGTAATCGGTGCCGCTGCCGGACACCCGGTCGAGAATCCGGCCCACCGCCACGTCCGGCGGATAGCGGTCGAAATCATCGGTGACCTCGTCGAAGCGGGCGGCGAACGCAAAGCTGCGCACCCGCGGCAGCACATCGGTCATCGCGTAGAGGAACTGCAACAGAAACCGGGCGGCGTCCCGCACCGAGCTGGAAACATCGCAGATCACCAGCACCTTGGATTTGAGCCGGCGCTTCTGGCGCCAGTGCAGCTGCACCGGCACGGCGTTATAGCGCAGGCTGGACGCCAGGGTGCGGCGCGCATCCAGGGTGCCGCGCTTGGCTTTTTTCTGGCGCCGCTGATGGAGGCTGGCGAGCCGGCGCGCCATGCGCCGCACCAGGGTCTGCACCTGTTTGAACTCACGCAGATCGCGGAACGGGGCCGCGCGCATGGTGTGTTCGCGCAGGGCGCGTCCATGGGCGCGCCCGTGCAAATTGAACTGCCGCCGCACATGGCGCACCGCCAGCTCGCGAACCTGCTGGCGCCACTCACGCAGCTCGCCGGCTCGGCGCTGGTCGGCACCGCGCGGTGAAGCGTCCAGCCGCAGGATCTCATCGTCCACCGCGCCCATGCCCATGTTCATCAACAGCCGGCGGGCGTAAAGACCCTGCTGGGTGATCACCTGCATATCGGTGAAGTCCATCTCACCGGCGTTGCGTGCCAGGGTCTGCTCCAGCTGCCCCGCGTCCTGCGCCACCAGCTCCGCGGCCTGCTCGGACAGGCCCTGCCCTTCCTGGGGCGAGAGCGGTTCGCCGGCCTCGTCGTGATCGCCGGCGTCCTCGTCCTCGGCGGATTCAAACTGGAAAAACGCCTCGAAACAGGCGTCGAAGTCCGGGCGCTCCTGCTGGCTTTTCACCAGGGTGAGCGCCAGGGTCTCGCGGAACTGGTCACGGGGGTGGTAGCCGATCAGGGCGGCGGCGCGAAACGCTTCTTCCGCCTCCGTGGGCGAAACGCGCACGCCCGCGCCGCGCAGGGCGCGGACGAACTCATGCAAACGGCGGTCGGCCATGGTGGCGCCTCAGGCGGAACGGGGTTTACGGAACCAGTGCGGCAGCAGGTCGCGGGCCAGCGCCACGTCCTGCTCGTTCTTGAGCACCAGCGCCAGGGTCTGCTCCACCAGCTCCGGCTCAAGGGTGTCCGCGTGCAGCAGCACCAGGGCGCGCGCCCAGTCCAGGGTTTCCGAGATCGCCGGCAGCTTCTTCATGTCCTGCTCGCGCAGGTGCTGGATAAACGCCACCAGCTGATCGCGCAGCTGCTCGCCCAGCTCCGGCACGCGCTCGGCCAGAATGCGGCGCTCCAGGGCGGCGTCGGGATAGGGAATATAGAGATGCAGACAGCGCCGCTTGAGCGCGTCGGAGAGCTCCCGCTGGTCGTTACTGGTGAGGAACACCAGCGGCTGATGCCGGGCCTTCACGGTGCCCATCTCCGGGATCGAAATCTGGAAATCGGACAGCAGCTCGAGCAGAAAGGCTTCGAATTCCTGATCCGCCTTGTCGATCTCATCGATCAACAGCACCACGGGTTCGTCGGCGCGCAGGGCGCGCAGCAGCGGCCGCGGCTCGAGGAAGGTGTCGCTGTAGAAGGCATCGCCGAGATCGCCGAGCCGTTCCATGCTCTGCTCGAGACTGTCGGTGTCCGCCAGCATCCCGCTGAGCTTGTCACGCAGCAACTGGGTGTAGAGCAGCTGCTTGCCGTACTTCCACTCGTACAGCGCGCGGCTTTCGTCCAGGCCTTCGTAGCACTGCAGGCGGATCAACGGCGCTTCCAGGAAGGCGGAGGCGGCTTTCGCCAGTTCCGTCTTGCCCACCCCGGGCGGGCCCTCCACCAGTACCGGCTTGTGCAGCTGCGCCGCCAGATAGACCGCCAGGGCGGTGCGCTGGTCGCAGATGTAGCCTTGCCCGGCGAAGCTGGAGATAACGTCGTCGAGGGAATCGATTCGGGTTTTCATGATGGGTCAGGCTCCCGGCCGCCGGCGCCCGGCTCAGTGCAGGGTGGTGCCTTCGGCCACTTCCACGGCGGGCGGTTCCACCACCGGCTCGCCGTCTTCGTCGGTAACGTCAAAGCGCATGGAATGCACTTCGCCGTCTATCATGTCGGGAATCCGGTCCAGGAAAGCGTCCAGGTGATCGGAATCGAAGTGACGCTCCAGATCGTCCAGGGTCTGCCATTGCTGCCACAGCATGATCACCCTGGGGGTGTCCGCCTTGACGTACACCTCGTAGGACACACAGCCATGTTCAGCGCGGGCCTGGGTGGCCAGCTCCTGGGCCAGTGCCACGGCGCTGTCGCGCAACGTATCACGGACCGGAATCACACCTTTTACGATGACCATATTGCCCCGGGGGTAGGAAAATAGCCGACCAGTATAACACGAACGGCCCTCTTCCTCACCCCGGTGCGCGGCCGGACAGCGCCTAGAGCGCCGTCTTGAAGGCCACCGAATCCGCCAGCGGGGCCCGCCCCACGCGGGTCCGGTTGGCCGCCACGTCCGGATCCTCATAGCCGAAACTGATGCCCACCAGGATGGCGGTGGACGCCGGCTCGCCGAAGATCTCGCGCACGTCATTGGGGAAGTAGCGCATGCTGCCCTGGGCGCAGGATCCGACGCCGTAAGCGGTCATCGCCAGCATCAGGGACTGGATGTACATGCCCACGTCCAGCGCCACGGTGGGGCCGAATTCCCGCTCCATGCCGATAAACACCACATGGGGCGCGTCGAACAGCTCGAAGTTTCGCAATTGCGCGCGCATGCGTCCGGGTTTGTCGTCCCGGGCGATGCCCATGTTGTTGTACAGCTCCACCGCGCAATCCCCCTGCCGTTGCCGATAGACCCCGCTGAATTTGCCGGCGTTGGGCTCGAAGTCCGGCTCCATGGGCACGCCGGCGGTGACTTTCTCCACCATCCGGCGGCGCAATTCGTCGCGCACCTCGCCGGAGGCCACGAACACCTTCCAGGGCTGGATATTGCAGTTGGAGGGCGCCAGCTGGGCGAGTTCGAAGATTGCCTTGAGGGTTTCTTCCGGCACCGGCTTATCCAGGAAGCCGCGCACTGAGCGACGCGAACGGAGGGCGTCGGCCAGGGACTGGGTTTCAGCGCTCATGAACCTACCTTCTACTTATGGAATAGCGTTCCATCCTAGCGCCTGACGTCGGGGATTTCGATCCTTGCGGCTACAAACGGTCCCCGGCGGCCCAGCAACGCCCGCCCAGGGCAATGATCTCCACCTGATCACCGGCGTTCTCGGCCAGCTCGCGCCGCCGCGCCGGCGACACATCCAGCATGGCGATGCCGAGGCCGAACATCACCGCGATGGCCGCCTCCGCCTCGCGCTGGGCGGGCACCGGCGGGCGGTCCTGGGCGGCCACCGCCTCGCGCACGTCCTCGGCGAGCTCGTTGACCATCAGCTGCAGCTCGCCGTGGATGCGCCGGCGATAACTGGATCGCCGCCCCAGGCGCTGCTGCACCAGAAGGCGGAACTCATTTTCATAGTCCTGTTGAAAGCGCACGAAGCGCGCCACCAGTTCCCGCACCGCGCGCGCCGCGCCCACTTCGATCATGCTGCGCCGCCCCTCCGCCATGGAGGAGCGCAGGTGGAAACAGGCCCGGTCGATCAGCGCCAGGCCCAGGGCCTCCATATCCGGAAAATGGTTGTACAGGGAGGTGGCGGCCAGCCCCGCCTCGCGGGCCACCTCGCGCAGCCCCAGACTGTCCAGGCCGCGCCCGTCGGCCATCAAACGGCCGGCGGCGTCCAGGATCCGCTCGCGGGTCTGCTTTTTTTGTTGCTGCCGGGCACCTTCGCTCATTTCACGAACACTCGTTAGTTCAGAGGCCTTGCATATAGCCACAGAAAACAACCCCAGCGCAAGCGATCAAAAACCGTTTGACTAACAACTGTTCATAGAACAGAATGCCGAACACTTGTTAGTTGTAACGGGCAAAAAAGGGCGTCAACACTGGCCCTTTAGGCGTTGGCGGCGCATTATCAAACGGTCGCCATATTCAAGAACAATACCCGGTGCCGGCTCGGCCGTGGCCACCAGAGATGACAGCAAAGGGGTTTTCGCATGAACTACTTCGTTACCGGCGCGACCGGTTTCATTGGCCGCTTCTTGGTGGCGCGTTTGCTCAAGCGCGAAGGTGCCCGGGTGTTCGCACTGGTGCGGCCCGGTTCGGAATACAAGCTGGACGCCATGCGCCGGCGGCTGTGCGTGGAAGAGAGCCGTCTGGTGCCGATTACCGGGGACCTGACCAAGAAGCTGCTCGGTGTCAGCAAGCGCGACCAGGACGATCTGGTGGGCCAGATCGACCACTTCTTCCATCTCGCCGCCATCTATGACCTGAGCGCCGATGAAAACACCCAGCGCTACATCAACATCGAGGGCACCCGGCAAACGCTGAAACTGGCCGAGAAGGTCAACGCCAAGGCGTTCCACCATGTGTCTTCCGTGGCCGCCGCCGGGCTTTACGAGGGCACCTTCAGCGAGGACATGTTCGAGGAAGCCGGCGAACTGAACGACCCCTACCTGCTCACCAAGCACGAATCGGAAGCCCTGGTGCGCCAGGAAAGCCGCATCCCCTGGCGGATCTACCGGCCGTCACTGGTGGTCGGCCACTCCCAGACCGGCGAGATGGACAAGATCGACGGCCCCTACTACTTCTTCAAGCTGATTCAGAAGCTCAAGGACTTCCTGCCCAACTGGATCCCGCTGATCGGCGTGGAGAGCGGCCACTTCAACATCGTGCCGGTGGACTTCGTGGCCGACGCGCTGGATCACATCGCCCACCAGGAGGAAGGCAACGGCCAGTGCTTCCACCTCACCGCCGACCGCAGCTACAACCTGGGTGAGGTGATGGACATCATCGCCAGCGCCGCCCAGGCGCCGCGCATGCCGGTGCGCATCGACCAGCGCATGTTCGACGCGGTGCCCGGCTTCGTG
The DNA here is from genome assembly GCF_015356855.1 of Alloalcanivorax venustensis ISO4. Lineage (GTDB taxonomy): Bacteria > Pseudomonadota > Gammaproteobacteria > Pseudomonadales > Alcanivoracaceae > Alloalcanivorax > Alloalcanivorax venustensis. The sequence continues at coordinate 54,206 of NZ_ARXR01000020.1, forward strand.
CGCCGCGGGGTCAGCGCCATGACGCCCCGCTTGCTGATCAATCAGGCGATGGAGAACCTGGACATTCCGCCGTCGCTGATCAAGTTCCTGACCTTCCCCACCGAATACGACAACCGCCGCGCCGCCGCGGCGCTGGAAGGCAGCGGCATCGAGGTGCCGGAGCTGGAAAGCTATGTGCAGCAGCTGTGGGACTTCTGGGAAAACCATCTGGACCCGGACCGCGACGAGCGCGAGGACGAACTGCAGCCACTGCCCTCCCTGCCGGAGCGCGCCGAAGACAAGATCGTGATGATCACCGGCGCCACCTCCGGGATCGGCAAGGCCTCGGCCCTCAAGCTGGCGCGCGCCGGCGCCACCGTGCTGGTGGTGGCGCGCACCCCGGAAAAGCTGGAAGAGACCCTCCATGAGATCAAGCAGGTGGGCGGCAATGCCCGCGCCTACCGCTGCGACGTGTCCAATCTGGAAGCGGTGGACGAACTGGTCGAGCAGGTGCTGGCCGATTACGGCCGGGTGGATATCCTGGTCAACAACGCCGGCCATTCGATCCGCCGCTCGGTGGTGCACTCGTTCCAGCGTTTTCACGATTTCGAACGCACCATGCAGCTCAACTACTTCGGTTCGCTGCGGCTGATCATGCGGCTGATGCCGGGCATGATCGAGCGGGGCTTCGGCCATGTGATCAACATCTCCAGCATCGGCGTGCTGACCAACGCACCGCGCTTCTCCGCCTATGTGGCGTCCAAGGCGGCGCTGGATTCCTTCACTCGCTGCGCGGCCAGCGAGATGGCGCACCTGGGGATCCATTTCACCACCATCAACATGCCGCTGGTGCGCACGCCGATGATCGCGCCCACCAAGCTCTACAACCATGTGCCGACGATCAGCCCCAACCAGGCGGCGGACATGATCTGCGACGCCATCGTGCGGCGCCCCAAGCGCATCGCCACCAGCCTGGGCATCATGGGCCAGGTGATGCACTTCCTGACACCCAAGGTCACCGAAACGATCATGAACACCGGCTACAAGATCTTCTCGGACTCCGCCGCCGCCATGGGCGGCAAGGAAAAAACGCCGAAGAAAATCAGCCGCGAACAGGCCGCCTTCTCCCGGCTGTTCAAGGGGATTCACTGGTAAGCCGGCCACACCGGGCCGCCGGGCAACGGCGGTCATTGATCAAACGCTTGTTTGAATGCAATCTTAGGAGGTCTTCCATCTTCGTGGGGTGCCTCCAATGAACGACATCGAATGGCAGCGGCCGGACCTCCGGCCGCATATCAAACGCATCTCCGCCGCCGCCGGCTGGCGCTGGCGGCAGCGTTTCTCCCCCCGTGGCGCGCTGCGCCGCCGCGTCGCCGGCCAGGTGGTTCTGATCACCGGCGCCAGTTCCGGCATCGGCGCCGGACTCAGCCACCGCCTGGCCCGCGCCGGCGCCACCGTCCTTCTGGTGGCCCGCTCCCTCGACAAACTGCAGGACACCGTGGACGACATCCGCGCCGACGGTGGCCGCGCCCATGCTTACCGCTGTGACCTGGCCGACCTCGACAGCTGCGACCGGCTCTGCGAGCAGGTGCTCGCCGAACACGGCGGCGTGGATATTCTGGTCAACAACGCCGGCCGCTCGATCCGCCGCTCGGTGATGCACAGCCTGGACCGCTTCCACGACTACCAGCGCACCATGCAGCTGAATTATTTCGGCGCCATCCGCCTGGCGATGAACCTGATTCCCGCCATGCAGGCACGCGGCCAGGGGCACGTGATCAATGTGTCCACCATGGGCGTGCAAAGCGCCCCGGCGCGCTTCTCTGCCTACCTGGGCTCCAAATCGGCGCTGGAAGGCTGGACCCTGGCGGCCCAGAACGAGCTGGTGCACACCGGCGTGGAATTCACCCTGATGAATTATCCGCTGGTGCGCACGCCGATGATCGCGCCCACCGCCATCTACCGCTACGTGCCGGCGATGAGCGAAGAGCGCGCCGTGGACTGGCTGTGCGAGGCGATCGTCACCCGCCCGAAGCGCAAGGTGCCGGCGTTCGGGCTGGCCTCCCAGGTGATGTACCAGGTCCTGCCGAAAACCTCCGAGTTGATCGTCAACACCAGCTTCCAGCTGCTGCGCGACAAGCGGCGCTGACCCGGGAAAGGGCAAAAAAAAGGTTCATCGCGGATTACCGGGAAAAGCGGCTTTGATCTTCAGGAAAAAGTAGTCGCTGTCCCGGTAGCC
>NZ_ARXR01000021.1 GCF_015356855.1 Alloalcanivorax venustensis ISO4
CCCCCGCCGGCGACGGCGAGCCGGTGCCGGCGCCGCTGGCCGGCAACATCTTCGAAGTGCTGGTCAAACCCGGGCAGCGGGTGGAAGAGGGCGAACGGGTGCTGGTGCTGGAAGCGATGAAAATGGAAACCGACGTGGCCGCGCCCCGCGCCGGCACCGTGGCCGGGGTGCGGGTGAAACCCGGTGACGCCGTGGCCGTGGGCGACGTGCTACTGACGATCGGGGGTTAAGCATGGAACAGCTCAATACCCTCTGGCTCAGCACCGGGCTCTATCAGCTCAGCGTCGGCCAGTTCGTGATGATCCTGGTGGGCCTGGTGCTGCTGTTCCTGGCCATCCGCAAGAACTTCGAGCCGCTGCTGCTGATCCCCATCGGCTTCGGCGGCATTCTCGCCAACATTCCGGTGGCCGGCTTGGCGGAACCCGGTGGCCTGCTCTATCTGATCTACGAGGCCGGCCTCACCACCGGCGTGTTCCCGCTGCTGATTTTCATGGGCGTGGGCGCAATGACCGACTTCGGCCCGCTGCTGGCCAACCCGCGCACTCTGCTGTTGGGCGCCGCCGCCCAGTTCGGCATTTTCGCCGCGCTGCTGGGGGCCCTGGCGCTCAATTATCTGGGGTTGGATTTCTCCCTGGCCGACGCCGCCAGTATCGGCATCATCGGCGGCGCCGACGGGCCCACCAGTATTTACGTCACCAGCCGGTTGTCGCCGGAGCTGCTCGGCGCGGTGGCGGTGGCGGCGTACTCCTACATGGCCCTGGTGCCGTTGATCCAGCCGCCGGTGATCCGGCTGCTGACCACCGAAAAGCAACGCCAGATTAAAATGGAGCAGCTGCGTCCGGTGGGCCGGCTGGAAAAAATCCTGTTCCCGATTCTGTTGCTGGTGCTGGTGGCGCTGCTGTTGCCGGACGCGGCACCGCTGCTGGGCATGTTCTGCTTCGGCAACCTGATGAAGGAATCCGGCGTGGTGAACCGCCTGGTGGACACCACCACCAATGCGCTGATCAACACCGTCACCATCCTGCTGGGCCTGGCGGTGGGCGCCAAGCTCGGCGCCGAACAGTTCCTGGTGCCGGAAACCCTGGGTATTCTGGTGCTGGGCCTGGCGGCGTTCGTGATCGGCACCGGCACCGGCGTGCTGATGGCGCATGTCATGAACCGCTTCAGCAAGATCCCCATCAATCCGATCATCGGCGCCGCCGGTGTGTCGGCGGTGCCCATGGCCGCCCGGGTGGCCAACCGGGTGGGCCTGGAAGCCAACCCGCAAAACCATTTGCTGATGCACGCCATGGGGCCTAATGTGGCCGGCGTTATCGGCTCCGCCGTCGCCGCCGGGGTCTTGCTTAATCTGGCTGGATAAATTCGGATATGAACGCCCACTGGCTCGAACGTCTCAATGCGCTGTTGTTCCGTTTGCGCCACGTCTGGGCGGTGGGCAGCTTCAGCCTGGGGCTGGCCAGTTATTTTCTGGTCGAGCGCCAGCCGTGGCTGGCGGCGGTGCTCACCGCCGTGCTGGTGGCCACCTGGCTGGTGCTGATCACCGAGAACATCTGGCTGCGCCGCTTCCGCGGCACGCCCATGGAGCAGGTCGCCCAGGGCGCCCTCAAGCTGATGCTGCAGGGCGTTCACCAGGAAGCCTTCTTCTTCAGCCTGCCGTTCGTGGTACTGCAGTGGTCCGGCGGCGCCGAGTATTTCCTTTTCACCGGAATGGTGGTCGCCGGCGCGCTGGTGAGCATCATCGACCCGCTGTACTTCCGGCTCGCCGGCCACCGCGCCTGGTATTTCGGCTTCCACGCCTGGGCGCTGTTCGTGGCGCTGCTGGTGCTGCTGCCGCTGATCTTTAAATGGCCCACCAACCAGGCCCTGGACGGCGCTGCTCTGTTGACCGCGCTGTTCGCGCTGCCCAGCTTCTGGCGGGTGGGCGGCCCGCGCCGCGCCTGGCGCTGGGCCGCACTGGTGCTGGTCTCCGTGTCGATTATCTCGGTGCCCTGGTGGGGCGCGCGGCTGGTGCCGCCGCTGAGCCTCTCCCTGGAGCACCGGGCGGTGTCGGTGAACTTCAACCGCGAACGCCGCCAGCCGCTGGTCACCGGTGAAACCTTCAGCCGGGAAGAGCTCGACGAAGGCCTGTACGCCTACACCGCCATCCGCGCGCCGCTGGGCCTGGGTCAGCCGGTCTACCATTACTGGTTCCATGGCCGCGAGCTGGTGGACAAGGTCCCGCTGAGCGTCACCGGCGGCCGCGAACAGGGCTACCGCACTTGGTCGCACAAACTGCATTTTCCTGACAACGCCAGCGGCCGCTGGCGGGTGGAAGTCCGCACCGCCAAGGAACAGATCATCGGCGTGCTGCGTTTCCATGTGACCGAACGCTGAGCCCGACCATGTGGCAGACCCTGCAAACCGCGCTCACGCCGTACATCCTGTCGCCGCTCACCGTGCTGTTGTGCCTGCTGGCCGCCGGCGGCTGGGTGCTGGGCGCCCGCCGCCTGGCCCGGCAAGGGCGCGCGCCCTCGGTGTGGCGCACGCTGTCGTTCTTCACCGGGTTGCTGCTCTGCTACGCGGTGATCCACACCCAGTTCGATTACTACGCCCGCTACATGTTCTTCATGCACCGCATTCAGCATCTGGTGCTGCACCACCTGGGCGCCTTCCTGATCGCCCTGGCCAACCCGCTGCCGGTGCTGGCGGCGGTGGCCGGCGGCCGCCGCTTCCCGTTGCTGGCGCGGGCCTTCGCGCCGCTGCGGCGGGTGCTGTTCGACCCGGTGGTGGCCACGCTGCTGTTCGTCGGCCTGATCTTCTTCTGGCTGTGGCCCTCGGTGCATTTCGACGCCATGCTCAGCCTGCGGCTCTACGAACTGATGAACTGGTCGATGCTGATCGACGGGGTGATTTTCTGGCTGGTGATCCTCGACCCCCGGGACCCGCGCCAGGCGCGCACCTCCGGCTTCGGCGTACGCTTTCTGATGCTGGTGGCGGCGCTGTTCCCGCAGATCCTGCTGGGCGCCTACATCACCTTCTCGGAGCCGGGCCTCTATGACGTCTACGCCATCTGCGGCCGCGCCTGGCCGCTCAGCCCCGCCACCGACCAGGTGCTGGGCGGCGTGCTCACCTGGATCCCGCCGGCCATGATGACCATCCTCGGCGCCCTGGTGGTGTTGAGGTACTACTTGAATTACGAACAGCGAGGAGACTGATATGCGCATCCCCGGTTTGCTGATCGCCCTGTTCGCGGTGCTGCTGGCGGGCTGCGGCGAGTCCCCCGTGGCATTCCACGGCAAGGACATCACCGGCGTCATGAACGATCTCAGCTTCACCCTCACCGACGAAAACGGCGACACCGTCACCGAAACCATCGTCGACGGCAAAGCGGTGGTGCTGTTCTTCGGCTACACCCACTGCCCCGACTACTGCCCGATGACGCTGACGCTGCTCGCCCAGGCCATGAACACCCTGTCCGAGCAGGAGCGCGAACAACTGCGCGTGCTGTTCATCAGTGTCGATCCGGAGCGTGACACGCCGGCCTTGCTCAAGGAGTACACCGAATACTTCGGCCCCGAGGTGATCGGCCTCACCGGCAGCAAGGACCAGCTCGACGACGTCACCAAGCGCTACCGCACCGCCTACGGGTACGGCGACAAGGACGAGGAGGGCAACTACGAGGTGTCCCACGGGCTGGCCATGTACGGCTTCGACAAGAGCGGCCGGGTGCGCCTGCTGATGCGCAACGACCAGCCCGTCGAACAGGTCGCCGACGACCTGAAAGCTCTCACCGACCTGTAACCGCGGCCATTGGATGGTGTGGTCCCTCCATCAGGGGCGAGATGCCGGGCAGGGCTGCCCGGCACCTCGCTGATGCGAAGCGGCCACCGCCACGGGTCAGAGAAACCGCCCGGACCTTTCTACGAAGCTCGGTTTGTGGGAACAGGCCTTGTGGTAGCCAGGCTTGGAGGAAATTGCCTTGTGCGAGCGGGCCATGCCCGCGAAAGGGAGCGAAGCTCCCGGCAAAGGTTGCCCCGCAGGATGCCAGAGACTTTTCTAACTTCAGCGCCAACAGCCTCTCTGGGATCCTGCCGGCCGGCAACGCCGGCCTTTCGCTTGCAAGGCAAGCTCCCACAACCCGAGCTTCGTAGAATGGTCCTGGCGGTGATTTGGACCCGTGGCGGTACCGCTGCAAAGTGAGCGGGGCAATGGTGGTGCCTGGAGGGAGCTGTTTGGCCAGGGAGGGCCAAACTAACAGCGGCCATGGATGGCTTACGCGGTCCCGGAAGGCACCACCATTGCACCGCGTCTCGGATACGGAGCACCGGAGACCTGAAGAACCCAGGTCTCTGGCATCCCGCCGGGAGCTTCGCTCCCTTTCGCGGGCGGGGCCCGCTCGCACAAGAGCTCCCACAGGCCTGGAATCAGGCGCTCTTTCGGAGCGCCTTGGCGGCTTCCACCATGTTGGCCAGGGCGCCTTCGGTTTCTTCCCATTTGCGGGTCTTGAGGCCGCAGTCCGGGTTCACCCAGAGGCGTTCCTTGGGCAGCCGCTGGGCGGCCTTTTCCATCAGCGCCACCATCCAGTCCACCTTCGGCTCGTTGGGCGAGTGGATGTCGTACACGCCCGGGCCGATGTCGTTGGGGTACTGGAAGTTTTCGAACGCTTCCAGCAGCTCCATGTTCGAGCGCGACGTTTCGATGGTGATCACGTCCGCGTCCATGGCGGCGATCGCTTCGATGATGTCGTTGAACTCCGAGTAGCACATGTGGGTGTGGATCTGGGTTTCGTCGGCCACGCCCACGGTGGCCAGGCGGAAGCAGTCCACCGCCCAGTCCAGGTACGCCTGCCAGTCGTCGCGGCGCAGCGGCAGGCCTTCGCGGAAGGCCGGCTCGTCGATCTGGATCACGCCGATGCCGGCGTTTTCCAGGTCCTGGACCTCGTCGCGCAGGGCCAGGGCGATCTGCCGGCAGGTGGTGTCGCGGGGCTGGTCGTCGCGCACGAAGGACCACTGCAGAATGGTCACCGGGCCGGTGAGCATGCCTTTCACCGGCTTGTCGGTGAGCGACTGGGCGAAGCGGGTCCAGTCCACGGTCATCGCCTTGGGGCGGCTCACGTCGCCGAAGATCACCGGCGGTTTCACGCAGCGCGAGCCGTAGCTCTGCACCCAGCCGAAGCGGGTGAAGGCGAAGCCCTCCAGCAGTTCGCCGAAGTATTCCACCATGTCGTTGCGTTCCGCTTCGCCGTGCACCAGCACGTCCAGGTCCACCTGTTCCTGGTAGCGCACTGCGCGGGTGATTTCCTGCTTCATCAGCTCGGTGTAGCCGCTGTCGTCCAGCTTGCCCGCTTTCCAGTCGCGCCGCGCGGCGCGGATTTCCTTGGTCTGCGGAAACGAGCCGATGGTGGTGGTGGGGTAGGCGGGCAGTTTCAACGCCGCCTGCTGTTTGCCGATGCGCTCGGCGAACGGGCTCAGCCGGTCGCGGGACACCTGGCCGGAGGCCGCCATGCGCTCGCCCACCGCCGGGTCGTGGATGCGCCGCGACTGGCCGCGCGCCGCCACCGCCTGGCGTTGCGCCTGCAGCGCCGGCTGCACGCCGTCGCCGCCGTCCAGGGCGCCGCCCAGCACCGCCAGTTCGTCGAGCTTCTGCTTGGCGAAGCTGAGCCAGCTTTTCAGTTCGTCGTCCAGGCGGTCTTCCTGGTCCAGGTCCACCGGGCTGTGCAGCAGCGAGCAGGAAGGCGCCAGCCACAGGCGCTCGCCCAGCTGCGCTTTCAGCGGGGTCAGGGTGTCGAGCAGGGCATCCAGGTCGGCGCGCCAGATATTGCGGCCGTTGATCACGCCCAGCGACAGCACCTTGTCGCCCAGGCGCGGCAGCACCTGATCCAGCGGATCGTTGCCGCGCACCCGGTCCAGGTGCAGGCCGGCCACCGGCAGTTGCAGGGCGGTGAACAGGTTGTCGCGCAGGCCTTCGAAGTAGGTGGCCAGCAGCAGTTTCACCGAGGCGGCGCCGGCGAGCTGGTCGTAGACACGCAGGTAGGCGCGCTGCCAGGCGTCGGGCAGGTCCAGGCAGAGAATCGGCTCGTCGATCTGCACCCAGGTCACGCCCTGGTCGGCGAAGCGCTGCAGAATGGTCCGGTACACCGGAATCAGATTTTCCAGCAGCGTCAGTTTGGCGCTGTCGGCGGCGCCGTCGAACGACTCGCCCTTGGACAGGTACAGGTAGGTCAGCGGCCCGGGGATCACCGGCTTGGCGTCCAGGTTCAGGGCGCGGGCTTCGTCCACCTGATCGAACAGAGTCTCGCGGGCGATGCGGAACTGCTGGTCCCCTTCCAGCTCCGGCACGATGTAGTGGTAGTTGGTATCGAACCACTTGGTCATCTCGCAGGCCGCCGCCGGCTCGCCGCTGGGGGCGCGGCCCCGGGCCATGCGGAACAGGGTGTCCAGGGACACCGGCTGATCGTCGGCCTGCTGGAAGCGCGGCGGCACCACGCCCAGCAGGCAGGAGAACTCGAGAATCTGGTCGTACCAGGCGAAGTCGCCCACCGGCACCGCGTCCAGGCCCGCTTCCGCCTGCAGCGTCCAGTGGCGCTCGCGCAGGCTGCGGCCCACGTGCTCCAGTTCGCTTTGCTGCAGGGTGCCGGCCCAATAGGCCTCGACCGCCTGTTTCAGTTCACGGCGGGCGCCGATACGGGGAAAGCCCAGGTTATGCAGGGTGGTCATGATGAATCCTTTGTCACGCGAAGAGGGGGAAGATCGATTGGCGGCTATTGTGGTCCACCCCTTAGTTGAGACAAAATCAAATATCTAATCGTTACTATGAGTGGTGCTCATGTCGTCAGTGCTTGAACTCCGCCACCTGGCCACCCTGCAGGCCATCGACGAGGCCGGCAGCCTGGTGGAGGCCGCCGAGCGCCTGCATGTCACCCAATCGGCGCTGTCCCACCAGCTCAAGGACCTGGAGCACCGGCTCGGGGTGGCGCTGATCGTGCGGCGCACCCGGCCGATCCGTTTCACCACCGCCGGTGGCCGGGTGCTGGCGCTGGCGCGCCAGGTGCTGCCCCAGGTGAGGCGCACCGAGACCGAGCTGCGGCGCCTGGCCGCCGGGCAGAGCGGGCGGCTGCACATCGCCATTGAGTGCCATTCCTGCTTTCAGTGGCTGATGCCGGCGCTGGACCGGTTCCGCGAGGCCTGGCCGGAAGTGGAGCTGGATTTGTCCGCGGCGTTCAGTTTCACGCCCCAGGCGGCGCTGGTGCGCGGCGACCTGGATATGGTGATCACGTCCGATCCGGTGGATAACGACGCGGTGCGCTATTTGCCGCTGTTCCGCTACGAGCTGGTGCTGGCGGTGGCGCGGCAGTCAGCGCTGGCCGGCGCCCGCGCGGTGGCGCCCCGGGCGCTGGCGGAGGAAACCCTGATCACCTACCCGGTGGAGCACGAGCGGCTGGATGTGTTCACCGCCTTTCTCGACCCGGCCGGGGTGGCGCCGGCGGCGCTGCGCACCGCCGAGCTGACGCCGATGATGGTGCAGCTGGTGGCCGCCGGCCGGGGCGTGGCGGCGTTGCCCAACTGGGCGCTCACCGAATACCTGGATCTGGATCTGGTGCGCGCGGTGCGGCTGGGTGAAGGGGAGGGCGTGTGGCGCACCCTGTACGCGGCGGTGCGCGACGGTGACGAGCAGGTGCCGTTTATTCAGGAATTCATGGATACCGCCCGCGCCCTGTGTTTCAGCAACCTCAGTGGTATCCGCCGCGCCGCCGGTTAGTGCGGCCCGTGCGGCGCCAGGGTGGTCACCCAGTAGTGATAGCGGGGCTTTTTCTGTCGTTGATAGCGCGCGCACACACGCTGCGCCTGGCTGTTGGAGTGGAAACGGCACATCAACAGGATTTGCCCGTTCTCGTCCCGCCGCCACAGGACGTACTGGGTGTTACCACTGGCCATAGGGGGTGCGGCTCAACGCGCTGTTGTAGTATCTGGGGTCGTCGGTGACTTCCTCGCCGAGCCAGGGCGGCCGCTCGAACGGCTGGTCCTCGCTGTCCAGCTCCACCTCGGCGACCACCAGGCCCTGGTTGTCGCCATGGAATTCGTCCACTTCCCAGACATGCTCGCCCACCTGGATGCGGTAGCGGGTTTTGTCGATCACGCCCTGCGGGCACATTTCCTTCAGCATGGCGTGGGCGTCGGCGGTGGGGATCGGGTATTCGAACTCACTGCGGCTGGCGCCGTGGGTCTTGCCCTTGATGGTCAGCCAGGCGCGGTCGCCTTGCACGCGCAACCGCACGGTAGCGCGGGGGTCGTGGCTCAGATACCCCTGGGTCAGACGTTCGCCTTCCTGGTTCGCCAGAAAGTCGACGCCCTTGGTGCGGAATTTTCTCTCGATTTCCACGGCCATGGTCGGACTCCTCGCTGTGGGTCTGTCGGTCAGAGGGTGTCGCGTTCGCCGTCCGGCACCAGGTCCCGGTTGCGCTGCAACTCGTCCACCGGGAAGCCTTTCTCCTCGGCGAGCCCGACCAGGGCCCGGTACTGGTCGTCCGGCAGCCGGGGCTGCCGCGCCAGAATCCACAGATACTCGCGGCCCGGTTCGCCGATCACCACGGTTTGGTAGTCCTTGTCCAGCGCGATCACCCAGTAATTCCCTTCGGCGACCTTGGGCAGCAGCCGGGAAAACCAGTTATCGAAACGGACCTTCAGCTTGGCGTTGTTGGAGCCGGGCACCACGCGGGCCTCGCCTTCCGCCACGCTGGGTTCGTCGTCCTCGCGCTGACAGCGGTTGACCACTTTCACCGAACCGTCGTCGTTGAGGCTGTAGGTGGCGGTGGAGTTGTAGCAGCCGCGCTGGAACCATTGCGGCAGGCGGGCGATTTCATGCCAGGTGCCCGCGTAACGCTGCAGATCCACCCGGTCCACCGTGGCCAGGGGCCGTTCGTCGCCGCCGCAGGCGGCCAGGAGCAGAGGCAGGCCCAGTAACAGGGCCTTATGGAGAGCCTTATGGAGAGTCATAGTCGGAATCCTTTCGACACTAATCCCATAGTTTAGCCGAAAACGCCCCGGGTTTGCGCAACCGTTCGGCCGTGGCTGGCCCGCGCTCGTCGGGGTGCCCAGGCATGCTATACTCCGCGGCCGATTCAGGGGGCGGAAGCGACCATGGACGCACCACGTTTAACAGTGCGGCAGCTCGGCTGCGAGCGGGACCACCGGATGCTGTTTGAGAATCTGGATTTTTCCGCGCGCAACGGCGAGATCTGGCAGGTGACCGGCGCCAACGGCGCCGGCAAGACCACGCTGTTGCGCATCCTGGTGGGCCTGCACGGCTTTTACCAGGGGCGGGTCGAGTGGTCGTCGCCGTTGCCGCCGTCGCTGCTTTACCTGGGGCACCAGCCCGGCGTGCGTGAGGAACTCACCGCCCGCGAAAACCTCGAATACAACCGTGCCCTCAGCGGCCAGACCGGCGACCCGGACGCGGCGCTGGCGGCGCTGGATCTGTACGGTTTCGAGGACGTGCCGGCGGGGCGTTTGTCCGCCGGGCAGCAGCGCCGCATCGCGCTGGCCCGGCTGTGGCTGGACGGCAAGGACGTGTGGATTCTCGACGAGCCGTTCACCGCCATCGACCAGCAGGGGGTGGCCGCGCTGGATCAGCGGCTGCGCCAGGCGGCGGCGCAGGGGGTGCTGGTGATCTACACCTCGCACCACCGGGTCGGCGACGGCGTGCACCGCCTGCATCTGGGTGAGGATAGGGAGGTGGCCCGATGAGCGCGCCGACCCTGGGCGCCGTCTGGCGCGCCTCGCTGCGCCGGGAGCTGACGCTGATCTGGCGCTCGCCGGCGGACATCGTGCAGCCGCTGTTTTTTTTCGTGGTGGTGGTGAGCCTGTTTCCGCTGGCCCTGTCGCCGAAGCCGGCGCTGCTGGCCCTGGTGGCCCCCGGCGCGGTCTGGGTGGCGGCGCTGCTGGCGGTGATGCTGTCCCTGGACGGCCTGTTCCGCCGCGACCAGGAGAGCGGCGCGCTGGATCTGCTGCTCACCGCGCCGGTGGTGAGCGTGGTGCCGGTGGCCGCCAAGCTGCTCGCCCACTGGTTGCTGACAGGGTTGCCGCTGGCGCTGATCGCGCCGCTGCTGGGCTACATGCTGCAGCTGCCGGTGGCGGTGCTGGATACGCTGATGGTGAGCGTGTTGCTGGGCACGCCCACGCTCACCGTGGTGGGCGCCATCGGCGCGGCGCTCACGGTGGGCCTTAACCGCGGTGGTATCCTTCTGGCGGTTCTGGTGCTGCCCCTTTATGTGCCGGTGCTGGTGTTCGGCGCGGGCGTGGTGCGCACCGCCCTGGACGGCCTGCCCACCGGCGGTCTGCTGGCGGTGCTGGGGGCGATTCTGGCGCTGGCGGTGAGCCTCGGCCCGGTGGCCGTGGCGCTGGGCCTGCGCATCAGCGCCGGCGACTGATCGCCGCAGCTCTATTCAGGTGTTGTATGTGGAAAACGATTAAACGCTGGTACCACCAACTGGGCTCGCCCCGGTACTTCTACCGTTTCTGCGAGGCGGTGCTGCCGTGGCTGGTGCCGGTGTCGCTGGCGCTGCTGGCGGTGGGGCTGATCTGGGGGCTGGTGTACGCCCCGGTGGAGCGCTACCAGGGCGACAGCTATCGCATCATCTATATTCACGTGCCGGCCTCCAGCGGCGCCCTGATGGGCTACATCGCCATGGGCGTGGCCGGGCTGGTGGCGCTGGTCTGGCGCATGAAGATGGCCGAGGTGATGCTCAAGGCGCTGGCGCCGTTCGGCGCCGCCCTGGCGGCGGTGTCGCTGCTCACCGGCGCGCTCTGGGGCAAGCCCACCTGGGGCACCTACTGGCAGTGGGACGCGCGCATGACGTCGATGCTGATCCTGCTGTTCCTGTACCTGGGCATCATGGCGCTGCAGAACGCCATCCGCGATCCGCGCCAGGCGGCCCGCGCCGCCGCCCTGCTGGCGGTGGTGGGCGTGATCAACGTGGTGATCGTCAAGTATTCGGTGGAGTGGCTCAACACCCTGCACCAGGGCGCCACCCTCAAGGTGGTGGGGGAGTCGTCCATCGACGCCTCGATGAAATGGCCGCTGCTGATCAGCATGGCCGGGCTCTGGTTGCTGTACGCCGCCAACGTGCTGATCCGCGCCCGCACCGAGGTGCTCAGCCGCGAGCGCCGCAGCGGCTGGGTGCGCCGGCTGGTCCGTGACGAGGAGGCGTGATCATGTTCGACCCCTATTTCGACAGTGTCGCCGCCTTTATCGCCATGGGCGAGCACGGCTTTTTCGTATGGAGCGCCTACGGACTCAGCGCGCTTCTGATCGTCACCAATATGCTGGTGGCGGTGCGACGGCAGGGACGGGTGCGGGCCGAGATCGCCCGCCAGGCGCGCCGCGACGGCGCCAGGACATCGCCCAAGGCCGGCACATCGTCCAACAGTGTGGAGAGTAATCAATGAATCCGGTTCGCAAACAACGTCTATTCGTGGTGCTGGCGGTGCTCGCGGGCCTGGCCGTGGCGGTGGGGCTGGCGGTCTACGCCCTGCGTCAGAACATCAATTTGTTCTATACGCCGCAGCAAATCGTTAACGGTGAGGCGCCGGTGGGTGCCAAAATGCGCGTCGGCGGTCTGGTCGAGGACGGCTCGGTGCAGCGGGACCCGGACACACTGGACGTGGTCTTCACGGTCACCGATGGAAAGGGTAGCTTTGCTATTCACTACCAGGGCATTCTTCCCGACCTGTTCCGCGAGGGCCAGGGCGTGGTCGCCAACGGCACCCTGGTGAGCCGTGACCGTTTCGAGGCGGACGAGGTCCTGGCCAAACACGATGAGACCTATATGCCGCCGGAGGTACAGGATGCACTGGAAAAAGCCGGGCACCCGGGCAGCAAGCCCGGCGCTAAGGAAGAAGACGCCGGTTACCCCAAGGGCGATTACGACTAATCGGTTTGAGCGCCGAGTGAGCCATCAATGAGCCAAGTGATCATCCTGGTCGACGACCCGGCGGACTGGGCCGCCTATTACCCCACCCGCCATCTGCTTTCGGCGCGGGACTATCTGCAGGCGGCCCAGCCCGTGTGCACCGACAAGAAAGTGCAGGTGATCAACCTGTGCCGCAGCTATAAATACCTGTCGCCCGGCTATTACTGCTCGCTGCTGGCGGAAGCGCGCGGCCAGCGCGTGCTGCCGTCGGTGCGCACGGTCAACGACCTCAGCCGCAAGGCGCTGTACGGCCTGCATTTCGAGCGCTTCGAAGCGGCCCTCGACAAAGCCATGAAGAAGCAGGGCGGCGACGCCACCCGCGTCACCCTGACGCTCTATTTCGGTCACGCGGAGCAGGACGGGCTCAACGACCTGGGCCGCCAGATCTTCGATCAGATGCCCTGTCCGATCCTGCGCGTCTCCTTCCGCCGCCGGGAAGAGTGGACCCTGGAATCGATCCGCCCGGTGAGCCTCAAGCAGCTCAAGGGGCACGAGGAAGACGCCTTCGCCCGCGCCCTGGAACAGTTCAACGCGCGCGTGTGGCGCAACCCCCGCCGCCGGCGCGGCGACCGTTACGACCTGGCCATGCTGGTGGACGACAAAGAAGCCATGCCGCCCAGCAACCGCGCCGCGCTCAAACGCTTTATCAAGGCCGGCCGGCAGCTGGGCATCAAGGTGGACCCCATCGACCGCGACGCCTACACCCGCCTGGGTGAGTACGACGGCCTGTTCATCCGCGAGACCACCGGCATCGACCACCACACCTACCAGTTCGCCCGCAAGGCGGAGCAGGAAGGCATGGTGGTGATCGACGACCCCGGCTCGATCCTGCGCTGCACCAACAAGATCTACCTGGCCGAGCTGATGCAGGCCAACGGCGTGCCGGTGCCGCCCACCGCCTTCGTGTTCGACGACTCCGAAGCGCAGGCGGACAGCCTGATCGCCGAGCTGGGCCTGCCGATGGTGCTGAAGATTCCCGACGGCAGCTTTTCGCGGGGCATCAGCAAGGTGAAGGACAAAGCCGAGCTGCGCGCCGCGCTCAGCGGTTACCTGAAGCAGTCCGCGGTGGTGCTGGCCCAGGCGTTCATGTACACCGACTACGACTGGCGCATCGGCGTGCTCAACAACCGGCCGTTGTTCGCCTGCCAGTACTTCATGAGCAAGGGCCACTGGCAGATCTACCACCACAAGGACGGCGGCAAGACCAGCTCCGGGCGCTTCGCCACCCTGCCGGTGCGCGACGTGCCCGCCAAGGTGCTGCGCATGGCGCTCAAGGCGGCGCGGCTGATGGGCAACGGCCTGTACGGCGTGGACCTGAAGCAGTCCGGCGATCAGGTGGTGGTGATCGAAGTCAACGACAACCCCAACGTGGACGCCGGCGTCGAGGACCTGTGGCTGGGCGAGGATCTGTACCGGCAGATCATGCTGGAATTCCTGCGCCGCATGGAAGCCCGCCGGCTGGGGCTGCCGCTCTAGATGCTGGGCTGGATGCGCAAGAACCTGCTGCGCCGGGAAACCCGCCGCTGGGTCGATGAGGGCCTGGTGGAGCCGTTCCAGGCGGAGCGCATCCTCAACCGCTACGGCACCTCCCTGAACGATACCGGCCCCTCGGCGCTGGGGCTGCTCACCGGCCTGGCCGGCCTGTTCGCCGGGCTGGCCCTGCTGTTGCTGGTGTCCGCCAACTGGGAGCAGCTGCCGCGCCTGGCCCGCTTCGCCGGCCTGGTCACCCTGACCGCCGTGCTCAACGGCTGGGGCGTGCTGCGCCTGGCCCGCGCCGGCAGCGGCGGCGGCCTGCTGTTCCTGGGCGGTTTCGCCTACGGCGCCTCGATCATGCTCACCGGGCAGATGTACCACCTGGGCGAGCACTTCCCCAACGGCCTGCTGCTCTGGGCCCTGGGCCTGGTGCCGCTGACCCTGCTCAGCGGCGGCCGCCTGCTGGCGCTGCAGGGCCTGGCGGTGGCGGTGGCCTGGATGCTGCTGGAATACCGCTTCGCCGCCCCCTGGCTGATGCCGCTGTTTCTGGCGGTGGCGTTCTGGGTGGCCTGGCGCCGCCGGGTCGCCGGGCTCGCCCTGGCGACACTGGCCGCCACCGCCCTGTGGCTGAACCTGATGCTGGCCTGGGTCTACGCCACCGACTTCGGCCCCCAGGCCCAGGAGGGCATGATCAGCTTCAACCTGGGCCTGCTGGTGCTGGCCGGCGCGCTCGCCGCCCGCCCGGCCTGGTGGAGCGCCGGCGCCGGTAACTGGATGCCCCGGCTCACGGTGCTGGCGATCCTGCCGTTCACCTTCGTGGACGGCTGGGAGCACTACCTGGCCTACGCCTGGACCTGGCTCGATCCGGGTCTGTGGGCGGCGCTGGTGGCGCTGCTGGCGGCGGCCCTGCTGGGCCGGCCCCTGGTGGCGCCGGCGGTGGCCGCCCTGCTGATCGCGGTGCACACCGGCGGCGTGCCCGACCAGGCCCTGGTCTGGGCGGTGGCGTCGAATCTGCTGTTGTTGCTGCTGGCCATGCACTGGATGCGGCGCGGCCTGCTGGAAGGCGAGGGCGGCCTCTATGTCACCGGGCTGGTCGCCATCCTCATCCTGGCGCTGCTGCGCTACCTGGACCTGATCGGCGGCTATCTGGGCGCCGCCGGGCTGTTCCTCGGCATGGCGGCGCTGCTGTTCGTCGCCGGCCGCTACTGGCGCCGCCGGGAGGCGCGCTCATGAGCCGCCGCCGGCTGGCCGCGCTGGTGGCCGCGGTGCTGCTGCAGCTGGCGGTGCTGGGCGGCCTGTTCGTGTACAGCCAGTACCCGCTGTGGGTGGGCACCGAGGTGCGCCTGGCCACCGTGCCGGTGGACCCGCGCGACCTGTTCCGGGGCCAGTACGTGCGCCTGAACTACGCCCTGTCCCGCCAGCCGCTGCCCGAGATGGAGCTGCCCCGCGCCGGTGATCCGGTGTTCGTGCGCTTGCAGCGGGACGGCGCGCTGTGGCGGGCGGACGGCGTGCGTTTACGGGAACCGGACGGCGAGCGGCTGTATCTGCGCGGTACCATTGAGCGGGTCAGCGGTGGTGAACTGCACATTCGTTACGGTATCGAAGCCTGGTTCGCGGCGCCGGAAGAGGCGTTGCGGCTGGAACGGGAGCTGGCCGAAGGCGGCGTGGCCCGGGTCCGCATCGCGCCGGACGGCCGTGCCGCGCTGGTGGCCGTGGAGGCCGGTGGCGGGGAATCGGCGCCCTAGCCGGCGGGCCGGGCGCCGCGGGCGTCAGCCCAGCATCTTGCTGATAAAGCCGCTCTCTTTCTCGATGGTGCCGGCGAACGGCGCCAGCGCGTGCATGCGCTCGGTGTGCGCCGCCAGGTTCGGGTAGCGGCCGGCGTCCACGGTCTCGCCGCCATGGCGGAAATTCACCAGCTGGCTGGCCACGGCGATGTCCGCCACGGTGAGGCTGTCGCCGACCAGATACTCACGGCCGTCCAGCTCCTGCTCCAGATAATCCAGCATCGGCGGAATGCGGCTCTCCAGCGCCTTGGCGATGGCCTCCTCGTCGCAGTCCTGGCCCATCAGACGCTTCACGATCCGGTTACGGAACACGGTGAAGGTGCAGTGCGGCGCCAGCTCGTAGTCCGCGTACTTTTCGAACCACAGGGTGCGCGCGTACTGGAACGGGTCGCTGGGGTAGAGCGCCGGCTCCGGGTGGGTTTTCTCCAGGTAGGCGCAGATCACCGCCGAATCGGCGAGATAGCGGCCGTCCACTTCCAGCGCCGGGATCCGCTGCAGCGGGCTGATCTTCTCGTAGCCCTCGGGTTTGTTGTTGGGGTCCACGTGCACCGCTTCGTAGTCCAGGCCCTTCAGGGCCAGCACCACGCGGGTCTTGCGGACGAAGGGCGACATCACCGCGCCGTACAGTTTCATGGGCATGCGTTTTCTCTCCCGGTTGGTTTTTTGGCAGGCGTTTTTTACAGGCATCTAGGGATAAAGCAGAGCGGGTGGCGGGTCAATGACCACTTCCGGCAAATTTTTCCTTGACGACCGGGGCGCCGATTTCTATCCTACGCGCCGCTTGAGAGCACCGGGTCCCCTTCGTCTAGTGGCCCAGGACACCGCCCTTTCACGGCGGTAACAGGGGTTCGACTCCCCTAGGGGACGCCACTCTTTATAAGCGGGAATAGCTCAGCTGGTAGAGCACAACCGTGCCAAGGGTGGGGTCGCGAGTTCGAATCTCGTTTCCCGCTCCAAAATCAAAAGGGACCCGACCGGGTCCCTTTTTTTATGCCACCTCTTTGTGGAACCACCACTTGTGGGAGCGGGCCTGGCCCGCGAAAGGCCGGCGACGCCGGCCGGCAAAGGTTGCCCCGCAGTATCCCAGAGACTTTTATCGTTCCCGTGTTCGGTGCTCCGTATCCGAGACGCGGTGCAATGGTGGTGCCTTCCGGGACCGCTCAAGCCATCCATGGCCGCTGTTAGTTTGGCCCTCCCTGGCCAAACAGCTCCCTCCAGGCACCACCATTGCCCCGCTCACTTTGCAGCGGCACCGCCACGGGTCAGAGCACCGCCCGGACCTTTCTACGAAGCGGGCCTTTTGCTTGCAGGCAAGCCCCCACAATTCTTGCTTCCTTAGGGGCGCTTGGCAGTACCTCCCCGGGGCCGTACCATGAGGCAGTCTTAGAGAGGGACCATGGCCCGATTACACCCCCGCCTTCACGATGCGATCCGTCTGCTTCCGGCTCACCGGCCGGCTCACCTGTTGACCCGGCACTCCGTGCGGGAGCTGGCCAAGAATGGCTTCGCCGACTACCGCCTGCCGCTCACCGCGGAAGGCGTGGCGATGGCCCGTGAGTGGGGCGCCCGTCTGGAGCGCCCGGTGCAGGCGTTCTATTCCAGCCCGGTGGGCCGCTGCGTGGACACCGCCACCGCCATGGCGGAGGGCGCCCTGGAGGCGGGCCTGATCCCGGCGATGCCGGAGGTGGTCACCGACCCGACCCTGGTGGAACCCGGCTGCTACGTGGAAGACATCAACCGGGTGGGGCCGACCTTTCTCAAGATGGGGGCGCTGAGCTTTCTCAACCAGCACCTGAAAACCCCGTTCGAAGGCATGCTGTCGCCGGCGGCGGGCCGCGCCAAGCTGGCTTCGTATCTGTACCAGCGCGAGCCGGAGCCGGGTTCACTGGCGGTGCACGTGACCCATGACACCATTCTCGCCGTGCTGGTGGCGGAGCTGGAAGGCCGCGACGCCATCGACGAGGAACACTGGCCGTGGATGATGGAAGGGCTGTGGGTGTGGTTCGAGGACGCCCGCATGCACTGGGTGTGGCGCGGTCATCACGGGCACCGGGAACTGGCGCTGGCTTGAATCGTGCGGTGCCGCCCCCATCTGTGTTGCTTGTTTCTTTTCCGCAGCCGGCGAGGTGATGTTTGTCTGCCCTGACCCTTCGTAATCTCACCAAGACCTACGCCAACGGTGTCGAGGCGCTCAAAGGCATCGACCTGACCGTGGAGCGGGGTGATTTCTTCGCGCTGCTGGGCCCCAACGGCGCCGGCAAGTCCACCACCATCGGCATCGTCAGTTCGCTGGTCAACAAGACCGGCGGCGAGGTCACCATCCTCGGCCACTCCCTGGACCAGGAACGGGAACTGGCCAAGCAGAAGATCGGCGTGGTGCCCCAGGAATTCAATTTCAGCCAGTTCGAAAAGGTGTTCGACATCGTCGTCACCCAGGCGGGCTTCTACGGCATTCCCGCGCCGCTGGCCCGGCAGCGCGCCGAGAAGTACCTGCGCAAGCTGGGGCTGTGGGACAAGCGCAAGAACCAGGCCCGCTCCCTGTCCGGGGGCATGAAGCGCCGGCTGATGATCGCCCGCGCCCTGGTTCATGAGCCGGAGCTGCTGATCCTCGATGAGCCCACCGCCGGGGTGGACATTGAGCTGCGCCGCTCCATGTGGGATTTCCTGATCGGCCTCAACAACGAGGGCCGCACCATTATTCTCACCACCCACTATCTGGAAGAGGCGGAGTCCCTGTGCCGCCGCATCGCCATCATCGACCACGGCCGCATCGTCGAGAACACCGACATGAAGTCGCTGCTGGAAAAGCTGCAGGTGGAAACCTTCATCCTGGATCTGGCCCGGCCGGTGGACCACGCGCCGGAGCTGCCCGGTTTCGACGTGCACCTGCGCGACGCCGGCACCCTGGAAGTGGCGGTGCCGAAGACGCAGAGCCTGAACCAGTTGTTCGTGGCCCTGGCGGAGCAGAATTTCGAAGTAATGAGCATGCGTAACAAAGCCAACCGTCTCGAGGAGTTGTTCGTGCGCCTGGTGAAACAGAACCTGCCTGAACAGAACCCGCAGCGGGAGAACGCCTCATGACGCTGCATCAACAATGGGTCGCTTTCCTGACCATCGTCACCAAGGAAGTGCGCCGCTTCCTGCGCATCTGGCCGCAGACGCTGCTGCCGCCGGCGATCACCATGACCCTGTATTTCGTGATCTTCGGCAACCTGGTGGGCAGCCGCATCGGCGAGATGGGCGGCTTCGATTACATGCAGTACATCGTGCCCGGCCTGATCATGATGAGCGTGATCCAGAACAGCTACGGCAACGTGGTCAGTTCGTTCTTTTCCACCAAGTTCCAGCACTCCATCGAGGAGATGCTGGTGTCGCCGATGTCGCCGTTCGTGATCCTGTCCGGCTTCGTGGTGGGCGGCATGGTGCGCGGCATCATGGTGGGCGGCATCGTCACCACGGTGAGCCTGTTCTTCACCGATCTCGACGTGCAGCACGCCTGGATCACCCTGCTGGTGGTGGCGATGACCTCGGCGCTGTTCGCCCTGGGCGGCTTTATCAACGCCATCTTCGCCAACAACTTTGACGACATCAGCATCATTCCCAACTTTATTCTCACGCCGCTGACCTACCTGGGCGGGGTGTTCTACTCCCTGGACCTGCTCTCCGAATTCTGGCGCACCGTGACCCTGGTGAACCCCATCGTCTACATGGTCAACGCCTTCCGCTACGGCGTGCTGGGTGTGAGCGACGTCAACGTATACGCCTCCCTGGCTGCTATCTTCGCCTTTACGGTAGTGTTCTTTCTGCTGGCGCTGTGGCTGCTGCGGCGGGGCACCGGAATTCGCGGGTAATCGACATGAGCTTTCTCAACGACACGCCGCTGGGCCGCACCAGCGCTTTCATCGACCAGTACACCCCTTCGTTGCTGTGCCCGGTGCCCCGTTGGGACGCCCGCGAAAGCCTGGACCTGGACACCGCCGCCGAAGGCGAGCCGCGGCTGCCGTTCCACGGCCAGGACATCTGGAACGCCTATGAGTTGTCCTGGCTCAACGAGCGCGGCAAGCCGGTGGTGGCCATGGCCGAGCTGGTGGTGCCGTGCATCTCACCGAACATCATCGAATCCAAGTCGCTGAAGCTCTATCTGAACTCGTTCGCCAACACCCGCTTCGCGTCCCGCGAGGCGGTGATCAAGGCGATCGCCGGCGACCTGGCCCAGGTGGCCGGGGCACCGGTGGACGTGCGCGTCATGAGCATGGAGGAAGCGGCCCGCGCCGCGGTCTGGGACGACCACGGCGACAGCGTCGATCATCTCGACGTGGCGTTCGAGCATTTCGAGTACCGCCCGGATCTGCTGTTCACCGAACAGGGGCCGGAGCGCAACGGCGCGCTGGTGTCGCACCTGCTGCGCAGCCACTGCCCGGTCACCAATCAGCCGGACTGGGGCACGGTTCAGGTGCGCTACACCGGCGCCGAGATCAGCCCGGCCAGCTTTCTGCGCTACGTGGTCTCGCTGCGCAACCACCAGGGCTTCCACGAACAGATCATCGAGCAGATGTTCGTCGACCTGAAGCGCCAGTGCGCGCCCCGCCACCTGTCGGTGTACGGCCGCTTCACCCGCCGCGGCGGCCTCGACATCAACCCGTTCCGCTCGGACTACGAAGACCTGCCGCGCAACCTGCGCACCATCCGCCAGTAGCGACTGTGGGAGCGGGTTGTGGGAGCGGGCTGTGGGAGCGGGCCCTGCCCGCGAAAGGGCGGTCCCAGACCGCCCGGCAGGATCCCAGAGACCTCGACGGCTAGCCCGCGCCGAGCGGCCAGCCAAAGCCGATCCACACCCCCAGCAGCACCGACCAGCCGGCCAGCAGCGCCAGGCTGTAGGGCAGCATCAGCGCGATCAGCGTGCCGATGCCGGTGTCGCTCCGGTAACGGCGGGCGAAGCCCAGCACCAGGGCGAAGTAGGGCATCAGCGGGGTAATGATGTTGGTGCTGGAATCGCCCACCCGGTAGGCGGCCTGAGTGGCTTCCGGATCGATGCCCACCAGCATCAGCATGGGCACGAACACCGGCGCCAGGATGCCCCACTTGGCGGAGGCGCTGCCGATCATCAGGTTGATCAGGGCCACCAGCCCCACGAACAACAGCAGCAGCGCCACGGTCGGCAGATTCAGGCCGCCCAGCCAGGCGGCGCCCTTGATCGCCAGCACCAGCCCCAGCTGGCTGTAGCTGAACCAGGCCACGAACTGGGCGGCGAAGAACATCAGCACCAGGTAACCGGACATCGAGCTCATGGTGGTTTCCATCGCCTCGATGATGCCGCCGGCGGAGCGGAAGCGGCCGCTCACCCGCCCGTAGACGGCGCCGCACAGCCCCGCCAGCAGCGCGATCAGCACCACCAGCGACGACATGAACGGCGACTGCAGCAGGCCGCCGTCCTCACCGCGCAGCGGCGCGTCCGCCGGCGCCACCAGCAACACCACCGCAATCACGCCCAGCGCCAGCACCGCCAGAGTCCAGCCCAGGGCGCGGCGATCCATGTGCGGCGCCAGGTCCTGGTCGTCGTTGTCGGCGGGCCGGTCGGCCACGCGCGGCTCGGTGATGCGCACCGTGACCAGCGACACCACGGCGGTGACCAGCACCGTGGAGACCATGATGAACCAGTAGTTGCCCGCCGCCGACACCACGCGGTCGGGCTCGACGATCGCCGCCGCCTCCGTGGACAGGCCGGCGAGCACCGCGTCCACCGGGCCGAGCAGCAGGTTGGCGCTGTAGCCGCCGGACACCGCCGCGAACGCGGTGGCGATGCCGGCCAGCGGCGAGCGGCCGGCCAGCTGGAACAGAAAGCCGGCGAGGGGAATCAGCACCACATAGCCGGCGTCGAAGGCGAGGCTCGACATCACCCCGGCGAACGCCACCGTCACCACCAGCGTGCGGTGCGAGGCGCGCCGCACCAGCGCCGCCAGGCTGGCGCCCAGCAGGCCGGAATGCTCGGCGATGCCCAGCCCCAGCATCGCCACCAGCACCACGCCCAGCGGTGCGAAACCGGTGAAGTTGGTGACCATCTCGCTGAACAGATAGGTAAGGCCGTCGCCGTCGAGCAGCGAGCGCACCTCAATGGCGCGGTCCTCCAACGGATGCGTGGCGGTCAGGCCCACCGCCGCCAGCAGCGCGCTCAGCGGCAGCATCAACAGACACAGCCAGACGAACAGCAGGGTGGGGTGCGGCAGGCGGTTGCCGGCGCGTTCCAGCCGGGCCAGCCAGCCGGAGGACGGTTCAGCCATAGCGGTTCTCCTTAGAGCCGTACTTGTTGTTGTATCTTGGCCGCCGCCTTGCCCATCACATCCAGCACTTTTTCCCGGTCGCGGTCGGGCAGGCTCTCGGAGTGCACATGCAGCGCGAAGCCTTCCGTCTCGAAATCCACGGCCACGGTCTTGCGCTTCTTCAGGTCCGAGGCGGAGCGGGCCAGGGCCTTCAGTATGCGGTTTTTGTCCACGTTGTGAATGCGCTCCAGGTCCATGTGCAGGCCGAACCCGGTGGTGGCGACGCTCACGAAGCGTTGCTTGCCGCCGGCGTTGCGCTTCAGTGCCTGGGCCTCGAACACCGGGATCGGCCGGCTGAAGCCCTTCGCCGTCACCTCGCCCACATTGCGGCAGCGCACCCGGTCCTTGATCAGCTCATGGGTGCTTTCCGAGATCAGCACCTGCCCCGGCCGGCAGGCGGATTCCAGCCGGCTGGCCAGGTTCACGTCGGTGCCGAGGATGGTGTAGTCCATGCGGCTGTCGGTGCCGAAGTTGCCCACCGTCACATAGCCGGTGTTGATGCCGATGCGGATTTCCAGCTTCTGGGTGATGCCCTCGCGTTGCCAGCGCTGGCGCAGAAAGCGCATGTGCTGCTGCATTTCGATGGCCATGGCGGCGCACCGGTAGGCGTCTTCCTGGGCGCCCTCGCTTTTCGGGTCGCCGAAGAACACCATCACCGCATCGCCGATGAACTTGTCGATGGTGCCGCCGTGGCGCAGGGCGATGCGCGTCATCTCGCTGAGGTAGGTGTTGAGCATGCGGGTCAGGGTGTCCAGCGGCAGCTCCTCGGAGATCGCGCTGAAACCCTTGATGTCCGAGAAGAACACCGTCAGCCGTTTACGCCGGGTCTCCAGCTTGGCGTCGCGCTTGCCGGAAAACAGCGAGCCCCAGATCTGCGGCGGCAGATACTTGGCCAGCTTGCGCGACATCTCCACCGCCTGTTGCTGTTGCTCGCGCACCCGGATCTGCGCCTGGCGCAGGAACTGCGCCTGACGGTTGGCATAGAAGGAACTGGCGCCCACGTACAGCCCCAGCCCCACCAGCGACAGCACCGACACACTCAGCGGCACCGTGGTGGGGGTGGGCGGCACGCCCAGCAGCAGTGACGCCAGGGCGGCGCCGCCCAGCGTCATCAGCACGTTCAGCAGCCAGGGGCGCAGGCCGCCGCTGCTTACCGCGTTGGCGTGCACGATGATCAGCAGCACCAGGCTCGGCACCACCGCGAAGTGCAGCAGCGCGCAGGCCACCCCGATGATCGCCGCGTCCAGCTGCATCACCACCGGCGAGAAATGCTCCGGCAGCAGGTCCTTGCGCTGGCCCACCACCACCAGGGTCTGCACCAGCAGCGGATAGGCCAGCAGGCCGGCCACGCCGAGCAGATAGTGGGAGGGATAAAGCTGCAGGCCGACACCGGCCATCAGAATGGTCGCCGCCACCACGAAGGCAAGCAGGCGGATATAATTGCTCAGCCGGCGCGCGCGCTCCATCGGATCCAGATAGGGCTTGCGGGGGCGGTTCTTGGATGTACTCATGCACTGCCAATCAGGACGTTTGTCCGGAGCTTACCCAGTTGTGGGTTAAGAAAAAAGACTGATCGCCCGACGGCAAGGAAAGCAAGCGCGCTTTGCCGTACAATCCCCGGCGCGTCACCGTTCGCCCACAGGAGTTCCGATGGACACACTGACCGCGCTCAACACCCGCGTTTCCGTGGCCCGCCTCACCGAGCCCGGCCCTTCCGCCGATCAGGTCAGACAGTTGCTGGCGGCGGCGATCCGCGCCCCCGACCACGGCATGCTGCGCCCCTGGCGGTTTCTGGTGCTGGAAGGCGAAGAGCGCGAACGCCTCGGCGACATCATGGAGTGGCGCCTGCTGCGCCGGCAGCCGGAGGCGGACCAGTGCGCCCGCGACAACATCCGCAACAAGGCCCTGCGCGCGCCCACCATCATCGTCGCCGTGGCGGAGATCACCGAAGGCCATAAGGTGCCCGCCTGGGAACAGGTGCTGGCGGTGGGCGCGGCGGTGCAGAACATCATGGTGGCGGCCCACGCCCTGGGCATCGGTGCCATGTGGCGCACCGGCGACCTGGCCAACGACGAAACCGTCAAGGCGCGCCTGGGCTTCGCCGACAAGGATCAGGTGGTGGGCTTCGTCTACCTGGGCACCCCCGCCGGGGCCCTGAAGAACCTGCCGGACGAACAACCGGAAACCTTTCTGCGTGAGCTTCCCCGGGGGCGCGATGAGTGATCTCGACGCCCTGGCCGACCGCGTGCGCGCGGCGATACCGCTCACCACCCATCTGGACTTCCGCTTCACCGCCTTCGACGGCGAACGGCTCACCCTGACCGCGCCGCTGGCCCCCAACCATAACGACAAGGGCACCTTCTTCGCCGGCAGCCAGGCGGCGCTGCTGACCCTGGCCGGCTGGGCCTGCACCACGCTGATGGCGGACTCGGTGGCGGCCAATGCCGCGGTGGGGGAAGGCGAGGCCAGCGTCGATGTGGTGGCGGTGGAATCCAGCCTGCAATTCCGCGCGCCGCTGCACGGCGACATTGAAATCCGCGCCTGGGCCGACGACGGCGAGAGCGGCCGGTTTCACCAGCGCCTGAAGCGGCGCGGCAAAGCGAGCCTGGCGATTCTGGCCCGGGCAACCGACGCCCAGGGTGTGGTGGTTTCCGAGTACCAGGGCCTTTACCTGGCCAGAAACAACACGGATAACGCCTGAGTGACGCCGCCACGCTTGCCTGAACCGCGACCCTCGGGTACCCTACGCGCCCTCTGATGATGACTCAGAGACAATCAGTTTTGGTGAGGTGTCCGAGTGGCTGAAGGAGCACGCCTGGAAAGCGTGTATACGTTTACGCGTATCGAGGGTTCGAATCCCTCCCTCACCGCCAAATAAAAAAGGGGTCCCGAACGGGACCCCTTTTTTATTTGCGGTCAGGGAGGATCAGATTCGAACCCTCCGTTCGACCGAGCGGCGCAAAGCGCCGCGAGGGACGTCGCCGCAAGCGGCGACGCCCCGAAGGGGTGAGACGGCGAAGCCGGCGAATCAATCCCTCCCTCACGGGCGCGCGAAGCGCGCCCCCCATCAGGGCCCGCTCCCACAAGGCAAGCTCCCACAATCACTTCTTCCGATTAAACCCCCAGGCCCCACGGCGCCCCTCGCGCTGCACGTCCATGTCGTTGCGGATCTGGGCGTGGCTGATCAGCGCGAAAATAAAGGTGCCGCCGATAATGTTACCCGCCAGGGTGGGCAGGCCGAAGCGCAGGAAGAAGTCGCCCCAGCTCACTTTGCCGTCGAACACCAGATAGAGAATCTCGCTGGCGCCGACGATGATGTGCGGGAACTCACCGATCGCCACCACATAGGTCATGATCAGAATCACCCAGGCCTTGGCCTGGTCCGCGGACGGCATCACCCACACCATGGTGGCGATCATCCAGCCG
This sequence comes from Alloalcanivorax venustensis ISO4, assembly GCF_015356855.1. GTDB lineage: Bacteria > Pseudomonadota > Gammaproteobacteria > Pseudomonadales > Alcanivoracaceae > Alloalcanivorax > Alloalcanivorax venustensis. The sequence goes on from NZ_ARXR01000021.1 coordinate 24,948, forward strand.
GCGACGATGCTCTTGGAAAACATCGAGAAGGGGTCGTTCTCCATCACTTTTTCGCCGATCGCCACGAAGGCGTCGTTCACTTCCGGTGAGAACATCGGCAGATGCAGGAAGGTGAAGGCGGCGATGCCGGCGCCCAGCACGTTGCCCGCCAGCACCACGCCCCACAGCCGCATCAGGCTGCCCAGGTTGCCCCGGGTGGGGTGGCTCATGAACGGCAGCACGGCGGTCACGGTGTTTTCGGTGAACAGCTGCTGGCGGGCCAGGATCACGATCAGAAAGCCCAGGGTGTAGCCCATGCTTTCGATCAGAAAGCCGGCGTCGCTTTCCGGCACATGGGCGTGCAGCAGGCCGCGCGCCACCATCGAGGCGCTCATGGAAATGCCGGCGGCGATCGCCGACCACAGCAGCGCCATGGCGTCGCGCTCCAGCTCTTTCTCGCCGCTGATGCGCAGGCGCTCGTGGACCGCCGCCGCCTTGGAGGGCAGGGCGGCTTCCCGGCGCCGGTCCTGTTCGTCGTGGCTTTCTTCGTCCTCGTCCCCGTTGTCGTCGCGGGCCTCGTCGCGCTCCCGTTTGACGGCTTCTTCCCAGGGCGTGTCGTCCTGGTCGTTATCCCTCGAATCCTGATCGTCGTGCGCCAAAGGGGCTCTCCTGGTGGGAAGTAAGAATCACACTATAACGGCTGTCGGCCTCAGCCACCCAGCACCAAGGCGATCCCCAGGCCGTAAAGCAGCAGAACCGCCAGGCTCTCGAAGCCGATGCCGCCGGGGCCGTGCTGCTCACGGCGTATCAGGCCCATCAGCAGGAAGCCGGTCATCAGGATCGACAACGACACCCACAGCAGCAGGCCGTCGTCCATCTGCTTATAGATGGAGCCCTCCCGGTAGGCGATATCCGAGGCGGCGGTGAACAGGGTGTCGAAGGCGTTGCCGCCGATGATGCCGCCCACCGCTAGGGTCAGGGCGCCGCGCCGCACCGCCGCCACCGAGGTGACCAGCTCCGGCAGCGAGGTGGCGGTGGCGGTGAGCAGCAGGCCCACCGTGGTCTGCTGCAGGCCGGTGTGCCGGGCGACGCCGCTGGCGGCGGCTTCCAGCACGAAGCCGGACAGGCCGAGCAGGGCGGCCAGGCCCACGAACACCAGCAGCAGCCGGGTCAGCGACAGGCGCAGATTGTCCTCCTCGGGGACGTCCTCGCGGGTCTCCCGGGTGCGGGCCGGCCGCCACATGGGTTCGTCGCGCACCCGCTGCACCAGATGCAGGCCGTACATATAGATCGCCAGCAGCGCCGGCGTGGCCGGGTGGATGCCGAACACCGTCACCGCCGGCGAGAAGGCGCCCACCAGAATGATCGCCATCAGCGTGATCAGCAGGGCGCCCTGCATCAGGTTGGCGGCGGAGGCGGCGGCGTGTTCCAGGTTGGCGCGCCGGTAGGCGATGTCCGCCACGGCCAGAAACGCGGTCTGTACCGCGATGCCGCCCAGGGCGTTGCTCAGGGCCAGATCGGCATGGCCTTTCCAGGCGGCGGTCACCGACAGCACGCTGCCGGACAGCGAGGTGGTGGCGCCTAATAACACCGCGCCGGCCAGCGCCTCGCCGGCACGGGTGCGGTCCGCCAGCTCGTCCACCACGGCGGTGATCCTGACGCCGGCGGTGGCGATCACCGCCACGCAGGCGGCGAACGCCAGCAGGCTCAGGGGCAGGGATGCTTGCAGGGTGTCGATGGCGGGCTCCCGGTCGGCTCAATGAGCGCCAAGGATACCCAGCGTGCCCGGCCGGTGCGAACCGGTTACAGATTACGTACAGATGTGCACTAAATATTTTGGCACCATGCTTTGTCTTTTAATTGTACCATCGTACCAGAAATAAGGCGAAGCCATGACTCTATCCTTTTTCCGCCTGGGCCTGCTGGCCCTGTTCAGTGCCCTGCTGATGCTCTCCGGCTGCAATTCCTCCGGCAGCGACGACGGCGATAGTATCGCCGAGCAGCCCCGCGATCCGGCCCCCGAGCCGGAGCCGGAACCGGAGCCGGAGCCGGACCCCGGCCCGGAGGCCCGCGACACGGTGCTGACCCCGGCCGCCGAGCTGGTGCCGGTGATTCTGGTGGACCGGCTCGCCAACCAGAGCGGCCAGCTCGACGCCGACATCCGCGAGCGCCTGTTCAAAACCGAGCCGGTGGATGAGCTGGCCGTGCACCGGGTGCAGATGTATTGCCTGTCGCGGCTGTACCAGACCGAGCTGGCGATCAATGACGCCTTGCTGGGCTGGCGCAACGCCTACCCGGCCGGCACCGATCCGGTCACCTGGCTGGAGCGGGCCGCCGAGGAAGAGCTGGTCGCGCTGCTGGCGGATTACGGCGAGCACCTTTACGCCGCCGCCGTGCGGCCGCTGGACCCCAACGCGGATTCTGAATGCGCGCCGTTCGCCGCCGACGACACCCTGCCCAAACCGGAAACCGACGACCCCGCGCTCAACGCGCTGCTCGCCGCCATGAACGAGGTGCAGCGCGGGGCGCGCGACTACCGCCTGGCGGTGGAGCGCTTCCAGGCCAGCAACCTGAGCGCCTCGTTCGCCGACCTGCGCGCGCCGCTGGCGGTGATGGCCGACGGCATCCAGACCCTGCGCGGCATCGCCCGCGACCAGGGCCTGCAGCGCATGAAGGCGGCGCTCACCAACCTGTCCGGGCGCGCCGACGGCACCGGCGGTGCCGGCTCCATTCCCCGCCTGGACGCCTGGCTGGTGAACCTGGGCGCGCTGGACACCACCGGCATGGACGACCGGGTCGCCGGCGACGTCACGCAGCTGTTCGACGACCTGCTCAACAAGACCGGCTTCCTCAACTGGCTGGACAATCACCGCGACGACATCAAGGACGACGACGCCCGCGCGCTGGTGTTCGAACAGATCGAAGCGGTCCGCCTGCAACTGCAGCGCATGCGCGTGGATCCGTCCCGCCAACCGGCCTCGATTCTGCAGGACGAGACCGACGGACGGGTTACAAAAATGGCCATAAGCAACGCCATGCAGCGTCTGGAACAGGAAAGTGAAACGCTCTACGCTGCCATGCTTGATTTGGCCGGCGCACTGGCCGGGCTGCTCGCCGTGCTGGTTCTGGCGGCCGGTTTGCTGCGCCATCGGCTTCACCGTCAACGGGGATAAGAGGGAAAAGATGGTATCCGTGATCAATAAGGGCCGCGCCGCCGCCGCGCTGGCCGTCGCCGTCGCCTGCGCACCGGCGCTGGCCGAGGAACGCACCGACCCGCAGGGCTGGAACGCGTCCGCCATGGGCGTCTATGTGATCGAGGATTCGGACCGCTTCGACGTCGATTACGGCGCCGGCATCCGCTTCGGCCTGGGCCGTCAGATCAGCGAAAAGTGGGATCTGGAGTGGAACGGTTTCGGTAACTCCCTGCAGCGCAACCGGGGTTCCGGGCAGCACTGGCAGTACGGCGTGGGCGCCGACGCGCTGCGCTATATGTACCGGGAAGGGCCGTCGCCCTATCTGCTGGTGGGCGGCGGCGGTGTCTACACCGATTCCACCGCCGGTACCGACACCAACGGCTACCTGAACGCCGGCGCCGGTCTGCACTTCCGCGAAATCTGGGGCTCCATGGGCCTGCGCGCGGAGCTGCGTTACGTGATGGATTTCTCCGACGACGGCAGCCACAACGAGCCGTTCGGTGACGTGCGCGCCCTGGTGGGCCTGACCTTCCCGCTGTTCGGCGGCGGTGACTACGGCACTACCCGGGTCATCGAACGCGAGCGCGTGGTGATCAAGCCGGTGCCGATGGGGCCGCCGGAAGTGCTGCACGGGGTGAACTTCGAGTTCGATTCCGCACGCCTCACGCCCAACGCCAAGACCGTGCTGCGCGGCGTGGCGGAACGCCTGCTGGCGCACTCCGACAACGAGGTGGAGATCGCCGGGCACACCGACTCGAAAGGGTCCGACGAGTACAACCAGGCCCTGTCCGAGCGGCGCGCCGAATCGGTGCGTGATTTCCTGATCGATCTGGGGGTTGATCCGGGCCGCCTGCAGGCCCGCGGTTACGGCGACACCCGTCCGGTGGACAGCAACGCCACCGACGAGGGCCGCGAGCGTAACCGCCGCATCGAAATGCGGCGCATCAACTAACGGACGCTAAAGCGAGTCGAGAAAGGCGCCCAGGTGCTGGTTCACCGCCTCGGGCGCTTCCATCTGGATCCAGTGGCCGAGATCGTCGAGCAGCACCACCTCGCGCAGATCGTCCATCATCGTCGGCATGCGCTCCAGCGCCTTGCCGGCGAACTGGATTACCGGGTCTTCCTTACCGGCGATGAACAGCGCCGGCGGATGGATGCGTTCGCGTCCGTCCTCTTTCTGCTGCCGCCAGGACGCGTCCATGGCCCGGTACCAGTTGATCGGTCCGGTCAGGCCGCTGTGCTGGAAGCGTTCCACGTACACGTCCAGGTCCGATTCCCGCATCCAGTCCGGCTGGCCGCCCGCGGGCGGCTGCAGAATGTCGAGCAGGCCGGTGACCGGTTTTTCGGCGCGGAATTTTTCCTGCATGCCGGGGCCGGACAGGGCGTGGTACATGCGGCGTAGAAAGTCGCGCACGTCCGCTTCCAGTTCCTGCTCCGGCACCTCCGGCTGCTGGAAATAGAGCTGATAGAAGAAACGCTCGCCGAAGGCGGCGCGCATCTGTTCGGTGGGCGCCTTGGGGCCCAGGCCCGGGTAGGGCACCGACAGGCCGGCCACCGCGCGCACCCGGCCCGGTTCGCTGCGCGCCACCTGCCAGGCCAGGGCGCAGCCCCAGTCGTGGCCGATCACCACGGCGCGCTCGGCGCCGAACGCATCGAGAATACCCATCACATCCGCCACCAGCTTGTCCTGCCGGTAGGCGTCCACCGCCTTGGGCGCGTCGCTGAAGCCGTAGCCGCGCAGATCCGGCGCCAGCACATGGAACCCCTTGGCGGCCAGAAACGGCATCTGATAGCGCCAGGAATAGCCGCACTCGGGGAAGCCGTGCAGCAGGATCACCGCCGGGTCGGCCGGGTCACCGGTGCTGCGCACATGAAAATTAAGGCCGTTGGCCGGCACTTTCTGTTCTCGAATCTCGGTCATTGGGCGTTCCCCAGGTAGTCCATGTAGTCCTCGCGCAGGTGGCGCTTGGACACCTTGCCGGTGGCGGTGTGCGGCAGCTCGTCCACGTAGATCACGTCGTCGGGCAGCTGCCATTTGGCGATGCTGCCGGCCATGTGGTCGAGCAGCGCCTGCTTGTCCCGCGCCGCGTCGGCGTGGGGCACCACGATCAGCAGCGGCCGCTCGTCCCATTTCGGGTGCGGCACGCCGATCACCGCGCATTCCTGCACGTCCGGGTGGGCGGCGGCCAGGTTTTCCAGATCAATGGAGCTGATCCACTCGCCGCCGGATTTGATCAGGTCCTTGGCCCGGTCGACGATGTAGAGCACCCCGTCCGGGGTCAGTTTGGCCATATCGCCGGTGGCGAACCAGCCGTCCTTGTCGAACGCCTTGGCGCTCGCCTCGTCGTTATTGAAGTAGGCGCGGATCACCGTGGGGCCCTTGACCAGCAGCTCGCCCACCGCCTCGCCGTCCTGGGGCACTTCGTTGCCGTCCTCGTCCACCAGCTTCATGCGCACGCCGAACAGCTGCCGGCCCTGGGTGGTTTTCAGTTCGATGCGCTCTTCCAGGGGCAGCTCCGCCTGGCCTTCGGTCAGGGTGCTCATGGTGCCGGTGGGGTTCATTTCGGTCATCCCCCAGCCCTGCATCACGTCCACCTGATAGTCCTGCTCGAACGCCCGCACCATGCTGCGCGGCGCCGCCGAACCGCCGATCGACACGCGCTTGAGCGCGCCCGGCTTGCGCCCGTGGCGCTTCATTTCCGCGAGCAGGCCGAGCCACACCGTGGGCACGCCCCAGGCGGAGTCCACGCTTTCCTCGTCCATCAGCCGGAACAGGCTGTCGCCGTCCAGCGCCGGGCCCGGCATGATCAGCGACGCCCCGGCCAGCGGCGCCATATAGGGCAGCCCCCAGGCGTTGACGTGGAACATGGGCACCACCGGCAGCACCCGGTCGCCCACCGGGAAGGAGCCGCTGGCGCACACCATGGTGAACATCGCCTGCAGCAGGCAGGAGCGGTGCGAATAGAGCGCGCCCTTGGGGGCGCCGGTGGTGCCGGAGGTGTAGCACAGTGCGCAGGCGGTGTTTTCGTCCAGTTCCGGCCAGTCGTAGTGGTCCGGCCGGCCGTCCAGCAGGTCCTCGTAGCAGAGCAGGTCCTGGCCGTCGGGCATATGGGCACGGTCGGTCATCGCCACATAGCGGGTGTGTTCCGGGAACTGGTCCCGCAGGCCGGACACCAGCGGCGCGAAGGTGGTGTCGAAGAACAGCAGGCTGTCGTCCGCGTGGTTGACGATATAGGCCATCTGGTCCGCCGGCAGGCGCGGGTTGATGGTATGGCAGACCGCGCCGATACCGGCGATGGCGTAATACAGCTCCAGGTGGCGGTAGCCGTTCCAGGCCAGGGTGGCGACCCGGTCGCCGGGCTTCACGCCCAACGCCACCAGGCCGTGGGCCAGCCGCGCCACCCGCTCCAGGGTCCGTGCGTAGCTCTGGCGGTGCAGGCCGCCCTCGACCGTGACCGATACGATTTCCGCCTTGCGGTGAATGCGGGCGCCGTAATCCAGCACGTCGATCAACGACAGCGGCGCCTCCATCATCAGCCCTTTCAGCATCTAAGAATCTCCCGAGCGCGATAGTTATTTTGAACGCTTGTTTTGAAATAAGGCCGTGCAATTCATACCGGGCGGGACCAGGGGGGTCAAGACGACGTTACCGTGGCTTCGGTTTTGGTGTTACTTGAGGTAACAGTAACACCCGAAAACGGGCGCTGGATTTTCCGAGAAAGGGAAACAAAAGGTGCGAATTAATAGAGCTCCGGCGATGAAGCGAGCACGCCGTGGCACAAACTGTGTGAAATTGTTTCGTCGCTTTGGACGTTAATCACCGTGTACGGGGCGTATTCGGCCATCACCGCGCTTTTTTTCGCGGCCGTGGAGCGGCGGCACGGCGCCGGGGGATTGTCCGCCGGTTTTATTCCGTTCATGCTCAAAGCACTGAATTCAGTGGCTTTCAGCCGCACATAGGATAGCTTTGTTGACCTATCTCAACGCGGCGGAAGACCGGAAAAAGTTAAATGAGCAGGCTGGACAGAAATATTTTTGTGCGCACATACTACCAAGTATGTAGTTCACCAGAAGAGCGCTGATGGGACCGAAAAACGGCGCCGGGAACATGCATAAAAAAGCACAGTAAACAAAAAAGATTGTTGCGTACCGGGCAGTGTTGCCGGGTACGACAGCGAGATGCCGAGCAGTCGGCAGAAAAACAACAACCGTGGAGAGCGTCATGTTGAAACCCATTTTCACCTTTCTCGCCGCCTCGCTGCTGCTGGTAGGTACCGCCAGCGCCGAGACAGTGAAACTCGCCCTGATCGATCCCCTTACCGGGCCCATGGCCGCCGCCGGTCAGCCCGCGTTCGAGCACCTCAAGTACGAAGCCAAGCGCATCAACGCCAATGGCGGCCTTAACGGCCAGGACCTGGAAATCGTCGGCCTGGACAACAAAGTGAACCCGCAGGAAAGCCTCGTGCAGCTGCAGAAGGCGATCGATGACGGTGTCCGCTACGTGACCCAGGGCAACGGTTCTTCCGTGGCCTCCGCGTTGATCTCCGCCATTGAGAAGCACAACCAGCGCAACCCCGGCGAAGAAGTGCTGTATCTGAACTACGCCGCCGTGGACCCCGCGTTCACCAACGAGCGTTGTTCCTACTGGCACTTCCGCTTCGACGCCAACGCCGACATGAAAATGAACGCGTTGACCGACCACATCGCCGCCAACGACGACATCAAGAAGGTGTACCTGATCAACCAGGACTACAGCTTCGGTCAGGCGGTGTCCAAGGCGGCCCGGGAAATGCTGAAAGAGAAGCGTCCGGACATCGAGATCGTGGGTAACGATTTCCACCCGCTGGCGAAAGTGAAGGACTTCACCCCGTACGTGTCCAAGATCCAGTCCTCCGGCGCCGACGCGGTGATCACCGGTAACTGGGGCCAGGACGTTACCCTGCTGGTGAAAGCGGCCGCCGAGTTCGGTCTGGAAGCCCCCTTCTTCACCTACTACGGCGCCAGCTCCGGCGTGGTTACCCAGCTGGGTGACAAGGGCGTGGACCGCATCTACCAGATCAACGAGTACTACGGCGAGTTCGAGGACCCGGAAATGGCCAAGCGCCAGACCGAGCTCTACGAGCAGGCCGAGTGGGATTTCTACTACCTGCGTCTGAGCACCATGCTCGACATGCTCAAGAAGTCCGCCGACCAGGCCAAGAGCACCGATCCGGTTGATGTCGCCAAAGCGATGGAAGGCATGAAGCTCGAAACCACCACCGGTGAAGTGGTCATGCGTGCCGAGGATCACCAGATCCAGCTGCCGATGTTCATCTCCGTGATGAAGGACGACATGGAGTACGGCGCGGAAGGCACCGACTACAACTTCAAGAAGGTGGCTCGCATCGACCGGGAAGCCGTGAGCTTGCCCACCACCTGCCGGATGCGTCGCCCCAAATAAACGGCGCCATCCTGTAACTCCAGTGACTAAGTAGTAGGAACAGCGGCGCGAGCCGCTGTTCCGGGAGCCTCGTCATGCTCGAAATTGTTATTTTTTCGACGCTGAACGGTATTTTATACGGCCTTTTGCTGTTCATGCTGTCCAGTGGTCTTACCCTCATCTTCTCGATGATGGGTGTGTTGAACTTTGCCCATGCCAGCTTCTACATGCTGGGTGCCTATTTCGCTTACACCATGGGTATGGAGATCGGCTTCTGGCCGGCTTTGCTGCTCGCCCCGATTCTGGTCGGCGGCCTCGGCGCCATGGTGGAAAAATTCGGCCTGCGCCGTGTCCACGACAACGGCCACGTGGCCGAACTGCTGTTCACCTTCGGCCTGGCCTATGTGATTGACGAACTGGTGCAGTTGATCTGGGGTACCGTGGCGGTCTCCTACCGCGAGCCCGACTACATGCGCGAGCCGCTGTTCACCCTGTTCGGCACCGACTATTCGATTTTCCGCGGCGTGGTGATTCTGATCGCCGTGTTCATGTTTATCGCCCTCTGGTTCCTGCTCAAGAAAACCCGCGTCGGCATGATGATTCGCGCCGCGCTGACCCACGGCAACATGGTTGGCCACCTGGGCCATAACGTGCCGCGTCTGTTCATGGGCGTGTTCGGTTTCGGTTGTGCGCTGGCCGGCCTCGCCGGTGTGATCGGCGGCCCGCTGCTGGCCACCGAGCCGGGCATGGCGGTGACGCTGGGCCCGATCGTGTTCGTGGTGGTGGTGGTCGGCGGCATGGGGTCGCTGATCGGCGCTTTCTACGCCTCCCTGTTGATCGGCCTGATCCAGACGTTCTTCGTCGCCATCGACGCCTCCATCGCCGACATTCTTAACGCTTTCGGCATGAACGTGGATCCCTACGGTGAGGTGACCGGGATCACCCTGGCCAGCCTGGCGCCGATGACGCCGTTTATTCTGCTGGTGCTGATCCTGATATTCCGCCCCCGTGGCCTGATGGGAGAGCTTGAGCCATGAACGACATTACCGCAGTCGCACCGCGGCAGAATCGTTTCTCCTGGCGCGCTCTATCGCCCTGGTTGATCAGCGCGGCCGTGCTCCTGATTCTGCCCTTCGTTCTCGATAGCGGCACCGCCTTCACGCTGATGAACGTGATCGCCGTGAACATCGTGTTCGCCCTGTCCTACAACATGCTGCTCGGCCAGGGGGGCATGCTGTCCTTCGGCCACGCGGTGTTCTTCGGCCTCGGCAGTTACGCGGCCATGCACGCCATGAACGCCATCGACGAGGCGTCCTACGCCGGCGAAGGCTTCTGGGCGCACATCCCGGTGGTCAGCATGCCGCTGGTGGGCATGATCGCCGGCGGCCTGGTGGCGCTGGTCATCGGCTGGCCGTTCTGCCGCCGCGCCGGCACCGCCTTCGCCATGATCACCCTGGGTCTGGGCGAAATGGTGGCCGCCGCCGGCCAGATGTTCCCGTCCGTGTTCGGCGGTGAAGCCGGCATCTACGGCAACCGCATGGTCGGCCCGCAGTGGTTCGGTCTCGAGCTGGCCCAGGCCGCCGACGTGTACTGGTTCATGGCGTTCTGGACCTTCCTGGCGGTGTTCGCCATGTGGGCCTTCACCCGCACGCCGCTGGGCCGCATGTCCAACGCCGTGCGTGATAACGCGGACCGCTTGCAGTTCATCGGTTACCCGCCGCGCAACATCCGCTTCATGATCTTTATCGCCTCCGGTTCCTTCGGCGGTCTCGCCGGCGGCATGGCGGCGGTCAACTACGAGATCATCACTCCGGAATCGCTCGGTCTGATTCCGTCCGGCCTGGCGCTGCTGATGGCCGCCGTCGGCGGGCTGGGCGTGTTCTACGGCCCGATCGTCGGCGCCATCGTGGTGTCGCTGATGAACTCCATGCTCAGCGATTACACCGAAGCCTCGATCCTCTATGTGGGTCTGGTGTTCCTGGCGATCGTGATGTTCGCCCCGCGCGGTCTTGGCGGCGGCATCGAGCATGTCCGCGTGGCCGCCCGTGAAGGCACTCTGGGCAAACGTCTGCCCGGTTGGCTGACCGGCGCGGTGGCGGTGGTGTTGATCAGCCTGGGCCTGGTCCTGCTGATCGAGCTGCTGTTCCAGTGGCGCCACGGCGATGACGAGTTCGCCCAGTTCTTCGGCCTCAACTTCGTCGCCGAATCCGTGATGAGCTGGGTCTGGGCATTGATCCTGTTCGGTGCCGGTGTGGCGGTAATGCGCGTGACTAAAAAGTTTCGGGAGGACAACGCATGAGCGCCTTGTCTATTAAAAACCTGACCAAGAACTTCGGCCTCGCCGAGGTGATCTGCGGGGTCGACCTGGAAGTGGAAAAAGGCGAGGTACACGCCGTGATCGGCCCCAACGGGGCCGGCAAATCCACCTTCTTCAATCTGCTCTCCGGCGCCTTCCCGTCCAGTGGCGGTGAGATCCGGCTGAACGGCGAGCGCATTGACGGCCTGACGCCGGAGAAGATTCAGCAGCGCGGCCTGTCCCGGTCTTTCCAGGTCAGCAACGTGTTCGTCAATCTCTCCGTGTTCGAGAACCTGCGCTGCGCCTGCTTCAAGACCGCCGGCTCCGGCTATGTGTTCTGGCGTCCCGCCAGCAAGATCAAGGCCGCCAACGAGCGCGCCGAGGAAGTGCTGGAGATGATCGGCCTGCAGGCGCTGCGTGATGTGCCGGCCGGGGCCTTGCCCTACGCCAGCCAGCGCGCGCTGGAGATCGGCATGACCATCGCCTGCGGCGCCGAGGTGGTGATTCTCGACGAACCCACCGCCGGCATGAGTAACACCGAAACCGCCCAGGCGATCAGCCTGATCCGTCAGGTGGCCCAGGGCCGCACCCTGATGATCGTCGAGCACGACATGGGCGTGGTGTTCGAACTGGCCGACCGCATTTCGGTGCTGGTGTACGGCAAGATCGTCGCCACCGGCACACCGGAAGAAATCCGCAACGACCCGCGCGTCAAAGAGGCGTATCTGGGCGAGGAGGCCGCATGATGCTCGAAGTCCGGGATCTGAACGCGTATTACGGCAAAAGCCACATCCTTCACGGCGTCAATTTCACGCTCGAGGAAGGCGAGGTGGTATCGCTGTTGGGACGCAACGGGGTAGGGCGCTCCACCACCGTGAAATCGATCATGGGGGAAGTGCCGCCGCACGGTTCCATCCGCTTCCGCGGCAATGAAATCGCCGGTCTGCCCAACCATAAAATTTCCCGTCTGGGCCTGGGCTACGTGCCCGAGAACCGGGATATCTTCCCGACCCTGACGGTGCGCCAGAACCTGGAGCTGGGGGTCAAGAACCCGCGCAAGCCGGGCAAATGGCGCGCCGAGCAGATGCTCGAGATGTTCCCCAACCTGGCGCAGCGCGCGGACGCCCCGGCGGGCGTGCTGTCCGGCGGTGAAAAGCAGATGCTCACCATCAGCCGCACCCTGATGGGGGATCCGGAGCTGATCATGATCGACGAGCCCACCGAAGGTCTGGCGCCGTTGATCGTCAAGCAGATCGGTGACCTGATCTCCGAAATCGCCAAAGCCGGTGTGTCCATTCTGCTGGTGGAGCAGAAGCTCTCCATCGCCATGGATATTTCCCACCGCGTGCTGGTCATGGGCCACGGTCAGATCGTGTTTGAAGGCACGCCGCAGGAACTGCGCGCCGACGAAGCGATTCGCCGCGAGTGGCTGGAAGTCTGATTCGATTTTGTTTGTGTTCCATCGTCAATGGGCTGGCCCGCTTCGGCGGGCTTTTTTTTGCACATCCGGCGGTGCGGTAAAATAAGAAATTACGACCTTAGTAGTATTATTAACGAACGCCCCGATACCTATATTTATAGGGGTTACAAATGTCGACTGGACAGCCGCGACGGGGTCCACTCATACTGAAAATTCCTAAAAATCAAAAGTGAAGACAGCGTAATGGTTCTTCACGTCCGAGCACCACTCAGCCGCCGACACTGGCCCGACAGTTAACGCGGCAATAATGACAACGAACAGCCGGTAATACCGGTTACAGAACAACAACGAGGAGAGCTTTCATGTTGAAACCCCTGCTTTCGATGGTCGCCGCGACCGTCCTGCTGGTGGGCACCGCCAGCGCGGATACCGTTCGCATCGCGCTGATCGACCCGCTCACCGGTCCGATGGCCGCCGCCGGGCAATCCGCGCTCGATCATCTCAAATTCCATGCCGAGAAAATCAACGAGAACGGCGGCATCAACGGCGACAAACTGGAAATCGTCGGCCTCGACAACAAGGTCAATCCGCAAGAGAGCCTGGTGCAGCTGCAGAAGGCGATCGACGACGGCATCCGCTACGTGACCCAGGGCATGGGCTCTTCCGTGGGTTCCGCGCTGCTCGCCGCGGTCAACAAGCACAACCAGCGCAACCCCGGTGACGAGGTGCTCTACCTGAACATCGCGGCGGTGGACCCGGCCTTCACCAACGAGCGCTGTTCGTTCTGGCACTTCCGCTTCGACGCCCACGTGGACATGAAGATGAACGCCATGACCAGCTGGATCGAAGGCCGTGACGACATCAAGAAAGTCTACCTGATCAATCAGGACTACAGCTTCGGCCGCGCGGTCGCGGAAGCCGCCACCAAGATGCTCAAGGAAAAACGTCCGGACATTGAGATCGTCGGCCAGGATTTCCATCCGCTCGCCAAGGTGAAGGACTTCACCCCCTACGTGTCCAAGATTCAGTCCTCCGGCGCGGACGCGGTGATCACCGGTAACTGGGGCCAGGACATCACCTTGCTGGTCAAGACGGCCGCCGATTACGGCCTGGATATGCCGTTCCTGACCTACTACGGTGCGATGGCCGGCGTGGTCACCCAGGTCGGTGAAGCCGGCGTGGACCGTATCTACCAGGTCAACGAGTACTACGGTGATTTCGACAAGCCGGAAATGGCCGAGCAGCAGGTCGCCATGTACGAAGAAACCGGCTGGGACTACTACTGGCTGCGTCTGACCACCATGCTCGACATGATCGACGCCGCCGCCGAGAAAGCGGACAGCACCGATCCGGTGAAAGTCGCGTTCGCCCTGGAAGATCTCAGCATCGAGACCACCACCGGTGAAGTGGTAATGCGCAAGTCCGACCACCAGATGCAGCTGCCGCTGTTCATCTCCGTGCTCAAGGACGATATGGAATACGGCGCCGAAGGCACCGATTTCAACTTCCACAAGATCGCGGAAATCAGCCGCGACGAAGTGAGCCTGCCCACCACCTGCAAGATGCGCCGTCCGAAGCAGGGCTGATCGCCGGCTCGCACAATAAGGCGCATAAAAAAAAGCCCGGCTCGAAGCCGGGCTTTTTTATGCGTGCTGCCTGGTGGCGGTTCAGAATACTTCGAACAGCCCGGCGGCACCGATGCCACCGCCCACGCACATGGTCACCACCACGTACTTAACGCCGCGGCGCTTGCCTTCGATCAGCGCGTGACCGGTCATGCGCGCACCGGACATGCCGTACGGATGGCCGATGGAGATCGCGCCGCCGTTGACGTTGTACTTGTCCGGGTCGATGCCCAGCTTGTCACGGCTGTACAGGCACTGGCTGGCGAACGCTTCGTTCAGTTCCCACAGGCCGATATCGTCGATGGTCAGACCGAAACGCTTGAGCAGCTTCGGCACCGCGAATACCGGGCCGATGCCCATCTCGTCCGGGTCACAGCCGGCCACGGCCATGCCGCGGTAGGCGCCCAGGGGCTGCAGGCCGAGACGCTCGGCTTCCTTGGCTTCCATCAGCACGCAGGCGCTGGCGCCGTCGGACAGCTGGGAGGCGTTACCGGCGGTGATGAACTGGCCTTCCTGGATGTTGAGGCCGTCCTTGAACACCGGCTTCAGGCTCTGCAGGCCTTCCAGGGTGGTCTCGGGGCGGTTGCCCTCGTCCTTGGCCAGGGTCACTTCCTTGTCGGAAATTTCCTTGGTCTCTTTGTTCATCACCTTCATGTTGGTGGTCAGGGGCACGATCTCGTCGTCGAACTTGCCTTCCTGCTGAGCCTTGGCGGTGCGCATCTGTGACTGGAACGCGTACTCGTCCTGGGCGTCGCGGGAGACGTTGTAGCGGTCGGCGACCACTTCGGCGGTCTCCAGCATGCTCATGTAGATGTCCGGACGGTGCTCCTTGAGCCACGGATCACGGGCGCGGAAGGTGTTCATCTTGTCGTTCTGCACCAGGGAGATGGACTCCAGGCCGCCGGCGACCGCCACGTCCATGTTGTCGACCACGATCTCCTTGGCGGCGGTGGCGATGGCCATCAGGCCGGACGCGCACTGACGGTCAATGGTCATGCCGGCCACGGAGGTGGGCAGGCCACCGCGCAGGGCGGCCTGACGGGCCACGTTGCCGCTGGTGGAGCCCTGCTGCAGGGCGGCGCCCATGATCACGTCCTGGATGCTCTCCGGGTCGATCTTGGCGCGCTCCACGGCGTGCTTGATCACGTGACCACCCAGCGCCTGGGCCTGGGTGTCGTTGAACGCGCCCCGGTAGGCCTTGCCGATGGGGGTACGGGCGGTGGAAACGATGACTGCTTCTCTCATGATCAACCTCTTTAAGTAAGTTTGATGCCTTTGGCCTGCGCGGCCTTGGTCAGAATCTTGGTGACGTGCTCGCCGCCGTTGGTCATTTCACGGGCGTTGCCCATGTCGCCCAGTTGCTCGAACTGAGCCGCGATGGCGTCCGGCGTGCGCTCTTCCTCGTTGAGGTAAATGCCGTCGCTTTCCATCAGCCGCACCATGGCGTAGCAGCCGGCGCCGGCCAGTACGATACGCTGGTTGGGGGCCTGATCGCTGGCCAGGAACAACACCGCGGGGGTGATCGCTTCCGGCTCCAGCAGGGCCAGCACTTCCTTGGGCATCAGGTCCTCGGTCATACGCGTGGCCGCGGTGGGCGCCACACAGTTTACCTTGATGTCGTACTTCTCGCCTTCCAGGCAGAGGGTATTCATCAGGCCGGCCACGCCCATTTTGGCGGCGCCGTAGTTGGCCTGGCCGAAGTTGCCGTACAGCCCGGAGGTGGAGGTGGTCATGATCACGCGGCCGTACTTCTGCTCGCGCATCACCGGCCACACCGCCCGGGTGCAGATCGCGGAACCGGTCAGGTGCACCGCCACCACTTTGTCCCAGTCCGACATCTCCATCTTGGCGAAGCTTTTGTCACGCAGGATGCCGGCGTTGTTCACCAGGATGTCGATACGGCCCCACTGGTCCAGGGTCTGCTGGACCATGGCGTCGACCTGTTCCTCGCTGGACACGTCGGCGCCGTTGGCGATCGCTTCGCCGCCGGCGGCCTTGATCTCTTCGACCACTTTCTCCGCCGCTTCGCTGGAACCGCCGGTGCCGTCGCGGGCGCCGCCGAAATCATTGACCACCACCTTGGCGCCCAATTTGGCCAGCGACAGCGCGTGGGATTTACCCAGGCCGTTGGCGGCGCCGGTGACGATCGCCACCCGGCCCTCGAAATTAATACTCATAAAAACTCTCCGTTGGAGAGCCACAAGCTACAAGCGGCAAGCCACAAGCAGGCATGGCCCGCTTGCAGCTTGAAGCCTGAAGCTTGTAGCTGGTTTTATCCCAAAACAATCAGGCTCAGCCATTCACAGGCGATGGCCGGCTTATCGACGCCGTCGATTTCCACCGAAATGGCGTAACGGATCAGCAGCTGATTGTCGCCGCGCGGCTCCACGCCGGCCAGTTTGAAGTGGCCGCGCACCTGGGAGCCGGAGCGCACCGGGTTCAGGAAGCGCACCTTGTCGAAGCCGTAGTTGATGCCCATCACCGTGCCCTGCACGCCGGGGACCACGTCCATGGCCATGGCGGAGAGCAGCGACAGGCTCAGGAAACCGTGGGCGATGGTGCCGCCGAACGGCGTCTCCTTGGCGGCCCGCTCCGGATCGATGTGAATCCATTGCGGGTCCTCGGTGAGGTCGGCGAACTGATCGATGCGCTCCTGGGTCACCGGGAACCAGCGGGACGTGCCCAGGTCCTGGTCCACCTTGGCTTTCAGTTCGTCCACGCTGAGCTTGTTATTGGACATTATAAAATCTCCCCTTAGTAATCGCGCAGTACCGCGAAGCGGTCGGCGCAGTAATTGGCGTCGCCCAGCGTTTCACCACCGGCGCGGGCGCGCTTGAGGAAAAAGCCGATGTCGAATTCATCGGTCATGCCGATGCCGCCGTGCATCTGCACCGCTTCCTGGCCGGCCAGCAGCGCCACCCGGGCGGCCTTGGCCTTGGCGGCCAGCACCTGAACCTCGGCGTCGTCGGCGTTGCGGTCGCAGGCGTCCAGCGCCTGCATCGCCAGGGCGTCGCTCATGGACACTTCGCCCATCAGCAGCGCGGCGCGGTGCTGCAGCGCCTGGAAGGTGCCGATCAGGCGGCCGAACTGCTTGCGCTCCTTGAGGTACTGCAGGGTGCGCTCGAACGCTTCCCGGGCCAGGCCGGACAGCTCCGCGGCCAGCACCGCGCGGCCGGCGCGCAGCGCGGCGGCGAGGGCGGCGGCGCCGTCCGCCATCGGTTCGGCGGCGACGTTATCCAGGGTCACCCGGGCGGCGTTGCGGTCGTCGACCATGCGGTTGCGCTCAATGGTCACGCCCTCGGCCTTGGGGTCCACCAGGAACAGCGCGGTGCTCTCGCCCTGGCGGGCCGCCACCAGCAGCAGGTCCGCCACATGGGCGTCCAGCACCAGCAGTTTGCCGCCGTTCAGGGTGACGCCGTCACCGGCCGCCTTGGCTTCGGTCTTGATCGCTTCCGGACGGTGCTTGGCGCCGTCGTCCACCGCCAGGGCGGTGATCACGCTGCCCTCGGCGATCGCCGGCAGCCACTTCTGCTGCTGCTTGACGCTGCCGCCGGTGGCCAGGGCGGTGGCGCCCAAAACCGCGGTGGACAGGAACGGGGTCACCGAAAGGTTACGGCCGATCTCACGGGCCACCAGGCCGGCGCCCACCAGGCCGAAGCCGATGCCGCCGTGCTCCTCGGGCACCAGGATGCCGGTCAGGCCGGATTCCACCATGGCGTGCCACAGCGGCTCGTCGTAGCCCTTCTCGTCGTTACGGTCGCGCAATTCGCGCAGGTGGGATACCGGGCCCTTGTCGGCCATCAGCCGCGCCACGGAATCCTGCAACATCTGTTGTTCGTCGTTCAGTTTCATCAGCGTCGACTCCTTATGCGTCCGGCAGGCCCAGCAGGCGTTTGGAAACAATCCCCAGCATCACCTCGGAGGTGCCGCCTTCGATGGAATTGCCCTTGGAACGGAGCCACTCGCGGGCGTACAGACCGCCCATGGTGCGCTCGCTTTCCCACTCCAGGCCTTCGGCGCCGAGGGCGTCCATCATCACTTCGTAGCGGCGCTTGTTGAGCTCGGTGCCGTAGTACTTAAGCACCGCGGACTGGGCGCCCACGCCCTGGCCGGCTTCCGCTTCTTCGCGGATCTTGCCCACCAGCGCCTGGAACGCCATCTGGTCGATTTCCAGCCGCGCGATGTCGGCGCGCAGCGCGCCGTCCGCCAGCTTGCCGTGCTCGGTGCCCACGTGCTCGGCGGCCAGCGGGCCCAGGGCGCGGCCCTTGAGGAAGCCCGGCGGTTCGCCGCCGATGTTGTTGCGCTCATGGGTGAGCAAGTACTTGGCCACGTCCCAGCCACGGTTCAGTTCACCGACGATCTGGTCCTTGCCGACTTTGACGTCGTCGAAGAAGGTTTCGCAGAACGGCGACTCACCGGAGATCAGCTCGATCGGGCGGGTGCTGACGCCTTCGCTTTCCATATCGAATAGCGCGAAGGAGATGCCGTTATGCTTGCTGGCATTGGGGTCGGTGCGCACCAGACAGAAAATCCAGTCCGCTTTGTCCGCGTAGGAGGTCCAGATTTTCTGGCCGTTAACCAGGAAATGGTCGCCTTTGTCCTCGGCGCGGGTCTGCAGGCTGGCCAGGTCAGAGCCGGCGTTGGGCTCGGAGTAACCCTGGCACCAGCGGATCTCGCCCCGGCAGATCGGCGGCAGGTGCTGGCGCTTGAGTTCCTCGCTGCCGAATTTCAACAGCGCCGGGCCCAGCATCCAGAAACCAAAGTTGCTCACCGGCGTGCGCGCGTTGATGCGCTTCATTTCTTCGGCCAGCACTTCCGCCTCTTCCGGGCTCAGGCCGCCGCCGCCGTATTCCTTGGGCCACTGCGGCGCGGTCCAGCCCTTGTCGGCCATGCGCTCCATCCACACTTTCTGCGCGTCCGACTGGAACTGCCATTTACGGCCGCCCCAGCAGTGGTCCGCCTGGCTCTTCAGGGGCTGGCGCATTTCCTCGGGGCAGTTCGCCTCCAGCCAGGCCCGGGTTTCCGCGCGGAACTGTTCGAGATCCGACATCGCTCTCCTCCTCGAGCGCCTCCCTCGGCGGCCGACCGCCGGGGGCGGCGGGGCGCTTGGGAAGCTGTTATGAAATTGCTTTTCATTTATTTGAGTGTGACCGAAGTATGTTGGCCCGGCTGCGGGGCGTCCAGGGTCAAAAACGGCATGGTTAGCGGCAGTTGTGTCATCAGTGACCGGCGCGGCGGTGAAAAGGGTCAATGGTCTACTGTGAAATAAATGGCACTATTGTGCTTTCGGGAAAATTCGTCAGGATAATTTCATGTCTGTTTCCGCGGCACCGACCATGGTCCCCCTTTCCGCCGACCTGGAGCACAGCCCCAGGGACACCATCCTGGACGCCTCGGCGCGCTGCTTTATGGAGCACGGCTTCAAGGCCACCAGCATCGACGACATCGCCCGCCGGCTGGGTGCCACCAAGGGCATGGTCTATCACTACTTCGATTCCAAGTCGGACCTGTTCTTCGAGATCCACCAGCGCGCCATGGACGCCCTCGTGCAGGCGGTGGACCCGGAAGTGCGGCGCCGCGCGCCGGCCCTGGAACGGCTGCACGGCATGGCCCACCGTCACGTGGAAACTCTGATCGAGACCCAGCACTACCAGCGCGCCGTGGTGGAGGGCGTGCAGATGCACCTGCGGGTGAGCACCACCGAAGCCCAGCGCCAGCGGCTGATGCAGCTGCAGGACCGGCGCCGCCGCTACGAGCAGGTGTTTTTGAAGGTGCTCAACCAAGGCATCAACGAGGGCGATCTCGACGCCACCGAACCGCGCATCGCCATCAAGCCGGTGCTCGGCGCGCTCAACTCGGTGATCAACTGGTACCACCCCCGCTACGACGACGCCCCCGGCAGCCGCGAACGGCTGGTCGACGGCGTCGTCACCGTCGCCCTTCGCGGGCTGGTCGCCTGACCGCCGCTATTTTTTATTGAGAAACTTGTCGAAGATGGCGCGGGTTTCGTCGCTGAACATGCGCTCGGCGAACAGCACCGACTCCTTCTTGATCTGCTCGCGAATGGCGTCGGCGCCGTGGCGGGTCAGCTGCTTGGTGTACTGCAGCGCCTGCGGCGGCTTGGCGGCCAGTTTCGCCCCCAGCTCCAGCGCCTTGTCGCGCAGCTCGTCGTCGCCGCACCGGTAGGCCACCAGACCCATGCGTTCCGCCTCGTCGGCGGTCAGGGTGTCGCCGGCGAGCAGCAAGCGGTTGGCGTTCTGGCGCCCCAGCAGGGCGGGCAGAATCAGGCTGGAGCCGGCTTCCGGCACCAGGCCCAGGTTGATGAAGGCGGTGTAGAAACGGGCGCTGTCCGCGGCGATCACCAGATCGCAGTGCAGCAGCAGGGTGGTGCCGATGCCGGTGGCGTTGCCGTGCACCGCCGCGATCACCGGCTTGTCCAGCTCGATCAGCCGGTGCACCAGATCCATCGCCGGGCTCTGCTTGCCGTCCTTGCGCGACTCCGGATCCGCGTTCAGGAAGTCGCCGATGTCGTTGCCGGCGGTGAAGGCGCGGCCCTCGGCGTCTAGCAGCAGGGCGGTGAGGTCGTCCCGGTCCCGGTAGTGGTCCACGGCGCGGCTGATATCCCGGTACATCTCGCCGCTCAGGGCGTTGAGCTTGTCGGCCCGGTCCAGGGTCACTTCCAGTAATTTGCCGTGCTCGGTAACGCGGACATAGCCGCTTTGCAGTGCCAGGGCGTTCATGGTCTTCTCCCGTCTCTCGCCAAATAGCCAGTCAAAATATCGGAATTCTGTTTCGCAAAGCAAGCGCCACGGCGACCGCTGATCTATGCACCGCATTTATTCGGCAGGATTCAAAATATCAATTTCACTAACTAAGCGGGCTGTTCTAGGCTGTCTTCATTGCAACTCACACAGGCGACACCATGGCCCAGTTCCACCTTATCCGTCACGGCCAGGCGTCCTTCGGCGCCGCCAACTACGACAAGCTCTCCCAGCTGGGACACCAGCAGGCACGCTGGCTTGGCGAGTATTACCGTGCCCGTGGCGAGACCTTCGACGCGCTGGTCACCGGCGACCTGGTGCGCCACGTGGAAACCGGCGAGGGCATCCAGGAAGGGCTCGGCAGCAGTCTGGCCGCCGACCTGCAGCCCGGGCTCAACGAATTCGATTTCCACTCCATTGTCGACGCCTACCTGAGCGCCCACCCCGAGGAAGTGCCGCCGGAGGGCGCCTCCATGGCCGCCTTCTACCGGGTGCTGAAAAAAGCCATGCAGCGCTGGCAGGCCGGCCGTCTGGAGGGCAACCTGCCGGAAAGCTGGCAGGGTTTCTGCGACCGGGTGGCCGGCGCCATGGCGCACATCCAGGAACAGTACGCCGACCGCGACCGGGTGCTGGTGGTCAGCTCCGGCGGCGCCATCGCCATGTGGATGCGGCACATGCTCAACACCGCCGACGACACCGTGGTGGAGCTCAACCTGCAGATTCGCAACACCGGGGTAACCCAGGGTTTCTTCAACAAGAACGTGTATCGCCTTTCCATTTTTAACCAGGTTCCGCATTTGGACCGGGAAGATCGCGGCGACGCCATTACTTATAGCTAGAACGGATCAAAGAGGCCGGGTCATAACGGCCGCCTTATTCAAGAGGAGAGCAACATGGATTTCGAACATTCAGAAAAGACCCAGGACCTGATCAACCAGGTACGCACCTTCATCGATAACGAAGTGGTGCCCGCCGAGCACACCTACCACGAGCAGCTCGAGCAGAACCCCTGGAAGACGCCGCCGATCCTGGACGAGCTCAAAGCCAAGGCGAAAGCCAAGGGCCTGTGGAACCTGTTCCTGCCCAAGGAGCACGGCGAGCTGAGCCCGGGCCTGACCAACCTGGAATACGCCTCGCTGGCGGAACAGATGGGCCGCCACCACATCGCCTCCGAGTGCTTCAACTGCTCCGCGCCGGACACCGGCAACATGGAAGTGCTCGCCAAGTACGGCAACGAAGCCCAGAAGAAGCAATGGCTCGAGCCGCTGATGGAAGGCAAGATCCGCTCCGCGTTCGCGATGACCGAGCCGGAAGTGGCGTCCTCCGACGCCACCAACATCGAAACCTCCATCACCCGTGACGGCGACGATTACGTCATCAACGGCCGCAAGTTCTACATCAGCGGCGCGATGCGCGAATCCTGCGAAATCATGATCGTGATGGGCAAGACCGACCCGGACAACCCCAACCGCCACCAGCAGCAGTCGCAGATTCTGGTGCCGATGAACACCCCGGGTGTTAACGTCAAACGTCCGATGATGGTGCTCGGCTCCGTGGACGCGCCGGAAGGCCACGCCGAAGTGATCTTCGAAAACGTGCGCGTGCCCAAGGAAAACATCATCCTCGGCGAGGGCCGCGGCTTTGAAATCGCCCAGGGTCGCCTCGGCCCCGGCCGCATTCACCACTGCATGCGTCTGATCGGCGCCGCCCAGCGCGCCCTCGAGCTGATGTGCAAGCGCGCCAACGAGCGCGTGGTGTTCGGCCAGCCGATGATCAAGCACGGCTCCTGCCGCGAAGACATCGCCAAGAGCGCCTGTGAAATCGAGCAGGCCCGGCTGATGACCCTGAAAGCGGCCGACACCATGGACCGCTACGGCAACAAGGAAGCCAAGGAACTGATTGCCATGATCAAGATCGTGGCGCCCAATATGGCGCTCAACGTGGTCGACCGCGCCATGCAGATCCACGGCGCCGTGGGCCTCAGCCAGGACACCCCGTTGGCCGGCTTCTTCGCCTACGCCCGCACCCTGCGCCTGGCGGACGGGCCGGATCAGGTGCATATGATGCAGCTGGGTCGTAACCTGGCCAAGAAATACGAATAAGAGCTTCAAGCTACAAGCTTCAAGCGACAAGCAGCCCCGGCTACTCGCTGCAGGCCACAAACCGGAATACCCGGCTTGTGGCTTGTGGCTTGTAGCTTTTAGCTATTTTAAAGGAGGTAGACATGTCCCAGGTGGATACCCTGGATACCGAGCGCCTCGCGGCCTATCTGGAAGCGAACGTCGCCGGCTTCAAAGGCCCGATCACCGCCGATAAATTCGAAGGCGGTCAGTCCAACCCCACCTTCCACATCAAGGCCGCCTCCGGCGAGTACGTGCTGCGCCGTCAGCCGCCGGGCAAGCTGCTCAAGTCCGCCCACGCCGTGGACCGGGAATTCCGGGTCATGAATGCCCTCCAGAACACCGACGTGCCGGTGCCGCGCATGTACCACCTGTGCGAGGACCGCGACGTGGTCGGCTCCATGTTCTACATCATGGAATTTTGCCAGGGCCGGATCTTCTGGGACGCGGCGATTCCGGAAGTGGACAACGCCCAGCGCACCGCCATGTACGATGAGATGAACCGGGTGCTGGCGGCGCTGCACGGCGTGGACGTGGACGCGGTGGGCCTCGCCGATTACGGCAAGCCGGGTAACTACTTCGAGCGTCAGATGGGCCGCTGGTCCAAGCAGTACCGCGCCTCCGAGATCAACCACATCCAGGCCATGGAAGATCTGATGGCGTGGCTGGAGAACAACCAGCCCGCCGACGACGGCCAGGTGTCCCTGGTGCACGGCGACTACCGCCTCGACAACATGATGTGGCACCCCACCGAACCCCGCGTGATCGCGGTGCTCGACTGGGAGCTGTCCACCCTCGGCCACCCGCTCGCGGATCTCGCCTATCAGTGCATGCAGCTGCGCATGCCCCAGGAGGGCGGCAACCTGTCCGGCCTGCAGGGCAAGGACCGCAAATCACTGGGCATTCCCACCGAGCAGGAATACGTCCAAGCCTATTGCGAACGCCGTGGCATCGATCATATCGACCACTGGGAATTCTATCTGGCGTTCAGTTTTTTCCGCCTGGCGGCCATCGCCCAGGGTGTCGCCAAGCGCGCCCAGGACGGCAACGCCTCCAGCAAAAAAGCCGCCGCCGTGGGCCAGGTGGTGGAACCGCTGGCGCAAATGGCCATGCAGATCGTCCGCGAAGGCGCTTAGAAACACTTATTTTGGGAGAGTTTTTATGAGCACGAAATTGTTTGATCTGAACGGAAAGATCGCCCTGGTCACCGGCGCCAGCCGTGGCATCGGCGAAGAAATCGCCAAGCTGCTCGCCGAGCAGGGCGCCCACGTGATCGTGTCCAGCCGCAAAATCGACGACTGCCAGACCGTCGCCGACGCCATCAAGGCCGACGGTGGTTCCGCCGAAGCCTTCGCCTGCCACATCGGTGAAATGGCGCAGATCGAAGCGGTGTTCGGCCACATCAAGGACACCCACGGCAAGCTCGACATCCTGGTCAACAACGCCGCCGCCAACCCGTACTTCGGGCACATCCTGGATACCCCGGTCTCCGCGTTCGACAAGACCGTGGACGTGAACCTGCGCGGCTACTTCTACATGTCCGTGGAAGGCGCCAAACTGATGAAGGACAACGGCGGCGGCGCTATCGTCAACACCGCCTCCATCAACGGTCTGTCGCCGGGCAACATGCAGGGCATTTACTCGATCTCCAAGGCGGCCGTGATCAGCATGACCAAATCCTTCGCCATGGAATGCGCCGAGTTCAACGTGCGCGTCAACGCGCTGCTGCCCGGCCTCACCAAGACCAAGTTCGCCGGCGCGCTGTTCCAGCAGGAAGAAATCTACAAAAGCGCCATCGCCCAGATTCCCATGCACCGCCACGCGGAACCCAAGGAAATGGCCGGCACCGTGCTTTACCTGGTGTCCGACGCGTCCAGCTACGTCACCGGTGAGTGTGTCGTCGTCGACGGTGGTTTCACCATCTAAACCGCCTGGAGGTTGTTATGGATCCGATGCTGGATTTCACCGGCAAGGTGGCCCTGATCACCGGCGCCGCCAGCGGCTTCGGCAAGCTGCTCGCCGCCGAGCTCGGCAAACGCGGTGCGCGGCTGGTGCTGGGCGACATCAACATGGACGCCCTGGATAAGCTGGTCGCCGACCTGGAAGGGCAGGGCGTCACCGCCCTGGCGCGCCGCTGCGACGTCTCCTCCGAGGCGGACTGCAAAGCCATGGTGGACACCGCCGTGGAACAGTTCGGCCGTCTCGACATGGCGGTGAACAACGCCGGCATCGCCCACGGCTTCATTCCCATCCACGAGCTCACCGGCGAGCTGCTGGACCAGCAGATGAACGTCAACGTCAAAGGCGTGATGTTCGGCATGAAGCACCAGATCCCGGCCATGAAAGCCAGCGGTGGCGGTGCCATCGTCAACACCAGCTCCATGGCCGGCATCGGCGGCGGGCCCAAGATCGGCGCCTACGCCGCCTCCAAGCACGCGGTGATCGGGCTCACCCGCACCGCCGCCGTGGAAAGCGGCCGCAAAAACATCCGCGTCAACGCCATCTGCCCGTACTACACCCGCACGCCCATGCTGGAAGGCGGTGAAGGGCTGGCCAGCGGCGGCGAAGCCGAGCAGACCCTGGCGATGATGGCCGCCGGCAGCCCGATGAAACGCATCGGCGAACCGGAAGAGATCGTCGCCGTTATGCTGATGCTGCTGTCGCCCGCGAACACCTACATGAACGGCCAGGCGGTCGCCGTCGACGGCGGCGTCTCCGCGTTTTGAGCGGCTACAAGCTTCAAGCCGCAAGCGGCAGGCAGGCCGTGCTGGCGGAAAGGCCGTGCCATGAGCCGCGATACAGGATGCAGGATGCAGGATGCAGCGCGGAGCAAGACAAGGGGGCGCGGACAGGTTATCGCTCCGCGTTTATTGCATATTGGCAGACACAGATATGCTAATACGCAAGCCTCTCCGCCCGCTCCAGATCCTGCCCCTGTATCCTGAATCCTGCATCCTGTATCGGGCGGCGAAAGCCGCCCTCGGCCCTTCCGCGGTCAAATGACTTTTAAGGAGAACAACCATGAGTAATCGTTTGGCAGATAAGATAACCGTGATTACCGGCGCCACCAGCGGCATCGGCGAAGCCACCGCCCGGCGCTTCATCGAAGAGGGCGCCACCGTGGTGCTGGCGGGCCGCTCCGAAGAGAAGGGCGAAGCCCTGGCCAAGGAGCTCGGCGAGCGCGCCGTGTTCAAGCGCACCGACATCATGAGCGAAGACGACATCGCCGCCCTGGTGGATTTCACCGTGGAAAAATTCGGCCGCCTGGACTGTCTGTTCAATAACGCCGGCGCAGGCGATCGCACCACCGTGGACAGCTTCGACGAAGACGAATTCGCGCGCATCATGCGCCTGCTGGTGGGCGCCCCGGCGTTCGGCATCAAGCACGCCGCCCGCGTCATGAAGGACAGCGGCGGCGGCAGCATCATCAACAACGCCAGCATCGCCGGCCACCGCCTCAACCAGGGCGGCTACCTGTACTCCGGCGCCAAGGCCGCCGTCGCCCACATGACCCGCCTGGCCGGCGCCGACCTGGGCCAGCACAACATCCGCGTCAACGCCATCTCCCCCGGCGCCGTCGCCACGCCGATCTTCTGGGGCGGCTCCCAGCGCGCCCAGACGCTCAGCGACGAAGAAAACCAGCGCAAGATGGAAAAGCTGGAAGCCAATCTCGCCAAAGCCACGCCGCTGCCCCGCGCCGGCCTGGCCGACGACATCGCCTTCGCCGCCGTCTTCCTGGCCAGCGACGAAGGCAGCTTCATCAACAGCCACGACCTGGTCGTCGACGGCGGCCGCATCGCCATGTTCAACGAGAAGAGTTGAGAAGCGACCCCGCTGTGGGAGGGGCTGTGGGAGCGAGCCTTGTGGGAGCGGGCCCAGCCCGCGAAAGGCAAGCGCAGCTTGCCGGCAGGATCCCAGAGAGGCCTGACAAAAGCACCAACAACGTCTCTGGCATCCTGCCGGGTGGCTAAAGCCACCCTTTCGCGGGCAAGGCCCGCTCGCACAAGGTGGCTGCCGCTGACAATCACGAGGAACCGTCATGAGTTATAAAACGCTAACCGTCACGACGGACGGCCATATCGCCCGCATCACGCTCGACCGGCCGGACCGCCTCAACGCCATGAACGCGGACTTCTGGAACGAGCTGCCGGCGGCGGTGCGGGCGCTGGACGCGAGCGGCGACATTCGTGCCATCGTCATCGACGCCAACGGCAAGCACTTCACCGCCGGCCTCGACCTGGGCATGTTCGGCACCCCGCCGGACCCCGCCGACGTCACCGCCCGGGTGCAGAAAGCGGCGCGCTTCCGCCACAACACCGCGCTCATGCAGCAGACCTTCAGCGCCCTGGAAGACTGCCGCGTACCGGTGATCGCCGCGCTGCACGGCGGCTGCATCGGCGGCGGCGTGGACCTGATCAGCGCCTGCGACCTGCGCTACGCCAGCCGCGACGCCTACCTCACCGTCTACGAAATCAACGTGGGCCTCACCGCCGACGTCGGCACCTTCCCGCGGCTCTGCAAACTGCTCCCCGAAGGCATCGTCCGCGAACTGGCCTACACCGGCCGGCGCATGGGCGCGGAAGAGGGCGAGCGTCGCGGCCTCTTCAACGAAGTGCTGGACAGCAAGGAAGCGGCCCTGGAACGGGCCCTGGAAATGGCGAAGGAGATCGCCGGCAAATCACCGCTGGCGGTACACGGCTGCAAGCGCATGATCACCTACGCCCGCGACCACAACACCGCCGACAGCCTCGATTACGTGGTCACCTGGAACGCCGGCATGCTGCACAGCGAAGAAGTCATGGCCGCCGTCACCGCCGGCAAAACCGGCCAGCCCGGCGACTATGTCCCCCTCCCACCCCTCAACGACGACGTCCAGGGCGGCGTCTAGAACCGGGCCCTGCCCGCGAAAGGGTGGCTTTTAGCCACCCGGCAGGATGCCAGAGACCTCTCTCCAGATAGCCCGCGCCGGTATCGGGTGGGCCCG
>NZ_ARXR01000022.1 GCF_015356855.1 Alloalcanivorax venustensis ISO4
GTGGGAGCGGGCCATGCCCGCGAAAGGCGCGGAGCTCCCGGCAAAGGTTGCCCCGCAGGATGCCAGAGAGATTTCTGGCGGCAGCATGATCAGAGTCTCTGGAATCCTGCCGGCCGGCGTTGCCGGCCTTTCGCTTGCAAGGCAAGCTCGCACAAACCCCAAGCTTCGTAGAAAGGTTCGGCGCTGGCGATAACCCGGGGCGGCGGAATCTACCCAGGGAGCGGGTCTGTGTTCTGCCCTTCCGGGACCCTGGAGAACAGGACGTTCGACAGGGAGCCTACAGGGACGTATTCACGGCGTTCCCGGAAGGGCAGAACACAGACCCGCTCCCTGGGTAGATTCCGCCGCCGATGGAGAGAACACCAGGCCCCCGCCGAACCGGCGTCTCTACTGACGCACCGACCCGAAGGCCTCGCCCATCCGCACGGCGGCGCCCGCCGTCAGCTCCGAACCGAACTCAGCGGCGCCCTCCGGGAACAGCACGATCACCGTGGAGCCGAGCAGGAAGCGGCCCAGCTCGTCGCCCTTGCGCAGGGTCACCGGCGCCGGATTGCGGTAGTCGACCCGGGTCACGGTGGTGGACTGCGGCGTCACCTGGCCGGCGAACACGGTCTCGATGCCGGCGA
This sequence comes from Alloalcanivorax venustensis ISO4, assembly GCF_015356855.1. Taxonomy (GTDB): domain Bacteria; phylum Pseudomonadota; class Gammaproteobacteria; order Pseudomonadales; family Alcanivoracaceae; genus Alloalcanivorax; species Alloalcanivorax venustensis. The sequence goes on from NZ_ARXR01000022.1 coordinate 627, forward strand.
CGATCATGGCCCCCACCAGCACCACCGCCATCGGCCCCACCTCGGTATCGAACACGCACACCAGCCGTTCATTGCGCGCGAACAGGCGCGGCACCCGCTCGGTGGTGGTCTGGTTCACCGAGAACAGGCGCCCGGGCACGTAGCAGATTTCGCGCAGGGTGCCGGTGAACGGCATGTGCACGCGGTGATAATCCTTCGGCGACAAATAGACGGTGGCGAAGTGGCCGTTCTGGAACTCCGCCGCCAGCGCGCCGTCGCCGCCCAGCAGCTCGAAGGCGGAATAATGGTGGCCCTTGGCCTGGAACAGGTCGCCGCCGCGCAGCGGGCCCAGCTGGCTGACGGTGCCGTCCGCCGGGCAGGCCAGCACCCGCTCGCCGTCGGCGATGGGGCGGGCGCCGTCTTTCAACGCGCGGGTGAAGAAGGCGTTGAAGTTCTCGAAGCGGTCCGGGTCTTCGATTTCCGCTTCGCTGAGGTCCACCCCGAAGTGCTGGATGAAGCGGTTGATGAAGGTGGTTTTGATCCACGGAATCTCGCTGCGCGCCACCCAGCCCACCAGGCGGGACAGGAGGTGCTGGGGGACGACGTGCTGAAGCGCGATAAACAGCTTTTCTTTTAGAGCGTGCAAAGAGTGAGCCTCAAGGTGATTACTCGGACTTTTCCGTGGGGGTGTCGGGGTGGTTGCCCCATTCGGCCCAGGAGCCGGGGTAGCCGCGAATGCGCTCGAAACCGAGGATTTTGCCCACCAGCCAGGTGAAGCTGGAGCGGTGGTGGGTCTGGCAGTGTGTGATCACTTCCTTGTTGCTCTGGATGCCGCGCTCGGCCAGCTCCCGGCGTATCTCTTCCAGATCGCGCAGGCGCAGGTTGTTGTGCTTGTCCATGGCGTCGGTCCACTCGTAGTGGGTGGCGCCGGGGATATGGCCGGCCTTCTGGGCGAAGGCGCGCACGCCGGCGAATTCCTCCTCCGAGCGGGCGTCCCAGATCACCACGTCCGGGTCGGTGTGGTGCTTGAGCACGTAGTCCAGATCGACACTGGTGGCCGGGTCGTGCTCGCCGACCCGATAGTCGCTGGGCTCCGGCCGGGTGCGGTCGCTGCTGGTGCTCAGTTCCGCCGCCAGCCAGCCGTGGATGCCGCCATTGAGGTAGGAATATTTCTTGTGGCCGATCACATCCAGGGTCCACAGCAGGCGCCCGGCCCAGCCGCCGCCTTCGTCGTCGTAGGCGACCACCTGGGTGTCCGGGGTCAGGCCCAGTTCGGAGAACAGCGCGGACAGGGCGTCGTCGCTGGGCAGCAGCCCGGGCGCCGGCTGGGTGCCGGCGAGCAGGCGCTTGAAGTCCAGGTGCACGGCGCCGGGCACGTGGGCCTGGTCGTAGACCTGATCCTTGCTCAGATCCACGATCAGCAGATTGTCGTCGTCCAAATGGGCCGCCAGGTCGGCGGGTTCCAGCAGTAGCGGCAGTTGAGCGGTCATGGCTAATCGTCTTCGCTGCGGAATGGGGTGCGTGAAAACAAACCTGATTGTAATGGAGGGACCCCATGGCTGTCAGATGTGTTCCCCGAAGGTCTACCGGTAGCGCTCGCGGCCTTCCTCATCCAGGGTGTCGGCGATCTGGAAGAAATTGTGCAGCCGCTCCTCGCTCACCTCGCCGTTTTCCGCCGCCTCACGCAGGGCGCAGCCCGGTTCGTGGCGGTGGGTGCAGTTGCGGAAGCGGCAGTGACCGGCCCGTTCGGAGAGCTCCCGATAGCCGTGCAGCAGCTCCTCTTCGCTGATGTGCCAGAGCCCGAATTCGCGGATCCCCGGTGAATCGATCAGCCGGCCGCCGTCCGGCAGGCGGAACAGGCGCGCGGTGGTGGTGGTGTGCTGGCCCAGGCCGGACACCCCGGACAGGTCGCCCACCGCCAGCTCGGCGCCGGGCAGCACCGCGTTCACCAGCGACGACTTGCCGACCCCGGACTGGCCCACGAACGCGCAGGTGTACCCGGTCAGCGCGGTTTTAAGCGCGGCCAGGCCGGCGCCGTCCTCGGCGGACGCCTCGATCACCGGGTAGCCCAGGTGGCGGTAAATGTCGGTGATCTCGTCCAGGGCGTCGCGGCTCTCGGCGTCGATCAGATCGGCCTTGTTCAGCACCAGGGTGGCGGGAATCCCGGACAGCTCCGCCGCCACCAGGTAGCGGTCGAGCAGGGCGGTGGAGGGCACCGGCATGGGCGCGAACACCACCAGCAACCGGTCCACGTTGGCGGCCACCGGCTTCAGGTTGCCGTAGTTATCCGGCCGCTTGAGCACGCTCTGGCGGGGTTCGATGGCGGTGACCACGCCGTCGCCGTCGCCTTCCACCCGCGGCGCCTGCCAGATCACCCGGTCGCCCACCACCAGCTGCTCCAGATTGGCGCGGAAGTGGCAGCGTGCCGGAACGCCGGCCTCGTCTTCCACCAGCACCTGGCCGCCGAAGTGGGCCACCACCGTGCCCAATTGCTCATCGCCCAGGGCGGTGGCCACCGGGTTTTCCTGGCCGGCCCGGCGTTGGGCCCGCTGGCGCCGTTCCGCCTGGATTTTCTCGATCCGCCACTTCTGGCGCCGGTTCAGTTTGCGTTTCGCCATAAATCACTGGGCGGCCGTACCGCCGTTAGCTGGGGATGCAGGCTGCAGGATACAGGAGCGCGCCCCGATCCGTTATCCTGCAACCTGCATCGCATTGATCATTCGGGAGCCCCATGACGCAATCACGAGACAACCTGATCTGGATCGACCTGGAAATGACCGGGCTGGACCCGGCCAATGACCGCATCATCGAGATCGCCACCATTGTCACCGACGCCCATTTGAACGTCCTCGCGGAGGGGCCCGTGATGGCGGTGCATCAGAGCGACGCGCTGCTCAACGGCATGGACGATTGGAACACCGAGCACCACAACAATTCCGGCCTGGTGGAGCGGGTCCGCAAAAGCGACCTGGACGACGCCGAGGCGGAGCGCCGCACCCTGGTGTTTCTGGAGCAGTACGTGGAAGCGGGCATGTCGCCGATGTGCGGCAACAGCATCTGTCAGGACCGCCGTTTCCTGGCCAATTACATGCCGCGCCTGGAAGCGTTTTTCCACTACCGCAACCTGGATGTGTCCACCCTCAAGGAGCTGGCGCGGCGCTGGAAGCCGGACATTCTGCCCGGCTTCAAGAAGGAAAATAAGCACCTGGCGCTGGACGACATCCGAGAGTCCATCCAGGAACTGGCCTACTACCGCGAGCACCTGATCCGCCTGTAACGCCGGACTTTCTTGCCTTTCTACGAAGCTCGAATTGTGGGAGCTTGCCTTGCAAGCGAAAGGGTGGCTTTAGCCACCCGGCAGGATACCAGAGAGGTTGTTTGTGCTGCCGTTAGATAGGTCTCTGGGATCCTGCCGGGAGCTTCGCTCCCTTTCGCGGGCGAGGCCCGCTCGCACAACCGCTCCCACAGGATCTTACTTTTCGCGAAGGCGCCGCAGCGCCCAAGAGGCGTGCTCCCGGACCAAATCGCTGGGATCGCCGATCGCCGCTTCCAGGGCCGCCAGAGCCTGGGGCGAGGCCGGCCCGTTACCCAGCGCCACCGCCAGGTTGCGCCGCCAGCGTTCGAAGCCGGCGCGGCGGATCGGTGAGCCTTCGGTGCGGCGCAGAAACGTCTCTTCGTCCCATTGGAACAGCGTCACCAGCTCGCTGTCCGCCAGGCCGTGGCGCGGCTGGAAATCGGTTTCCTTGCTGTGCGAGGCGAAGCGGTTCCAGGGGCACATCAACTGGCAGTCGTCGCAGCCGAACACCCGGTTGCCGATGCCGCGGCGCAGGTCCTCCGGAATCGATCCGGGATGCTCGATGGTCAGGTAGGAGATGCAGCGCCGGGCGTCCAGCTGGTAGGGCGCGACAATGGCATCGGTCGGGCACACCGTCATGCAGGCGGAGCACTTGCCGCAGTGGTCCTCGGCGGGCTCGTCCACCGGCAGCGGCAGGTCGGTGTAAATCTCGCCGAGGAAAAACCAGCTGCCCGCGTGGCGATTGAGAATCAGGGTGTGCTTGCCCTGCCAGCCGAGCCCGGCTTTCTCGGCGAGGGGTTTTTCCATCACCGGCGCGCTGTCCACGAAGGCGCGGGCCAGACGGGTGTCGGCCACTTCTTCGCGGATCAGCGCCGCCAGCCGCGCCAGCCGTTTGCGCACCAGCTTGTGGTAGTCGCGGCCCAGGGCGTAGCGGGACACATAGGCTTTCTCTTTTTGCTGCAGCACCTTGACCGGCTGGGTGTCCGGCGGCAGGTAGTCCATGCGCAGCGACAGCACACGCACGGTGTCCGGCTCCAGCTCCGCCGGCCGCGAGCGCTTGTTGCCGTGGGCGGCCATCCAGCCCATCTCGCCGTGGCGGCCGGCGGCTAGCCAGTCGTGCAGGCGCTGTTCCGCCTGGCTCAGGTCCAGGTCGGCGACGCCCATCTGCTGGAAGCCCAGCGCCCGGGCGTGCTCGGCGATGCGTGTTTTCAGGTCGCTGAAATCCATGGAAGCCAAGGTGGGTGATATAGTGTGGGTCATCCGTTCGAACGCAAGGATAACAGTGAATGCCGGTTAGATCGTTGCCCGAGGCGCTGTACAGCGCCGATCAGACCCGCGAACTGGACCGCCTGGCCGGTGAGGCCGGCCTCAGCGGTGAGGAACTGATGGAGCGCGCCGGCCGCGCCGCGTTCGATGTGCTGCTGTCGCGCTGGCCGGACGTGTCGCGGCCGGCGGTGCTGTGCGGCGGCGGCAACAACGGCGGCGACGGCTATGTGGTGGCGCGGCTGGCCCGCGAAGCCGGCCTGGAGCCGGTGATCCACCATCTGCGCGACCCGGAGCGAATGAAGGGCGATGCCCTGACCATGGCGCGGCGCGCCCGCGATGCCGGCGTGCCGATGCGGCCGTTGTCCGTGGACGATCTGCCGGTCGACGCGCCGCTGCTGGTGGACGGCCTGCTCGGCACCGGCATCAGCGACGCCCTGCGCGACGATATCCGCGCGCTGATCGAAGCGCTGGGCCGTCTCGGCAAGCCGGTGCTGGCCCTGGACGTGCCCTCCGGCCTCAACGCGGATACCGGCGCCCCGGCCGGCGCGGTGCTGAGCGCCGACTGCACCATTACCTTTATCGGTGTGAACCGGGGCCTGCTCACCGGCGCCGGCCCGGTGCACAGCGGCGAGCTGCTGTTCGACGACCTGGGTGTGGACCGGCCGGTCTACCAGCACATCGACCGCCCCGTTTGGCGGCCCTCGCCGGCTCGCCTGCGGCACTGGCTGCCGCCCCGGCGCCGCGACGCGCACAAGGGCCACTTCGGCCATGTGCTGGTGGTGGGCGGCGATCATGGCTTCGCCGGGGCGCCGTTGATGACGGCCCAGGCGGCGGCCCGTTGCGGCGCCGGCCTGGTGAGCCTGGCCACGCGGCCGGAGCACGCCCCGGCGGTGCTCGCCCGCCAGCCGGAGATCATGGTGCGCGGCGTGGACGGCGCCGAATCGCTGCGGCCGCTGCTGGAAAAAGCGTCGGTGGTGGCGGTGGGTCCGGGCCTGGGCACCGGTCCCTGGGGCCGGGTGTTGCTGGAGGAAGTGCTGGAAAGCGGTCTGCCGCTGGTGATCGACGCGGACGGCCTGAACGTGTTGATCGAACTGGATGCGGACGCCCGTGACAACTGGATTCTTACCCCGCACCCCGGCGAGGCGGGCCGGCTCCTGGGCAGCGACGGCGCCACCGTCCAGGCCGACCGCTTCGCGGCGCTGGAAAGCCTGGCCGCTCGTTACGGCGGCACGGTGCTGCTCAAAGGACTGGGCACCCTGGTGCGCGGTGACGGCGGCACCGCGCTGATCAGCGACGGCAACCCGGGCATGGCCACCGGCGGCATGGGCGACGTGCTCACCGGGGTGATCGCCGCCCTGCACGCCCAGGGTCTGCCCGGCTACCAGGCGGCGGCGCTGGGCGCCATGGCCCACGCCCGCGCCGCCGACCGGGCCGCCGCCGCGGGCGGCGAGCGGGGTTTGCTGGCCACCGACCTGCTGGCCGCGCTGCGGCCGGTGCTGAACGGAGACGACGAGCGTTAGATGAACGAACAGCATTTTCTCGCCGACGAGCAGGCCACGCTGGATCTGGGCGCGGCGCTGGCGTCACGTCTGGGCGCCGGCCAGTGCGTGTATCTGCGCGGCGACCTGGGCGCCGGTAAAACCACGCTGGTGCGCGGCCTGCTGCGCGCGCTCGGCCACGCCGGCTCGGTGAAGAGCCCGACGTACACCCTGGTGGAACCCTATGACGTGGCCGGCGTCCATATCTATCATTTTGATTTATATCGGCTCGGGGACCCCGAGGAACTGGAGATGATCGGCATTCGCGACTACTTTGACGGTCATGCACTGTGCGTGCTGGAGTGGCCTGAACGTGGAAGCGGGGTTATTCCGCCGCCGGACCTCACCGTTACCCTGGCCGTGGAGAAACAGGGACGATATGCGAAGCTGGAATGGGCCGATGGCTGATAACTGTGTCCGAAGGATGCGCCGCAACGGACTGAAAATGGCCGTGTTGATCGCCGGCCTGCTGGCGATGGTCGGCGCCCGCGCGGCGATTACCGTGGATTCCGTGCGCCTGCACCGGGCCCCGGACCACACCCGTATCGTCTTCGATCTGCCCGAGCCGGTGGAGCATACCCTGGACAAACTGGCCGATCCGGACCGGGTGGTGGTGGATCTGATGGACGCGGATCTGGCCTTCGACGTGAGCGCCCTGGATTACAAGGACAGCCCGATCGAGAACATCCGCGTCGGCAAGCACGAGGACAAGACGCGGGTGGTGTTCGACCTCAGCGCCGCGGTGCGCCCGCGCACCAACCTGCTGAAACCGGTGGACCCGCACAGCTGGCGGCTGGTGGTGGATCTCTTCGACAGCGACCCTAAGCCGGTGAAAACCATCGAGGAACCCGAGGCCGACAGCGGCGAACCGCGCCAGATGATCGTCGCCATCGACCCGGGCCACGGCGGCGAGGACCCGGGCGCCCTGGGCCCCGGCAATTTGCTGGAAAAAGAGGTGGTGCTGCAGATCGCCCGCAAGGTGAAGGCGCGCATCGACCGCGAGCCGGGCATGAAGGCGGTGATGGTCCGCGACGGCGACTACTACGTGCCGCTGGCCGAACGCCGCCGGGTGGCGCGCCAGGACAACCACGCGGATGTGTTTATTTCCATCCACGCGGACGCCTTCACCGACCCGCGCGCCCATGGCGCCAGCGTGTTCGCCCTCTCCAATCGCGGCGCCACCAGCGCCCGCGCCGCCTATGTGGCGAAAATGGCCAACGAGTCGGACAAAGTGGCCGGGGTCTACGAGGAAGAGAAGGACGATTCCAACCTGCTCAATGTGCTGGCGGACATGCGCATGAGCGGCTCCATGGCCCACAGCCTGTACCTGGGCCGCCAGATTCTCGAGGAAATGGGACAGATCACCAAGCTGCACGGCGGCCGCAAGACCGTGGAGCAGGCCGCCTTCGTGGTGCTCAAGGAGCCGGAGATGGTCTCCGTGCTGGTGGAAACCGGCTTTATTTCCAACCGGGAAGAGGCGCGCAATCTCAGTTCCAGCGCCCACCAGGAAAAGCTGGCGCGCTCCATCGTCAACGGCGTGAAGCAGTATTTCCGCACCCATCCGGCGCCGGGCAGCTGGTTCGCCGCCCAGCGCCGTGAGAACGGCGAGCAGCATCGCATCCAGCCCGGTGATACCCTGTCCGGCATCGCCCGCCAGTACCAGGTCTCCGAGCAGGCCCTGCGCGCCGCCAATGATATTCGCGATGACCGCATCATGGTGGGCCAGACCCTGACCATTCCCCGGTCCTGACGGCACAACCCGGTTTTAGTAAAGAGAGTTCTCTGTGGCAAAGATTCATCGGCTGGATTCCCGGCTCGCCAACCAGATCGCCGCCGGCGAGGTGGTGGAGCGCCCCGCCTCGGTGCTTAAGGAGTTGCTGGAAAACGCGCTCGACGCCGGCGCCCGCCAGATCAGCGTGGACGTGGAGCAGGGCGGCACCAAGCTGATCCGGGTGCGCGACGACGGCAGCGGCATCGACCAGGATGACCTGCCGCTGGCCCTGTCCCGCCACGCCACCAGCAAGATCCGCGGCCTCGAAGACCTGGAGGCGATCGGTACCCTCGGTTTCCGGGGCGAGGCGCTGGCGGCGATCAGTTCGGTGTCGCGGTTGAGCCTGGCCAGTAACAGCGGCGACCAGGCCGAAGGCTGGCAGGTCACCGTGGAAGGGCGCGACATGGCGCCGTCCGTGGCGCCCACCGCGCACCCGCGCGGCTGCACCGTGACCATGCGCGACCTGTTCTTCAACACCCCGGCCCGGCGCCGTTTCCTGCGCACCGAGAAAACCGAATTCAACCACCTGGAAGAGGTGTTCCGGCGGGTCGCCCTGAGCGAATTCCAGACCGGCTTCCGCCTCAGCCACAACCAGAAAGTGATCCACCAGCTGCCGCCCGGGGACGACGACACCCTGCGCGCCGCCCGTGTGGCGCGGTTGTGCGGCCGCGCCTTCATGGATCAGGCGCTGACCGTGGACATCGAGCACGCCGGCCTGCGGCTGCACGGCTGGATGGGCCTGCCCACCTTCTCCCGGTCCCAGGCGGATTTGCAGTATTTCTACGTCAACGGCCGGGTGATCCGCGACAAGGTGGTCAGCCACGCGGTGCGCCAGGCCTACGCGGACGTGCTCTACCACGGCCGCCACCCGGCCTATGTGCTGTTCTTCGAAGTGGACCCGGCGCTGGTGGATGTGAACGTGCACCCCACCAAGCACGAGGTGCGGTTCCGCGAACAGCGCATGGTCCACGACTTCCTGTTCCGCAGCCTGCACCGGGCCATCGCCGAGGTGCGCCCCGGCGAGGGTCAGCACGGCGAGGGCCGCCCCGGCGACGCCGCGCCGGCCATGGAAGAGGGGCCGGCGCCCAGCCAGGGCCATATGGCCCTGGGCACCCCGGCCAGTGGCGCGCCGGGCGTCTCGGAGGGGCCGCGCCGGTCTTTCGGCGGCGGCTACGGCGGTGCGTTCAGCGGTGGCACGATCGCCGACGGCGCCCGCCAGGCCGGCGCCTACGGGCAGATGGTGTCGGCCACGCCCGCGCCCGGCGGTGACCCGGAGGCGTCGCACACGCCGCCGCTGGGCTATGCGGTGGCGCAGCTGCACGGCATTTTCATCGTCGCCGAGAACGAACACGGCATGGTGCTGGTGGACATGCACGCCGCCCACGAACGGATCACCTACGAGCGTCTGAAACGGGACTGGGCCGAGGAGAAAGTGCGCAGCCAGCCGCTGCTGGTGCCGGTGTCCATGGCGGTGTCGTCCCGCGAGGCGGATTTCGCCGAGCAGCAGCCCCAGGTGTTCCAGCGCCTGGGCTTCATGGTCGAACGGGCCGGCCCGGAAACCCTGGTGGTGCGCGAGGTGCCGGCGCTGCTGCGCAACGCGGACAGCGAGACGCTGGTCCGGGACGTGCTCAGCGATCTGCTCGCCCACGGCAGCAGCGAGCGCATCGAGCAGCAGCTGGACGCGCTGCTCTCGTCCATGGCCTGCCACGGCAGCGTGCGCGCCAACCGGCGCCTGACCGTGCCGGAGATGAACGCCCTGCTGCGCGACATGGAGGCCACCGAGCGCTCCGGGCAGTGCAACCACGGACGCCCCACCTGGACCCAGATGAGCGTCAAGGAGCTGGACCGGCTCTTTATGCGGGGGCAGTAGCGTGCCCGACCCGATTATCCTCCTGATGGGCCCCACCGGGGCCGGCAAGACCGAGCTGGCGATCCAGGCCGCCGAAACCCTGCCCGTGGAACTGATCAACGTGGACTCGGCGCTGGTCTACCAGGGGCTGGACATCGGCGCGGCGCGGCCCTCGGCGGCGGAGCTGGCGCGGGCGCCGCACCGGCTGATGGGGTTCCGCGACCCGGCCCGGCCCTATTCGGCGGCGGATTTCCGCGCCGACGCCCTGGCGGAAATCGAGGCGATCAGCGCCGCCGGCCGCATTCCGCTGCTGGTGGGCGGCACCATGCTTTACTTCAAGGCGCTGGTGGAAGGCCTGGCGCCGTTGCCCGAGGCCGACCCGGCGGTGCGCGCGGAAATCGCCGCCCTGGCGGAGCGGGAAGGCTGGCCGGCGGTGCACCGCGAGCTGGCCCGGGTGGACCCGCCCAGTGCCGACCGTCTCAAGCCCACGGATGGCCAGCGGCTGCAGCGCGCCCTGGAGGTGTTCCGCCTTACCGGCCGGCCGCTGAGCGCCTTTCACGGCGAGCACGACACCGCCGCCACGCCCCTGGGGGACGGCTTTTTCCGCTTCCCGGGCCTGGACCGGCCGGTGCTGAGTCTGGCGGTGGTGCCGCCGCGCCCGGAGCTGCACCGGCGCATCGAACACCGCTTCATGGCCATGCTGGAAGCCGGGCTGGTGGAGGAGGTGGCGGCCTTGCGCCGGCGCGGCGACCTGCACGCCGAGCTGCCGGCGCTCAAGGCGGTGGGATATCGCCAGGTGTGGCGCTATCTGGAGGGCGATTGGGATTACCCTACCATGGTGGAAAAGGGTATTATTGCCACACGGCAGTTGGCCAAACGGCAGCTTACCTGGCTGCGTAAATGGCCTGGAGTGGAAACCTACGACAACACCCGTGACGAGGGTCGCATCGCCTGTAAAGAGCGGCTTGCAGGGGTTTGTAAAACCGTGTTTAGTTGACTCGCGGACTGTTTTTTTAAGGCTTGTTTTATTGGGACCAAGCCCCATAAAAGAACAACGAGTTAACAGGGCTTTCGGATGGTGGGGTCGGAAACTTTTCCTCGGGAAGGCTGCCATAGAAGTCCCATGGCCCCAGGACCGACCGGCATGGATGGCCGGCGGCACGTGGCCCGGACGTTAGCGCTGATAATTGCCCGCACTGTTTGGGCACCCACTTTTTATGACTCTTAAGGAGATTTGCCATGTCAAAAGGGCACTCGCTACAAGACCCTTTTCTCAATGCCCTGAGAAAGGAGCGCATCCCGGTTTCGATCTTTCTGGTGAACGGCATAAAGTTGCAGGGACAGATTGAGTCCTTCGACCAGTACGTGGTGCTGTTGAAGAACGCCGTCAGCCAGATGGTCTACAAGCACGCTATTTCCACCGTGGTTCCGGCCCGTAATCCGCGTGCCGCGGGCACCGGCGGCAACCCGGCCATGGCCGGCACGGCGGCACCGCAGAACGACGGCCCCGGCGAGGACTTCGGCAATCAGTAAGCCGATTCCCGGATTTCGCCCCCGTCAAAGCCACGCCGTCCGGCGTGGCTTTGTTTTATATTGAGGTCTATGGATCTATTCGATCGTACAGAACAGGTTCGTACCGGCGCCGGTGAGAAAGCGGTGCTGGTGCATATCGACCTGCCCGACGCCCTGGGTCGCGAGGACCTGGACGAGTTTTATCATCTGGTGACCTCCTCCGGGGTGGAGCCGGTGGTGGAGTTGCTGGGCAAGCGCGACCGCCCCGACCCGGCGCTGTTTATCGGTTCCGGCAAGGCGGAAGAGCTGGCGGCGCTGGTGCGCGAGCATCAGGCCGACGTGGTGCTGTTCAACCATGGTCTGAGCGCCGGCCAGGAGCGCAACCTGGAGCGTGCGGTGAAATGCCGCGTGCTCGACCGCACCGGTCTGATTCTGGATATTTTCGCCCAACGGGCGCGTACCCACGAAGGCCGTCTGCAGGTGGAGCTGGCGCAATTGCAGCATCTCTCCACCCGGCTGGTGCGCGGCTGGACCCACCTGGAGCGCCAGAAGGGCGGTATCGGCCTGCGCGGTCCGGGTGAGACCCAGCTGGAAACCGACCGCCGCCTGCTGCGCGAGCGTATCCGCTCGATTCAGGCGCGGCTGGACAAGGTGCGCAAGCAGCGCGCCCAGGGCCGACGTGCCCGGGACCGTTCAGAAACCCCGCTGATCTCCCTGGTGGGGTACACCAACGCCGGCAAGTCGACGCTGTTCAACGCGCTCACCACCGGCGACGTCTACGTGGCCGACAAGCTGTTCGCCACCCTGGACCCGACCCTGCGCAAGGTGCGGGTGCCCGGGGTGGGGCCGGCGATTCTGGCCGACACGGTGGGCTTTATCCGCCACCTGCCGCACCGGCTGGTGCAGGCGTTCCGCGCCACCCTGGAGGAGACCGTTAACGCGTCCTTGCTGCTGCATGTGACAGACAGTAGTGTCGAAGAGAGCGACGCGAACGTGGCCGCGGTGAACGAAGTCCTGGAAGAAATCGGCGCGGATACCGTGCCCGTGCTGCATGTTTACAATAAGGTGGACGCCCTGGAAGACGCATCGCCGCACCTGGAACGCGATGAACAGGGGCTGCCCTGGCGTGTCTGGTTGTCGGCGCGCACCGGCGAGGGCTTCGACCTGTTGCATCAGGCGATCGCCGAGCGACTGGCGGACCGCTGGGTGGATCGCTGGTTGCGGCTGCCTCCGGAGGCCGGCCGCCTGCGGTCGCGCCTCCATGAAGCCGGCGAGGTGCGCGAGGAACAGGCGGCCACCGACGGCGGCATGCTGCTGCGGGTACATGTCAATCGGGTGCACTTCGAACGTCTGCTGCGCGAAGCCGGCCTGCGTGAAGAACAGGTCCGTGTTCCTGACCCTTCGGTTGCAGAGACGGATACCCCTTCCTACAATCCTGAACGCTCGCACAGAGCGGGATAACGGAGAATTCAATGGCCTGGAATGAACCCGGCGGAAACAAACCCAGGGACCCCTGGGGCGGGGGCGGCGGCGGTGGCGATCAGCGACCGCCCGATCTTGATGAAGCGCTGAAAAACCTTAAGGACCGCATCAACAACCTGTTCGGCGGCAAAGGCGGCGGCGGTGGCGGCGGCAACAAGTCGTCCGGCGGCTTCCCCGGCGGCCTGCTGGCGGTGGCCCTGGTGGTGCTGGTGGTCGGTTATGTGCTGATGGGTTTTTACCTGGTGGATCAGCGCGAGCGCGGCGTGGTGCTTCGCTTCGGTGAATTCAACCGCATGGTGGACCCGGGCCTGAACTGGCGCGCGCCGATCATCGAACAAAGCATGGAAGTGGATGTGGGGCAGAACCGCAGCTACGAAATCAGTGAGGAAATGCTCACCGAGGACACCAACATCGTCGCGGTGACCCTGGAAGTCCAGTACAAGGTACTCGACCCCCAGGCGTTCCTGCTGCGCGTGGGCGCGCCGGAGACCATTCTTCAGCACGCCACCAGCTCGGCGCTGCGCCACGTGGTGGGCAGCTCGACCATGGACGACGTGCTGCGCGACCGCCGCGAAGATATTCGTCTGCTGGTGCGCGAGCGGCTGCAGGAGTATCTGGACCGCTACAACACCGGCCTGGTGATCAACCAGGTGGTGCTGGACAAGACCGCCGCGCCGGAAGCGGTGCGTGACGCCTTCGACGACGTGGCCAAGGCCAAGGAAGACGAAGACCGCTTCAAGAAAGAAGCCGAGGCCTACTACAACTCGGTGATTCCGGAAGCCCGCGGCCAGGCCGCGCGCATCACCGAGGAAGCGGAAGCCTACAAGGTCCGCGTGGTGGCCGAGGCCGAGGGTGACGCCGCCCGCTTCACCGACCTGGTAGCGGAATACCGCAAGGCACCGGAAGTGACCCGTCAGCGTCTCTACCTGGACAGCCTCACCGAGGTGTTCAGCAACTCCAGCAAGGTATTGCTGGACGCGCAGGGCAGTGACAGCCTGATGTACCTGCCTCTGGACCAGATGTTCAAGGGCAAGCAGCCGGTGTCCGGCGACAGCGGTGCCGCCAACCGCGGCAGCGGTTCCGGCTCCTCTTCGTCGACCACCTCGAGCGCCGGCGCCGATGACGGCGGCAGTGGCCGTTCCGGCTCGCGCAGTCTGTACCAAAGCAACCGCACGGAGATTCGCTGATGGGCACACGTAGCTGGCTTATGCTGGTGGCAGTGGGCGTGCTGTTGCTGCTGGCTCTGGACTCTTTTTACATCGTCAACGAAACCGAAAAGGCCGTGCTGAAGCGATTCGCACGGGTGGAGAAAGCGGACATCGAACCGGGCATTTACCCGAAGGTGCCGCTGATCGACGACGTGGTGCGGGTGGACGGCCGTCTGCTCACCCACGACGTGCCCACCCAATCGTTTTTGACCGCGGAAAAGAAACTGCTCAACGTGGACGCCTTCGTGACCTGGCGCATCGCCGACGTGCAGCGCTACATCGTCAGTGTCGGCGCCGGCGTCAACGACGGTCTGGCCATGGAGCGCCGCGCCCGGGAGCTGCTCGACCCGCGCGTTAACGAGGCGCTGCGGAACCAGTTCGCCGAGCGCACCGTGCAGGAAGTGGTGGCCGGCCAGGGCGGGGCGCTGCCCGATGAGGCCCTGGACCCCACCGCGGTAAGCACCGAGGACCTCCTTAGCGGCGGCGACGGCGAGGCGAAAACCACCTCCGAAGTGGAGGCGGACGCCGAGGCCCAAGCCGCCGACGACGGCGGAGAGCCCGGCGACACGGCGGCGTCGTCACTGGGCGACGAGACCGATCAGCGCGAGAAGCTGATGAACTCCGTGGCCCAGGAAGTGAACGCCGCCACCCTGGAGGATCTGGGCATCGAAGTGGTCGACGTGCGCGTCAAGCAGGTGGACTGGCCGGATCAGGTGCGTGGCCGGGTCTTCGACCGGATGCGCGCCGAACGTGCCCGTGACGCCGCCGAGCACCGGGCGCGGGGCCGCGAGGACGCCGAGCGCATCCGCGCCGCCGCCGACCGCCAGCAGACGCAGATCGTGGCCCAGGCCTACGAGGAAGCGCAGCGCCTGCGCGGCGCCGGCGACGCCCGCGCCACCTCGATCTACGCCAACGCCTATGGCAAGGACGAGGAGTTCTTCCGCTTCTACCGCAGCCTGCAGGCGTACCGGGAAAGCTTCGACTCCAAGGAAGACGTGCTGATCCTCTCTCCGGACAGCGAGTTCTTCCAGTACATGAAGCAGAACCGCGGACGCTGAACACCGGGTGCCCGCCGCCGGGCGGCGGGTATCTGCCCCTCGGGGGACGTGTTAGAATCCATCAACCGGGTCACGAGGCCCGGTTTTTTTGTGGCCGCCACCTCTGCCGGCCCTCCGTTGGACCCCTGTGTCGATTGAATACCCTCGGGATCGTAAGATGAATCAGGAAGAACAGTGGTTGTTGCCCGACGGCGTCGAGGAAGTGCTTCCCGAACGCGCCCGGGCCATCGAACAACTGCGCCGCCGGGCTCTGGACCTGTACCAGTCCTGGGGCTACGAGCTGGTGTACCCGCCGCTGATCGAATTCCTGGAGTCTCTGCTCAACGGCGCCGGCCGTGACCTGGAGCGGGACACCTTCAAGATCACCGACCAGCTCAGCGGCCGCCTGATGGGCGTGCGCGCGGACATGACCCCGCAGGTGGCGCGCATCGACGCCCACAGCCTGCGCCGCAACGCCCCCACCCGTTTGTGTTACTGCTCCACGGCGCTGCGCGCCCGGCCCACCCAGGTGGGCGGCACCCGGCTGCCCTACCAGCTCGGCGTCGAGCTGTTCGGCCACGCCGGCGGCGACAGCGACCTGGAAGTGATCCTGCTGATGGGCGAGACCCTGGCCCTGGCCGGCGCCAACGACAAAGTGGTGCTGGACCTGGGGCACGTGGGCATTTTCCGCGCCCTGGTGGACGCCTGCGATCTGGACGCCGCCGCCCAGGCGACGCTGGAAGACATCTATCTGCGCAAGGCGCGCACCGAACTGACCCGCTTCCTGGACGGCCAGGCCCTGCCGGAGGCCGCCGCGCGGGCGCTGGCGGCGCTGCCGTTCCTGGACGGCGACACCGGCGTGTTCGCCCAGGCCCGCGGCCTGCTGGCCGACTTTCCGGACGCCACCCGGGCGCTCGCCGACCTGGAGCGGCTGGTGTCGGTGCTCGCCGAGCGCGGTCTCGACGTGCACCTGGACCTGGGTGAGCTGCGCGGCTACCACTACCACACCGGCTGTGTGTTCGCCGCCTACCTGCCCGGCGACAGCGAGCCGCCGGCCGCTACGATCACATCGGTGAAGTGTTCGGCCGGGCGCGCCCGGCCACCGGCTTCAGTGCCGACCTGAAAAAGCTCGCCTCGCTGGCGCCGGTGCCGCGCGCCGGCGCCGTGCTCGCCCGCGGCGAACTGGCGGACGCCGGCTTCGCCGCCCGCGTGGCGGAGCTGCGCGCCCGGGGCGAGCGCGTGGTGCTGGCCCTGGCCGGCGCCGATAACGACCCCGCTGAATTGGGGTGCGACCGTGAGCTGGTGTCCGCCGGCGACGGCTGGACCCTGCAATCCATTTCCTCCTGACAGGCCAAAGCGAACAGCCATGGGCAAGAACGTCGTAATTCTCGGTACCCAATGGGGTGATGAAGGCAAGGGCAAGATCGTCGATCTGCTCACCGATCAGGCCGCCTACGTGGCCCGTTTCCAGGGCGGCCATAACGCCGGCCACACCCTGGTGATCGACGGCGAGAAGACCGTCCTCCACCTGATCCCCTCCGGCATCCTGCGCGACAACGTGCAGTGCCTGATCGGCAACGGCGTGGTGCTGTCGCTGGAAGCCCTGCTCAAGGAGATCCGCGGCCTGGAAGACAAGGGCGTGCCGGTGCGCGAGCGCCTGCGGCTGTCCTCCGCCTGCCCGCTGATCCTGCCGGTGCACGCGGCGCTGGACCAGGCCCGGGAAGTGGCCCGCGGCGCCCAGAAAATCGGCACCACCGGACGCGGCATCGGCCCGGCCTACGAAGACAAGGTGGCGCGGCGGGGCGTGCGCCTGGGTGATGTGTTCCACCGCGAGCGCTTCGCCGCCAAGCTGGGTGAAGTGATGGACTACCACAACTTCATCCTGCGCAGCTTCTACAACGCCGAGCCGGTGGACTTCCAGAAAACCCTGGACGACACCCTGGCCCAGGCCGAGGACATCCGCGCCATGGTGTGCGACGTCACCGCCACCCTGCACGGCGCCCGCGAGCGCGATGAGAACATCATGTTCGAGGGCGCCCAGGGCACGCTGCTGGACATCGACCACGGCACCTACCCCTACGTGACCAGCTCCAACACCACCGCCGGCGGCACCGCCACCGGCACCGGTTTCGGGCCGCTCTATCTGGATTACGTGCTGGGCATCACCAAGGCTTACACCACCCGGGTGGGCAGCGGGCCGTTTCCCACCGAGCTGTTCGATGAGACCGGCCGTTACCTGGCGGAAAAGGGCCACGAGTTCGGCTCCACCACCGGCCGTGCCCGCCGTTGCGGCTGGGTCGACGCGGTGGCGCTCAAGCGCGCCATCCAGATCAACTCGATCAGTGGGCTGTGCCTGACCAAGCTGGACGTGCTCGACGGCCTCGAGGAAGTGAACATTTGCGTGGGCTACCAGGGCCCGGACGGCAAGGCCCTGGAGTGCGCCTGGGACGCGGACAGCTACTCCGAGGTGACCCCGGTGTACGAGTCGGTGCCCGGCTGGTCCGAGTCCACCATCGGCGTTAAGAAGCTGGAGGACCTGCCGGCCAACGCCCGTGCCTACCTCAAGCGTATCGAGGAAGTCACCGGCGCGCCCATCGATATCATCTCCACCGGCCCGGACCGGGCCGAGACCATCGTCCAGCGCCACCCGTTCGGGTAGCGCCGTCGCGGCCGGCCGTCACTCCGTGGCGCCGGCCGCCGACCAGTCCAGGCGGATGTCATAGCCGTCGATACGCCTCTCCGGTTTCAGTGGCGTCACTTCGTCCGGATTGATGTGCCGGTAGACGTTCTCCGCCGGCTTCAACGTGGCGTCGCGGCCGTACAGATAGCTCTGCTCCTCGACGATCAGCTTGTAGGCCTTGTTCAGCGCCAGGGCCCGTTCGCGGCTGGGCGTGATCAGCTCGTAGACGTCGGCGCCGGCCACCTTGTCGCGCTTGAGGCTGCCGTCCTCGTTGAACCAGCGCGCCTGCATCTCGTCGTTTTCGCGGAACTCGTTGCCGCCGCCCACCAGCCGCAGGTACTGGGCGATCTCGCCTTCATCCTGGTTGATCGCCGGGGCGTCGCGCATGCCCTTGATGTCGATGTAGCCCCAGCCTTCGGCGCCGGTGACCTTGCGCGGGAAGGCGAAGGTCTGGTCGATGGTGGTGCCCACGGTGGTGTGGCAGCCCATGCAGAAGCGCTGCTCCTGGTTGCTCTGCGGGCGCAGGCTGCCGTCTTCCTTCTCGATGAAGCCCAGCACCATCCAGCCGAAGCCGTTGTCCATGCCCCGGTCGCCGTGGTCGGTGTAGTAGGGCAGGTTGCCTTCGGCTTTTTCCTGGTGCTCGTTGCCGTACAGGGATTTCAGGTGGGCGCTGTTGTAGAAGCGGATCTTGTTCATATAGCGCACTTCCTTCATGCGCGGCGGCAGGCCGATGCCGCCGTGCGCGTCCACGCCCACGTAGCGCACCGTGTGCAGGAACTCGATGCCTTC
Organism: Alloalcanivorax venustensis ISO4; assembly: GCF_015356855.1. GTDB lineage: Bacteria > Pseudomonadota > Gammaproteobacteria > Pseudomonadales > Alcanivoracaceae > Alloalcanivorax > Alloalcanivorax venustensis. The sequence goes on from NZ_ARXR01000022.1 coordinate 19,033, forward strand.
CGGGTAGAGCATGTCGGTGACCGGCACGTCGGCGGCGCCGCCCAGGTAGTGGTCGCGCTTCAGCAGGGTGCGGGCGGTGCCGAGGGTGCCGTCGCCGTCCAGGTCGGCGCACACCGCCTGCTCGTCGATGGGCGGCGTGCTGATGCGGTCCAGCTCCTTGATCGCCATCTCCATCAGCGACAGGTTGGCCAGGTAGACGTCCCGGGACGCCGCGTCGTGATCGGCGCAGGTGCTGGTGCGGAACGGCTCCGGCAGCCGCACCATGACGTCGTCGGTGCTGCCGTTGGTGGGCCAGAAGGTGCTCGGCAGCGGCTTGTAGTTGAACGCCACCCAGTGGCTGCCGTCCTTGGCGAAGCCTTGCTCGTCGAACGCCGCGGCGCCCTGCTGCAGGCCTTCGATGTAGGGCAACGGGCCCTGCCAGTCGCTGTCTTCGGCCAGGTCGGTCATCGCCGGGGTGTAATTGTCCTGGTTGATGTAGTCGATGATGGCCTGGTCGGACATCTTCGCCACCTGCTCGCGGCGGTCGACGAACAGGTTGAGCCAGTGGTTGGTTTCCCCCAGCTCGGAAAAGTCGTAAGCACCCTGCAAATAACCGTCCCACATGGTGTTGGGTCGGGCCCGGTCGTCATAGGTCTGGTGGCAGGTGTAGCAGGGGTTGAAGTCGCCCTCGGTGCGCGTGTAGCACTGCGGCGGAATCGGCGCTTCGTGGTTGTAGATAGCGCTGAGATCCGGCGGCAGCTTGCGTTGCGGTGCGTCATTCGGGGCGCTGACGGCGCTACTGGATGGATTGTTTTCCAGCGCTTCACTGTTCGCGGAATCGCAGCCGGCCAAGATCAGACCAATACAAAAAACGACAATGATGTGTTTCATATAAAAAACCGGGATGTGAAAAACAGAAACGGGGAGGGCGCGTGCGCTCCTCCCCGGGCTTTCTCTGAATCGGGGTGGTCAGGCTTCCGGATCCAGCAGCCACACCATGTTGTTTTCGTGGTTGCCGGTGTCTTCGCCGATTAACACTCGGCCATCTTCCATGATCGCGACGTTATCCGGACCAGCGAGGCCGTCGACGCTGCAGGTGTTGGCCGCATCGGTCGGATCGTACGGGCCGCCCAGTTCCACCATTTCCAGGTAGGACACGTTGTAGTCCGCTTCCAGGGGCATCCGGAACACTCCGCCGCAACGGGTATCGTCGTTGGTGAGCTGGATTACCCCTTGGGTATCGGTCATCTTGCCGGTGATATCGGACATCGCCACGTAGACATACGCCTGCGGGCCATCACCTTCGACGCTGGCCTTGGCGCGGGTCATGTTGATGTTGATACCTTCCATCTTGTTGAACTCGCCGGTGGCACCCAGCTTCACCGCCGCCTTGCGGGATTCCAGGAAGGCAACGCGGTCATCGCCGAAGGGATTGGCCGCGACCACACCGTCGCTGTCCAGGTCTTCGCCCAGTTTGGATTCCGCCCACTCGTGAACCTGGCGGTCGGAGATGTAGCTGTTCTCGCCGTCTACGTAGTCCGCGGTGGTGATACCGTCGTATTCGTCCACCCAGCTTTCGATCTCGTCGTTGCTACCGCTGGCGAGTTCCACCCAGCCGATATGAAAGCCCGCTTGAGCCGCGTCCATGACGGGGCTGTCCTGCACCACCCGGGCGGCATACAGGGTGCCGCTGCTCAGGTCACCGGCTGTGTCCGCCACGAATTTGAAGAGAATCACGCCGCCGCCGTCGTCGCTCATGTAGACGGTTTTCTGGTCCGGCATCACCACCGCATTCTCATGGGAGTAGCGGCCCAGCGTGAAGTGTTTCACCGGGGTCGGCGTGCCGGTCGCGTCGGTGATCTCGACGATGTAGCCATAGTCGTAAGGGTTGGGGTAGGTCACCGTGTGGTCGGTGTTGATCTCGCCGGCCAGGTAATCCGCCAGGTCCTGTACTTCGCCCTCGTCGGGTGCGTTCCAATCGATGGTGTGATCGAAGTAGAGCTCTTCGGACGTGAGTGGCGTGTTCCAGGGCGACACGGTGCCGAAGCAGTTCACCCAGGTGCCTTTCACCGCGGAGAAATCCACCATGGTGGCGTCGTTGTCCTTAACCGCCCAGCGACCGTCCTGATCGCGCATCAGATGGAGACGGCTCATGCCGCCGGGGCGGTCTTCCCAGTTGGTGAACAGGTAGCCTTCGTTCTCGCTCACTTCAATCCAGCCGTTGAAGTCGGGGTCGTTGGACACCTTGATCAAGGCGGTGCCGTCCTGCACGGCGATGCCGCCGAGACTCGGTTGTGGCGCGCCCGCCCAGTCGTTGCCTTGCTGGCCCAGCACGTTGTAGCGGCCAAGGGCCACCCGCATGGTTTGCTTTTCTTCATCGGTTTGCGGAACCGACACCGCCTCGAAATGCTTGCGCACATCGGCGTCTTCGATCAGCCCCACGGTGGCCAGGTTGTAAACATTGCCGTCTTCATCCGCGACCGTGTTGGCGTCGGAAGGGTGTTGGATATTGGTGAATACTTCACCGTCGTCTTTGAGGAACAGGCCGGTGGCTTCGGAGCCTAGTGGCAGGGTGGCGATTCGGGTCAGCCGTTCCATCTGCGGTTGGGGGTCGCCACCACCGTCACCACCGCCGATGTTGTCATTGCTGTCGCTGTCGCCACCGCAGGCGGCCAGGGCGAGCGACGTGGCGATGGCCAGCGCGCTCAGTTTAAAACGGGCGTCGTTCCGCAGATACATGGGTTTCTCCGTCTTATTCAGAATGGGATTGGGGAGGTGGCCAATCCTGGCGGAGAAAAATGTCAAATCGGTGTGCTTAAAATGGCGACTATGTGAAGGCGGCCTTCACTGAGACGGGGCTCACGTTATTTCTTGCGGCGGCGGGTGATCACGATCAGGGCGATGGTGAGGCCGAGGGCGCCAGCGGGGAACAGCAGCAGCAGGCGTTCACGGCGTTTGGCCTTCTCCAGCTGGGCGTCGGCTTTCCGGACTTCCGGGTTCACGGCCTGTTCCTGGGCGACCACCGGAGTGGCGGCACTCAAACCCAGAGCCAGAATCAGGGAAGCAAGGAAAAGGCGCATGCTGAAGGGGCCTTTAGAGCGGATACAAAAAGGGCTCCCATGGGGAGCCCTTTTCTGAATTGGTGCCGAGGAGAGGACTTGAACCTCCACGGGGTTGCCCCCACTAGCACCTGAAGCTAGCGTGTCTACCAATTTCACCACCTCGGCTTGTTTCGTTGAACGACCGATTCCGGCCCTTCATCGCGAAAGCGCGTGCATTCTAGTATATGATGCCGGGATGTCAACGGTTAGTTCCGAAAACATTGGGCATTTCGCCCGTTCGAGGCTACCCGCCCGGCCTTCCGCTTCCGGCTCGATTTCGCCGGCCCCCGTGGTGCGTGAGTCCCCTGCTGGGTTAAGGTAGCGCCCGCCGGCGCCATCCGGCGGGCTTATACACATGTATTTTATTAGAGGTTATTGAATGGCACCCAGGAAACGCTATAAGGATCCCCACGCGGACCGGGAGGCGTCGAAGTACGAGAATCCGGTTCCCAGCCGCGAGTTGATCCTGCAGGTCCTCGACGACCAGGGAAAGCCGCTCGGTAAGCACGACCTGGCCGGGCTCCTGGACGTGGACGAAGACGGCGAGGTGGGCCTGGAGCGCCGCCTCAAGGCGATGCTGCGCGACGGCCAGCTGGTGGAAAACCGCAACGGCAAGGTGGGCATCGCCTCGCGCATGGATCTGATCGCCGGCCGGGTGCAGGGCCACCGTGACGGCTTCGGCTTTCTGATCGCCGACGAGCCCGGCCGCAAGGACCTGTTCCTGGCGCCCCGGCAGATGGAAAAGGTGATGGACGGCGACCGGGTGCTGGTGAGCACCGCCGGCGTCAACCGCTTCGGCAAGGAAGAGGCGCGCATCGTGGAGATCACCGAGCGCGCCGTCACCGAGATCGTCGGCCGTTATCACCGCGAGGCCGGGGTCAGCTTCATCGAGCCGGAAAACCGCCGCATCACCAAGGAAGTGCTGGTCGAGGACCTCAACGGCATCAAGCCCGAGCACGGCGACCATGTGCGCGCCGAGATAACCCAGTATCCGTCCCGCGACCAGCACGTGCTGGTGCGCCTGCTCGAGGTGATCGCCACCCCGGACCAGGCCGGCATGGAAGTGGAGGTGGCGCTGCGCCGCTTCGAGATCCCCCACCAGTGGCCCAAGGGCGTGCCCGAGGAAGCCGAGCGCTTCGGCGCCGAGGTGCCGCACCCCGCCAAGGCCCACCGCGTGGACCTGCGCGACCTGCCGCTGGTCACCATCGATGACGAGAGCGCCAAGGATTTCGACGACGCCGTCTATGTGGAGAGCCGCCAGCGCGGCGGCTGGCGCCTGATCGTGGCGATCGCCGACGTCAGCCACTATGTGCATCCGGGCACGGCGCTGGACAACGAGGCGCACAAGCGCGGCAACTCGGTGTACTTCCCCAACCGGGTGGTGCCGATGCTGCCCGAGGCGCTGTCCAACGGCCTGTGCTCGCTGAACCCGCACGTGGACCGGTTGTGCCTGTACTGCGACATGCTGGTGTCCGCCAACGGCCGCATCTCCCGTTTCGTGTTCCGCGAAGGCGTGATGCGTTCCCGCCACCGCCTCACTTATAACAAAGTGGGGGCAATCATCGAGGAGCCGGAATCCGAGCTCGCCACCGAAACCGTGAAGAGCCTGGACGACGAAACCCTGGATTCGGTGTGGGCCTTCCACGAGATGTACTTGGCCCTGCGCCGCCGCCGCGAACTGCGTGGCGCCATCGACTTCGAGAGCAACGAAAGCCGCATCCTGTTCGATGAGCAGTCCAAGATTCGCGACATCGTGCCGGTGCAGCGCAACGTGGCCCACGTGATGATCGAGGAGGCGATGCTGGCGGCCAATATTTGCGCCGCGCGCCTGCTGGAGAAAGCGGAGCTGCCGGCGCTCTACCGGAACCACGAGCCGCCCAAGGAAGAGCGCCTGACCAACCTGCAGCAGTTCCTGGGCGGGCTGGGCCTGAGCATCCCCTGGTCGGAAGGGCCGATCGGCCCGCAGGTGTTCCAAGAGCTCGGCGAGACCATCGCCGACCGGCCGGACCGCCAGGTGATCCAGACCATGATGCTGCGCACCATGAGCCAGGCCAAGTACGAGGCCAACGTGAAGGGGCACTTCGGGCTGGCCTACAACGCCTACACCCACTTCACCTCGCCGATCCGCCGTTACCCGGACCTGCTGGTGCACCGCGCCATCCGCTACCTGATCCGCAGCGGCGCGGACACCCCCCACGCGGACAACCCGGGCGGCCTGCCGGCGATCCAGCGCGATCACATTCTGCCGTTCAGCCTCAACGACATGATCGCCATGGGCGAGCACTGCTCGATGACCGAGCGGCGCGCCGACGACGCCACCCGCGATGTGGAGCAGTGGCTCAAGTGCCAGTACATGGAAGACCACCTGGGCGCTGAGTTCGACGGCGTGGTCAGCGGCGTGGCCGCCTTCGGCCTGTTCGTGCAGATCAACAACCTGCACATCGACGGCCTGGTGCACGTGGCCAACCTGGACAGCGACTACTACCACTTCGACGACGTCAACATGGCGCTGGTGGGAGAGTCGTCCGGGCGCCGCTTCAGCCTCGGTGACGCGGTGACGGTGAAGGTGGCCGGTGTGCACACCGACGACCGCAAGATCGACCTGGAGCTGATCAGTTCCACGCCGGCGCCGGGCAAGCGTGGCGGCCCCAAGCCCAAGGCGGCGGCCAAGAAGGGCGCCCGAAAAGGGGCCAAGAAAGGCGCCGGCCGCAAGAAGCCGGCCGCCGGCAAGGGCGGCGGTGACGCCGGTGGCGGGTCCGAGCGGGAAAAGATCGCCCGCGGTGACATCCCCGGCGACGCCAAGAGCGGCGACGGGGCCAAGAAGAGCGGCCAGCGTAAGCCGCGCCGCCGCCGATGAACAAACCGCTCATGTATTCCGGCATCCACGCGGTGGAGTCTCTGTTGCGGCACCGCCCGGAAGGGGTGCTGGAATTGTTCGTGCTGGACACCCGCGCCAAGCGCGGCGACGCTCGGCTGGAAACCCTGATCATCGCCGCCCGGGACCAGGGCATCGCGGTGCAGTACAGCCGCCGCGAGTCGCTGGACAAGCTGGCCGGCCCCCAGAACCAGGGCGTGGTGGCCCGTGCCCGGCCGCGCAGCGCCGGCGACGAGCAGGCCCTGGCCGCGCATCTGGACGGCCTGGATCATCCGCCCCTGCTGCTGATCCTGGAAGGGGTCACCGACCCGCATAACCTGGGCGCCTGCCTGCGCAGCGCCGACGCCGCCGGCGTCGACGCGGTGGTGGTGCCGCGCCGCCATGCCGCCGGGCTGACGCCGGTGGCCTGCCGCAGCGCCGCCGGCGCCGCCGAGGCGCTGGCCTACTTCGAGGTGGGCAACCTGGCGCGGGTGCTGGAAATGCTCAAGGACCGTCGTATCCAGGTGGCCGGCACCGCGCTCAACGAGCGCAGCCAGTCATTGTTCGATTATCGCCCCGAGGCCGCTTTGGCCGTGGTCATGGGCGCCGAAGGGGAAGGCCTGCGGCGGCTGACCCTGGAGCGTTGCGACGATTTGGTCGCGATTCCGATGGCTGGTGATGTGCAGAGCCTTAATGTCTCCGTGGCGACGGGAGTGGTGCTGTTCCACGTCCGTGCCGCGCTCGCGCGCTAGGAGAATCCAGGGTGTAGGGAGCAGGGGCAAGGTGCTACGAGTGCCTGGTGGGAGCGGGCCTTGCCCGCGAAAGGCAAGCAACGCTTGCCGGCAGGATCCCAGAGACATATCCAACCCTGCCATTAATAACGCCTCTGGTATCCTGCCGGCCGGTTACACCGGCCTTTCGCGGGCGGGGCCCGCTCCCACCCGCCGCCATTACTGGCTTGCAGCATGCAGCTGCTTTGAGCTAGACTCCCCGCCCTTCCGTGCCCTCCGGGGCGCGGACTCCTTGCCTCACCGCCTGTCGCGGGAGGCTGCGCAATCCGTAAGGAGCCAACAATGCGTCATTATGAAGTCGTGTTCCTGGTCCACCCGGACCAGAGTGAACAGGTTCCCGCCATGGTCGAGCGCTACAGCGCTATCGTGACCGACGGCAAGGGCACCATCCACCGCCAGGAAGATTGGGGCCGCCGTCAGCTGGCCTACCCGATCAACAAGATTCATAAAGCACACTACGTGCTGATGAATATTGAATGTGACGGCGACACTCTCGAAGAGCTGGAAAACACCTTCCGCTTTAACGATGCCGTTATCCGTCACCTCGTGGTGCGTCGCGAGCGGGCTATCACCGAGCCTTCGCCGCTGTCCAAAGCCAACGAGAAGGAGGAGGCCACCAGCTGATTTCCGGACACAATCACTGCCAACTCACCGGCGTCATCGCCAGCCTGGAAAAGGTTGCGGTTACACCGGCCGGCGTTCCCCGCCAGCGTTTCTGGCTGGAGCACCGGTCCCGGCAAGTGGAAGACGGTCAACCCCGTGAAGTCCGAGCCCGTATCGCCATTGTTCTGGTCGGCGGCAACGCCAGCCTGATCCAGGGCCAGGGCCTGCGGGAAGGGCAAAGCGTCACGGTCACCGGTTTTCTCTGCCAGGCCGGCTACAAGGGCGAAGCCCGGGACCGTTTGCAGTTGATCGCGGAAACACTGGAGCCCCACTAAGGAATCGAGAGGAGTTTACCCATGGCCCGTTTTTATCGCCGTCGCAAGTTCTGCCGCTTTACCGCGGAAGGTGTCGAGTTCATTGATTTCAAGGATCTGGACACCCTGAAAGCCTACATCACCGAAACCGGCAAGATCGTGCCCAGCCGTATCACCGGCACCAAGGCACGCTATCAGCGTCAGCTGGCCTCCGCTGTCAAGCAGGCCCGCTTCCTGGCGCTGCTGCCGTACGCCGACAGCCACGACAATTAAGCCGAGGGGACCGTCATGCAAGTGATCCTGCTGGAAACCATCAAGAACCTGGGTGACCTGGGCTCCGTGGTGGACGTTCGCCCCGGTTACGGCCGTAACTTCCTGATCCCGCAAGGCAAAGCCCTGCCGGCCACGAAGAACAACCTGGCCGAAGTGGAAGAGCGTCGCGCGGAACTGGAAAAACAGGCCGCCGAGCTGCTGAGCGCCGCCGAAGCGCGCGCCGAGAAGCTGGCTGAAGCCACCATCACCGTGGGCGCCAAGTCCGGTGACGAAGGCAAGCTGTTCGGCTCCGTTGGCACCGCCAACATCGCCGACGCGATCAGCGAGCAGACCGGCGTGGCCGTCGAGAAAGCGGAAGTGAAGCTGCCGCTGGGCGCGATCCGCCAGACCGGCGAGTACGAGATCGACCTGAGCCTGCACGCCGACGTGACCGTGACCATCAAACTGACCGTGGTGCCCCAGGAGTAATCCCGGCCTGCGTAAGCGGTTTGCCCCCACGGGGGCACGGTGACAGAATCAGGGCACTGTCCGGCAACGGGCGGTGCCCTTTTCGTTTAACGGACCTGCCATGAACGAACCCCTGAGTCTGGACGATCATCTCCCGGATAATCTGCGTATCCCGCCCCATTCCCAGGAGGCGGAGCAAGCCGTGCTGGGGGGGTTGCTGCTCAACAACGAAGCCTGGGACGAAGTGGCCGAGCGGGTCGGGCCCAAGGACTTCTACCGCAAGGAACACCGGCTGATCTTCCAGGTGGTCGATCAACTGGTGGAAGAAGAGAAGCCCTGCGACCTGGTGACCGTGTCCCAGGCGCTCACCCACCGTGGCGAGCTGGACGACGTGGGCGGCATGACCTACCTGTCGGACCTGGCCCGTAACACGCCCAGCGCCGCCAACATCAACGCCTACGCGGACATCGTCCGTGAGCGCAGCATCCTGCGCCAGCTGATCCAGGTGTCCCACGGCATCGCCGAGCAGTCCTTCAACCCCAAGGGCACGCCGTCGCTGGAAATTCTCGACGCGGCGGAGTCGGCGATTTTCGAAATCGCCGAGCAGCAGAAGAAGGGCAGCGGCCCGCAGGACATCAAAACGGTCCTGAAAAAAGCCGTCGACCGCATCGACGAGCTCTACAAGAACAAGAACTCGCTGACCGGTCTCACCACCGGCTTCGAGGAGCTGGACAAGATGACCTCCGGCTTGCAGCCCTCGGACATGGTGGTGGTGGCCGGGCGGCCCTCCATGGGTAAAACCACCTTCGCCATGAACCTGTGCGAAAACGTGGCGCTCAAGGCGCACAAGCCGGTGCTGGTGTTCTCCATGGAGATGCCCGCCGACGCCATCGTGATGCGGATGCTGTCCTCGCTGGGGCGCATCAACCAGACCTCGATCCGTTCCGGGCGCCTGGATCAGGATGACTGGCCGCGCATCACCTCCGCGATTCAGATGCTCAGCGAACAGAAGTTCTTCATCGACGACACGCCGGCGCTGAGCCCCCTGGAACTGCGCACCCGGGCGCGACGAGTGGCGCGCGAGTGCGGCGGCCAGCTGGGCATGATCATGATCGATTACCTGCAGCTGATGCAGGTGCCCGGCGCCGACAGCCGTGTTAACGAGATCTCGGAGATTTCCCGCTCGCTGAAGGGCCTGGCCAAGGAGTTGAACTGCCCGGTGGTGGCGCTCTCGCAGCTCAACCGCTCCCTGGAGCAACGCCCCAACAAACGCCCGGTGATGTCCGACCTGCGGGAATCCGGGGCCATCGAGCAGGACGCCGACGTGATCATGTTCCTGTATCGGGACGAGGTCTATAACCAGGACACCACCGAAAAGGGCATCGGCGAAGTGATCATCGGCAAGCAGCGGAACGGCCCCATCGGCACCGTGCGCGTGGCGTTCCGGGGCGAGTACCTGCGCTTCGACGACCTGGCGCCGGAATACTATCAGCAGTATGCCGGCGACGAGTAACGGCGCATGCGCGGTACCTTTCTGGAAATCCGCCCCCGGGCCCTGACCGACAACGCGCGCCGCGCCCGGGCGCTGGCCAACGGCGCCCGGGTGTTCGCCATGGTCAAGGCCAACGGCTACGGCCACGGCCTGGGCCTGGCGGCCCGCGCCTTCGCCAACGCCGTCGACGGTCTGGGCGTGGCGGTGATCGAAGAGGCCCAGGCGCTGCGCCATCTGGGGCTGGCCCATCCGGTACTGGTGGCGGAGGGCTTCTTCGACGCCGACGAGCTGGCCCTCGCCTCGCGGCTGCATGCGGAAGTGGTGGTGCACTCGCCCTGGCAGGTGGACCTGCTGGCGGCGCGCCCGGCCCCGCTGGGGGTCTGGCTCAAGGTCAACACCGGCATGAACCGGCTCGGCATGGCGCCGGACCTGGCCCGGGCCCAGGCGGCGCGCCTGCGCGCCATCCCCGGGGTGCGGCTGCTCGGCGTGATGAGCCATTTCGCTTGCGCCGACGCCGAGGACGACACCTTCACCGACCACCAACTGGCCATCGCCGACACCCTGGCCAAGGAGCTGAACGTGCCGCTCAGCGCCGCCAACTCCGCCGCGCTGATCCGCTACCCCGAGGCCCGTGCCCGGCGTGTGCGCCCCGGCATTATGCTCTACGGCTCCTCGCCGTTCCCCTGGCGCAGCGCCGCCGATCTGCAACTGGCGGTGACCCAGCGCTTCAGCGCCCGGCTGATCGCCATCAACCCGATTCAGGCCGGCGACACCGTCGGCTACGGCGCCACCTGGCGCGCCGACGCCCCGGGCCGCATCGGCGTGGTGGCGGTGGGCTACGGCGACGGCTACCCGCGCCACGCGCCCAGCGGCACCCCGGTGGCGGTGAACGGCCAGCGCACCCGGCTGGTGGGCCGGGTCTCCATGGACATGATCACCGTGGACCTGACCGGCCTGGACGCCCGGGTCGGCGACAGCGTGGAGCTGTGGGGCGACACCGTGGCCGTGGACGAAGTGGCCGCCGCCTGCGGTACCATCAGCTACGAGCTGTTCTGTCAGATCACCGGCCGGCCGGTAAGAGTCATCGCCGAATAAGGAGCTTTCGTGGCGAAAAAGAAAACCGCGTTCGTCTGCAACGAGTGCGGCGCCGACTTCCCCAAGTGGCAGGGTCAGTGCCCGGCCTGCGGCGCCTGGAACACCCTGCAGGAATTCGTCGTCGATCCGGCCATGCCCAAGAGCCGCTCCGCGGAACGCAGCGGTTTCAGCGGCCAGCTCTCCGAAGTGCGCCAGCTCAACGAAATCGCCCTGGAAGACAGCCCCCGCATCAGCGCCGGCATGGACGAGCTGGACCGGGTGCTGGGCGGCGGCCTGGTGCCCGGCTCGGCGATCCTGCTGGGCGGCCATCCGGGGGCCGGTAAATCCACCCTGCTGCTACAGGTGTTGTGCCGGCTGGCGGACCGGGAAAAGTGCTTCTACATCACCGGCGAGGAATCCCTGGCCCAGGTGGCGATGCGCGCCGACCGCCTCAAACTGCCCAAGGAAAAACTGCGCCTGGCGGCGGAAACCGACGTGGAGCAGATCCTCGAGCTGGCCCGCAAGGAACAGCCGCGGCTGCTGGTGGTGGACTCGATCCAGGTGATGTATCTGGCCGGCCTGCAGTCGGCGCCGGGCAGCGTCGCCCAGGTGCGCGAAGGCGCCGCCGCCCTGACCCGCTTCGCCAAGCAGACCGGCACGGTGCTGCTGCTGGTGGGCCACGTCACCAAGGACGGCACCCTGGCCGGGCCCAAGGTGCTGGAGCACATGATCGACTGCTCGCTGATGCTGGAAGGCTCCGCCGACGCCCGCTTCCGCACCCTGCGCGGGCTCAAGAACCGCTTCGGCGCGGTCAACGAACTGGGCGTGTTCGCGATGACCGGCGAGGGCTTGAAAGAGGTGAAGAACCCCTCGGCGATCTTCCTCAACCGCGCCGACGACATCGCCCCCGGCTCGCTGGTGACGGTGGTCTGGGAAGGCACCCGGCCGCTGCTGGTGGAGCTGCAGGCGCTGGTGGACGCCAGCCACTTCGGTAATCCGCGGCGGGTGTGCGTGGGCCTGGAAGCGAACCGTCTGGCCATGCTGCTGGCGGTGCTGCACCGCCACGGCGGCATCCAGGTGGGCGACCAGGACGTGTTCGCCAATGTGGTGGGCGGCGTGAAAGTGGCGGAGACCGCCGCCGACCTGGCGCTGGTGCTGGCGATCGTGTCCAGCTTCCGCGACCGGCCCCTGGGCCGGGATCTGGTGGTGTTCGGCGAGATCGGCCTGTCCGGCGAGATCCGCCCGGTGCCGCAGGGCCAGGAGCGCCTCTACGAAGCGGTCAAGCACGGCTTTAAACGTGCCATTATTCCCAAGGCCAACAAGCCCCGTCAGTTGCCGGACGGCGTCGAAGTGATCGCCGTGAGCACCCTGGCGGAAGCGCTGGAGCAACTATGAAAAAACAATTCGCGGTGATGGGGCTGGGCGGTTTCGGGGAATCCGTCGCCCGGGAACTAATGCGCCTCGGCCATGAAGTGCTGGGCGTGGACATTGATGAGAACAAGGCCAATCAGCTCGCCGACCATCTCACCCAGACGGTGATCGCCGATGCCACCGACGATTCGGCGCTCAAGGAAATGGACCTGCACCGGTTCGACGCCACCCTGGTGGCGATCGGCGAAAACATCGAAGCCAGCATCCTTTGCACCATGCATTTGAAATCCCTGCATGCGAAGGAAGTCTGGGTGAAAGCGATTACGCCCACCCACCATAAAATCGCGGAAAAGCTGGGCGCGGACCGCATCTTCCACCCCGAGTACGAGATGGGGCTGCGGGTGGCGCAAACCATGGCGCACCCCAACATGCTGGACTACATCGCCCTGGGGGATAACTGCTTCGTGATCGAGGTACGCCCCGGGGAGGTACTGGAAGACCGGCCGTTTTCCGACCTGAAGATCGATCCCGAAAAGGTACGCCTGCTGGCGATAAAGCACGGCAACAGCGTGACCTTCCAGCCGACGCCGGATTACCGGCTGCGCCGTAACGATCATCTGGTTCTGCTGGGCGAAGAGAAAGCCCTGCGCCACTTTACCGAGCGCCTATGAGATCCTGGCTGCCGGGTCTGCGCGCGCGGGTAAACCTGAAAGCAAGGCTGCGCCACACCTGGCGCTACAGCCCGCCGACCATTCTCAGTGGCGGTTTTTTGCTGCTCATCGCCGTCGGCACCGCCCTGTTCGCCACGCCTTTCGCCAGCCATCAGGGCATGACGTTCTGGGAAGCGTTGTTCACCGCCACCGCGTCGATCACGGTGACCGGCATGTCGCTGGTGGACCCCGCCAGCGACCTGACCCTGTTTGGTCAGTTGCTGGTGATGGTGTTGTTTCATCTGGGTGGCCTGGGCCTGATGACCTTCGCGGTGCTGACGGTGATGGCCCTGGGCGGCCGGCTCGGGTTGAAAGGCCAGCGGGTGGTCCGCGAGGCCATGGACCAGGCATCGCCCGGGGACGTGATGCTGCTGGTGCGGCGGGTGGCGCTGCTGGCGCTGTGCCTGGAAGTGAGCGGCGCGGCGGTGCTGGCCACGGTCTGGGTGCCGGCCATGGGCTGGACCGAGGGGTTGTGGATGAGCTTTTTCCACGCCGCCTCGGCCTTCAACAACGCCGGGGTCTCGTTGCTGCCTGACGGGCTGGCCCCCTGGGCGGCGACGCCGTTGATAACGCTGGTGATCACCGGCCTGTTCATTACCGGCGGCCTGGGTTTCACCGTGCTCACCGACCTTTGGCGTCAGCGCCGTCTTTCGAAGCTGAGCCTGCACAGCAAGCTGACCCTCACCGGCACCCTGATTCTGGCGGTGGGCGCCTGGCTGCTGATCATGGCCTTTGAATGGACCAACGGCACCACCCTGGCGGCGGTGGACAGCGGCTCACGGCCCTGGCTGGCCTGGTTCGTGGCGGTGGTGCCGCGCAGCGCCGGCTTCTCGGTGGTGGACATGAGCAGCCTGTACGCCCCGAGCGTGTTGCTGGTGATGTTTCTGATCTTCATCGGCGGCGGCAGTAATTCCACCGCCTCGGGCATCAAGGTCAGTACCTTCATGGTGGTGGTGCTGGCCACCCGTGCGTTTCTGACCGGCCGCCGCCGGCCCACCGCCTTCCGCCGCACGGTATCCCTGGATTCGGTGTTCCGGGCCTATACCGTGGTGGTGCTGAGTATGCTGATGGTGATGCTGGGCTGCTTCCTGCTGGTTATCCTGGAGCCGGAAATGAAACCCATGGACGTGCTGTTCGAAGGGTTTTCCGCCTTTGGCACCGCCGGGCTGTCACGGGGTATCACCGAGGATCTGTCCAAGCCCAGCCAGGCGATCCTCATGGTACTGATGTTCGCCGGGCGTATCGGGCCCCTGGCGCTGGCGTTTTCCCTGGCCCGGCCGCGCGCGGTGAAACTGCGTTACGTGGAAGATCAGGTGCAGATCGGCTGATCCGGGTGGCGCGGCTCAGAGGCCGTCCGCCTCCAGGCTGAGATGACGGGAGCGCCACCAGCGCCAGGACACCACGGTGTCGAAGAACAGCGCCACGGAATTAACCATCACCACCAGCACCGCCAGCAGCCATTCGTCCAGATGCATGTCGTCGGCGCCCCAGCCGCCGATCAGGCGCGCCACCAACGCCACCTGCAGCGGCACCCAGGCGATCAGGTGGGGCAGCGCCAGGGCCCGGTTCACGGACGCGTAGTGCCACAGCGTGACGCCGTTGGCCGCCAGCACGAACAGGGTGGCCAGCGCCACCAGACCGCCGCTGGCGGTATGCAGCATGAAGAAGCCGGTGGCATTGACGGGGATCAGGACCAGCAGGATCCAGACGCGCATCGAAAGCGGCAGGCGCTGGCAGGAGGCCTGGATGCGGTCCAGGCGTTCACGATGGCTCATGGCACGTTTCCCTGAGAACGAATTACGATCCGAATTCCGTTTCCGGACTACCTATCATGCCACTTTCAGGGTCAAACCTGCGCCAACAGTGACATGGGATTGTCATCAACCCGTCGGTAAGTAGGGCCGCTGCCTCGGGTTTTCAAGAGCGGAATATCAGCGGGATCGCCGTGACCGGCGCCGCAACTGGTGCTTGCGCCACCACAGGTAGAGGCCGGTGCCGAACAGCAGGGCCGGCAGCCAGCCGCCGAGAAACACCAGCCAGCGGCCGGTGAGTCCCAGGGCATCGCCGTTGTGCAAGGGGAACTGCCAGCCCATGAAGCGGCTGCCGGCGGCCACCGAGAGCGGGTCCCAGGTGGCCAGCACGGCGCCGTCGCGGGGGGCCACCCAGACCCGGCTGGCGCCGTGGTGGGACCAGGCCTCGCCGGGTTGGTTGAACGACAGCCGGTAGGGCGTTTGCGCGTCACCGGGCAGATCAACGCGCTTCAGGGCGCCTTCGGGAAAGGCGCTTTGGCCGGCGGCCACGATCCGATCCACGTTCAGCCTGGTTCCGGTGTCGGGGCGGGCCTCCAGCGTCGGCGCCGGCACCGGTTCCAAGGGCAGGGCGGCGCCCACCAGGGCCTGCACCGGGCCGTGGAACACCAGGCTGACGCCGCTGAAGGCGGCCACCAGCAGGACCGGCGTGATGTAGACGCCGGCGGCCTTGTGCAGATCGAAGTTGAGCCGGAACGGGCCCTTGTCGGTGCGCACGCTGAGTGCCCGCCGCCAGCGGCCTTTGCGTGGCCACCACAGGTACAGGCCGCTGAGGCAGAAGAACATCAGCACCAGGCCGGCCACGCCCACCACGTACTTGCCGGTGGTGCCGGCCAGCAGGGTGTAGTGCAGCCGGTAGACCCAGCTGGTGGGGTAGGCGCCCCACTGGCGTACCGCCAGCACTTCGGCGTCGGCCGGGGAGGCGCTCACCTGCAGCGGGCCGGGGGCGCCTTCCGGGCCGTCGAAGCGCACCGTATGGGGCCGCCCGGGGCCGGGCGAGGGCTCCAGACGCCGTGCCGCCTTGCCGGGCAACGCCGCCTCGGCGGCGGCCAGCACCGCGCTCAGCGACGCCGGGTCGGCGGCGGGCTGGGTGCGCAGTTGCGGGGTCAGCCACTCGTCCAGGGTGTCGTGAAACACCAGCAGGCTGCCGGTGACGCCGGTGAGCGCCAGCAGCAGCCCGGCGATCAGACCGGCGTATTTATGCAGCTTGAGCAGCATGAACTCTCGGGGCGGGGGTTAGAAATCCAGATTGTACCCCAGCGACACCACCCGGCCACGGCCGGCGAAGAAGCGGCTGTCCAGCGCCGAGGCGGCCTGCGAGAAGTAGGTGATGTACTGCTCGTTGAACAGGTTCTCCACGCCCACGGTGACCTGGCCCTTGCCCAGACGGTAGCCGGCGAAGGCATCGAACAACTGGTAGCTGTCGAAGCCGAGTTCCGGGCCGGGGATGCCGCGGCTGAAGTAGTGATTGCCCTGCACCTGGGTGGTCAGTTTCGGCGACCAGTTGGCCTGCCAGCGCACCGTCAGCCGGTCCGGGCCGATGTTGCGGCCGTCCAGACGAGTGTCCACCACGCCGTTGTCGTTGGAATCGAACTTGCCGCTGACGTGGGCGTAGGAGGCGCTCAGGCGGTGACCCTCGCGGAACCGCCAGCCCAGGTCCGCTTCCACGCCGTGAATCTCGGTCTTCTCCCGCTGCACTTCGAACACGCCGTTGCGCAGCGCCAGCCGCGAGCCGAAGTCGGAATCGGATTCGTAGTAGCTCACCTCGAAGTCCACCGCGCCCTGGGACAGGCGCGCGCCGATCTCGCGGTTGTCGGTGACGATCGGCTCCAGATTGACGTAGTCGTCCACGTCCTGGCCCGCTTCGTCCACGGCGCGCAGCACCCGGCCCACGTCCGGCATGCCGAAGCCTTCCGAATAGTTGGCGAACAGCTGCGCCCAGTCGGTGGCCTGGAACACCACGCCGGCGTTGAACAGGGTTTCCTCGAAGCGCGGGCTGCCGCCCTGCACGGTCTGGCTGCCGTAGGAGGCCAGGGTGGTGTAGGTGTCCACGTCGAGCTTGGCGTATTCATGGCGCACGCCGCCGTGCAGGGAAAGCCGGTCGGTGGCCTGGTAGTTCAGCTGCAGGAAGGGCGCCGCGTTCTGGAACTCGGTCTCCGGCACCCATTCGCGGCCGGTCTGGGCCAGAATCTGGCTGGTTTCGTCCTGCAGCAGGTCGAGGCCGGTGGTGGCTTTCAGGTTGCCGTCGAGCAGGCCGTCCCGGGTCAGGGTGAACTTGGCCCCGTACTTGTCGGATTCGTTCTGGGACTGGTCGAACAGGGTGCCGGCCGGAGCAATGGTCGGATCCTGGAAGGTGCCGAAGGTGTCGCCGCCGTAGCGGGCGCGGAAGCGCTGGGTGTACAGCTGCAGGCGCACATCGTTGCCGGCCAGGTCGGTATTGCGGTAGGAGAGGCTGGTGGTGAGCGCCTCGTTGCGCACCGGGTCGCCGGCCGGGTCGCCCTTCACCGAGGTGGCGGGCACGCCATTGGCCCGGTCGCCTTCGATGCCCACGTAGTCGTGGTTGCCTTCCAGCTCGAACCGGTTCATCGAAAGCTCCAGGTTCTGGGTGTCGTCCAGCCAATAGCCGACCTTCATGAACACGTCGTAGCTCTGCGAGTCCATGGTGTCGCCCTGGGCCTGGTCGATGCCCACGGCCCGGCCGTCAGCGTCGTAGAACAGGCCCCGGGATTTGTAGGCGCCGCCGAGCAGGAAATCCCAATCGCCGTGGATGCCCTCCAGGCGGTAATCGGTTTCGTAGCTCAGGCCGTCGGATTCGTAATCGGTGGGGGCGCTCACGCCCACCCCGATGTGCTGGCGCAGGTCGGTGCCTTCCGGGCGGCGGGTGACGAAGTTGATGATGCCACCGGTGGCGCCCAGGCCGTGCTCGGCGCTGGCGCCGTGGATCACCTCGATGCGTTCCACCATGGCCAGGTCGATGGTGTAGCCGTCGCGGCTGCCGTCGCGCAGCGGGTTGGACTGCGGGATGCCGTCGATCAGGAACAGCGGGTCACGGCCGCGGAAGGTTTCGCCGGCGTTGGTCAGCTTCTGGCGGCTGGGCGAATAGGACGGGATCAGATTGCTGAGCACCTGGGCCTGATCATTGGTGATCGCCATTTGCTGCTCGATCTCGTCCCGGTTGATCACGGTGATTTTCTGCGGTGTTTCCCCGGCCTCGCTGTTGCCCCGGGTGGTGGTCACGGTGACCGGCTCCAGCTGGTTGTTGGTGTCTTGCGCCTGGGCGGCGGTGGAGATGGCGGCCGTCAGCGGCAGCAGCGAAAAGGACAGAACAGACAGCGGCAAGCTGTAACGCAAGCGGAGCACGGCAACCCCTCCGAAAAAGTGTCAGATTTGTAAGGCGGAGGGGAACTTATAGTTAATGCGAATTATTGTCAATATCGTTTCAGTTGCCGGGCCGGGCCCGGCAAGGTTTCAGGGATTGTTGCTCGCGGTATTCAGCGACCAGTCGTAGTCCAGAAAGCGGACCGGCAGATCGCCGGCTTCCAGATTCCGGCGGGCTTCCGCCGGCAGCGCCAGAGCATCGGCGTATTGCAGCAGGTAATCGCCGAGGCCGCCGGCGCTGTCCTCGAAGTCCTCTTGGTACCAGTCGAAAATGGACGACACCCTCAACACCCCGGCCTCCGCGTCATAGCGGTTACGGCGCCGGTCGGAAAGAAAGCGCCGGGTGCTGTCGGCGAGCTGCGCGTCCAGCCGCTCGCCGGTGTAGGCTTCCGGGCGCAGGGCCGGGCACCCCACCGAGGCGCAGTTCACCGCGAAGTGAATGCGCGGGTCCATCAGTGCCGGGTTGCCGCGGATCATCTGGTGCTCCAGCTCGTCCAGGGTGCGCTCTTCGCCCAGCAGGGTGAAAAAGCGCTGGCTCCAGGGGCCGGAAAAAATCGAACCGATGTCGCGGATCGAATCCGGCCGGCTGTCCTGCTTGAGAATCAGCTTCACGGTGAAGGCGTTGTAGGCGTTGATCAGGAACGCCAGCTTCTGGTCGTTGCTGAAACCCTTGAAGGTGGCCTGATCCACGGCGCTGAGACGCGCCAGATAGTCGTCCAGGGCGGCCTGGTCCGCGGCCATGCCGTCATAGTCCACGGCGCTGGCGACCCCGTCCCGGTGCTCGCTGACATGCGCCTGAAGCAGGTCGTCCCACGGCTGATGGTCGAACGCCAGCGCCGGTGTCGCCAGCACCGCCATGACGGCGATCAGCGCGCCCAGGGCGGCGCGCAACGTGAGTTTCAGCATGATCTCACCTCCTGTCGATTCAGCGTTGCCAGGCGTGGAAGCGCTCTACCCAGCGCAGCAAGCCCTCCGGTTTGTGCGCCTTCTTCCACTCGCCGGCGGCGAATTTATTGGCCTCCGCCATGGTCGGGTAAATATGGATGGTGCCGAGGATCTTGTTCAGACCCAGCCCATGCTTCATGGCCAGCACGTATTCGCTGATCAGGTCGGAGGCGGACTCGCCGACGATGGTGACGCCCAGGATGGTGTCCTTGCCCGGCGGCGTGAGCACTTTGACGAAGCCGTGGTCGGTGCTGTCGGCAATGGCCCGGTCCAGGTCGTCGATGCCGTAGCGGGTCACTTCCACCTCGATGCCCTGTTCGCGGGCCTCGTCTTCGCTCAGGCCCACGCGGGCCACCTCCGGATCGGTGAAGGTGGCCCAAGGGATCACCCGGTAGTCCACCTGGAACTTCTTGAAGCGGCCGAACAGGGCATTCACCGAGGCGTACCAGGCCTGGTGGGCGGCCACATGGGTGAACTGGTAAGGCCCGGCCACGTCGCCGCAGGCGAAAATATTGGGGAAGCGGGTGCGCAGGAAGCCGTCCACCGCCACGGTGCCGTTTTTCTCGGTGGCGATGTTCATGGCCTCCAGGCCCAGGCCGTCGATGTTGGCGCGGCGGCCCACGGCCACCAGCACCGCGTCGAACGGCAGGCGCTTCTCGCCGTCGTCCGCTTGCACGTACAGCACCTTTTCGCCGTCCTCCACCGCGAAACGCGCCGCCTTATGGTTGGTGAGCACGGTGACGCCGCTGTCGCGCAGGGACGCGGTCACCAGGGCGGCGGCGTCTTCGTCCTCGCGGGGCATCAGGCGCGGCAGCATCTCCACCTGGGTCACCTCGCTGCCCAGGCGCGCGAAGCTTTGCGCCAGCTCACAGCCGATCGGCCCGCCGCCCAGCACGATCAGCCGGCGGGGCTGCTCCGTCAGGGTCCACAGGTTTTCGGAGGTGAGAATGTCGATCTGGTCGATACCGGGGATCGGCGGCACGAACGGCCGCGCGCCGGAGGCGATAATAATATTGCGGGTGGTCAGGGTGCGCTCGCCCTCGGCGGTGTCCACGGTGACTTCCCAGGGCGAGGTGATGCGCGCGCTGCCCTGCACGCAATCCACGCCCAGCTCGGTGTAACGCTCCACCGAATCGTGGGGCTCGATCTTGCCGATCACCTTATGGATGCGCGCCATGACGTCGGCGAAATCGAAACGCGGCGTGATGCTGGTGAAGCCGTAGCGCTGCGGCTTTTGCTCCAGGTGTGCCAGCCGCGCGCTCTTGATCAGTGCCTTGGATGGCACGCAGCCGGTGTTCAGACAATCGCCGCCCATCTCGCCTTTCTCGATCAGCGTGACACTGGCTTTCACCGTGGCGGCGATATAGGCGCTCACCAGCCCGGCGGAGCCGGCGCCGATCACCACCAGATTGCGGTCGAAGTGCTTCGGCTTCCGGTAACCCCGGTACACTTTGCGCGCCTGCAGAAACGCCATCACCGCCTTGGCCAGCCAGGGGAACAGCCCCAGCAGCACGAAGGCGCCGATCAGATCCACCGACAGCAAGCCGGACAGGCTGTCCAGCTCGCCCAATTGAGTGCCCGCGTTCACATACACCGCCGTACCCGCCAGCATCCCCGCCTGGCTGACCCAGTAAAACGTCCAAGTCTTCAGCGGCGTCAGCCCCATCACCAGATTGATCACGAAAAACGGAAACGCCGGAATCAAACGCAACGTAAACAGATAAAAGGCGCCGTCCTTCGCCACGCCCGCGTTGATCTTCTTCAGCCGCTCACCGAAGCGGCTCTGCACCGCGTCCTTGAACAAAAACCGCGACGCCAGAAAGGCCAGGGTCGCGCCCACACTGGACGCGAACGACACCAGCACCAACGCCACCCAGAACCCGAACAGCGCGCCCGCCGCCAGCGTCATGATCGCTGCTCCCGGCAAACTCAACGCCGTCACCGCCACATACAACAAAAAGAACCCGCCCAGCACCAGCACCGGCTGCTCCGCGGCCAGCGACTGAAACGCCCCGCGCTGCGCCTTCAAATAATCCAGGCTCAGATACTGCCCCAGATCAAACACAAAATAAGACGCCACCAGCGCCGCGATCACAATCAAAAGAGCCAGCTTCTTAACGTTCATCAAATCCTTCCTTGCGTATGCGGCGGCTGCTTACCCGGAACCTTTCGGCCGACTCCGGCGCGGTGTGTGTTGGTGACGTCCAGAATCGTATGATCGCAGGGATGCGCGAATCGAGCCCCCAGGGACGGGTTCACGGCGTGTTCTGGACGTCACCAACACACACCGCGGCCCGTCTGGAGAGAAAGTCAGCAACAACTGCTACCAACGGCAGCATCCGAAGAACCATCCTCAAAGGGCATATTCAACCCACACCCCTCAAAAATCCCAAAGTGCGAATCAAAGTTACCAATAAACTCGAAATGCTCCGCGAACCGGCTCTCCGCCAACATTAACCAGGTATTCCCGCACACCGGGAACACCTTGCCGGTCTCAATCACATGATGATCGTCCAGCACGAATGAATGAGGATGATGGTCCACCGTGCCCTTATAGATCACCGCCTGCCCGTAGTCCTCGCAGGCCGGCTCCAGCGCATCAATATTGAACAGCCGGTAGGTGGCCGAGTAGAAGCGGATGTTCCCCAGCTTCGCCTCAATGGCCGGGTTCTCGATGGTCAGCCGGCGCGACTCCACCAACCGCGGATCGCCGAACCCGCACCCCTTGGCCAGGTTGAGGAAGTCGTTCCAGTACAAGGCCCCGGACAGGCATTCCCCGTAGAGCACCGGGTCGGCGGTCAGCGCCGCCGGCACCCGCCGGTCGGCGTACACGTCGGAGAAGTAGAACTCGCCGCCGGGCTTGAGCAGCCGTTTCACATCGCCGATCACCTTGGCCTTGTCGGTGCTCAGGTTGATCACGCAGTTGGACACCACGATATCGAAGTAGCCGTCCTGCAGATCAAGCCGGTCCAGCTCTTCGATATAGCCTTTCAGGAAACGCACATTGCTGCGCGCGTGGCCGAATTCCCGGCGGTGGTACTCCTGATGGCGTGTCGCCACGGCGAGCTGCTCGTCGGTCATGTCCACGCCGACCACCTCACCGCTGTCCCCCACCAGGGCCGAGAGCACGTAGACGTCCCGGCCGGAGCCACAGCCCAGGTCCAGAATGCGCATGCCCTCCAACGCCGCCGGCGCCACCAGGCCGCAGCCGTAGTAACGGGTTACCACCTCGTCATGCAGGCGCGCCAGCAACGGCTTCAGGTGCTCCGGCGGCGCCTGATCGCAGCAGGCGTTGGTCTGCAGATCGTCGCTGCCGGTAAGTTGCTTGCCGTAGTAATCCTGAACCTCTTCACGCATGGTTGAGCCTCTTCAAGTGACACCCGCTCCAGGGAGTATGCTTTAGATGGGAGGGTCGCATCGCGGTCATTTACCCTCCGTGAAGGCCGGGTCACGGGGGCTTTGACGACGCCGGGCGGCCCGCGCGATCCAGTGGTCGACGCCCACATAGCGCCCGGCACCCTGGAAAAACAGCACCAGCAGCATGACCAGGTAGGTCACACCAAACTCAATGCCGTTGTTGAGCACCACGTAACCGCCTTTGGCGGTGAGCCAGTCGTACTGGCCATGCTCGCGCAGTAGCGCTCTGGCTTTGCTGAGACGCTCGCCGACCTGGGCGCTGTTTTCCAGGCTGGCCTGAGCCGCCGGCAGGCCCAGTTCCGCCAGTGGCCGCGCGGTGCTGGTGGCCGGGTCGGAGGGTGCGATCGCGAACCAGCCGTTGCCCCAATGTACGGTGAAGATCGCCACCAGCATGGTGATCATCAGCGGCACGCTGACCCAGCGGGTGGCGAACCCGATCAATAGAAAAATGCCGCCCACCAGCTCGGTGACCGTGGCCAGTAAGGCCAGCAACCAGGGGAAGGGCAGGCCCAGGCCCCAGTCGGCGTTACCGAACCAGGCGACGGTGGAATCGAACGCCAAGGCTTTATTGAGTCCCGCGCTGAAGAACACCGGCGCCAGATAAAGACGCAATGCCAGCGGTGCCAGAAAGTCCAGATGGCGGCTGTGATCAAGCAGTGCCTGTACCTTTTCGCCGCTGTTGATGAGTACGGACATGATGTTCCCCCGTGTCGCGCCCAGGGGCGGCGATCACTCTGATTGGCGGTCCACGATCCGCTCGACCAGCGCCTCGGTGTGTGTGTCCGAAAGCGGGGCCGGCGACCTGCGCAGTGTCCGCACCAGAGCCTGCAACTGACGCAGGTAGCGTCGGCAGTGGCGGCAAATCATCAGGTGGGCCCGTAACGCCAAATGCTCGCCAAACGGCAATCGTTCGCCGTCTACCAGGGCGTCGGCGCGTTGTTCAACGTGCTTGCATTTCAGCATTCGCCGGTCTCCTGGAAGCGGTCCACCATTTGGAACAGTCGGGCGCGGGCCCGGTGCAACAGTACGCGAACGTTGGATGCACTGACGTCCATGATGTTACAGATGTCGTCGAAATCCAGGCCCTGGATGTCCCGCAGCTGCAGCGCCAGGCGCTGGTTGTCCGGCATCGCCGTGATGTGGCTTTCCAGGCAGTGTTGCAGCTCGTCGCGGGTGAGCAGGGCGTCCGGGCCGCTCAGGGCCCAGGCCCGGGGCGGCTCCTGCCAGTGCCCGTTGGCGTTGAAACGATGCGCCAGGGCGTCGGTGGCGCCTTCTTCGGTGGGATCGAACTGAACTTCACGGCCGCCCTTGCGCAGCTGCATGCGCGCCTGATTGATGACGATGCGGGTCAGCCAGGTGAGCAGGGCACTGCGGCCCTCGAATTTGGGTAGCGCCCGGTGGGCGGCGATCCAGCCGTCCTGCACCGCCTCTTCCGCGTCCGCCGGTTGCAGCAGGGTGCGCGCGGCGCCCAGCAGGCGCGGGTGGTAGTGCTTGACCACCAGGGCGAACGCGGCCCGGTCACCCGCCCGCAGGCGTTCGATGAACTCGGGGGTTTCCAAATCCGCATTCGCCATGGGCTTTCCGCCGCTCTGGGTTAGACCTCGATGCGCTTGTACTTCATGCGCTTGGGTTGCAAGGCCTCGTCACCGAGCTGCTTGCGGCGGTATTCCTCGAACTCGGTGTAGGAGCCCTCGAACCACTCCACCTGGGCGTCGCCTTCGAACGCCAGGATGTGCGTGGCCACCCGGTCCAGGAACCAGCGGTCGTGGGAAATCACGATGGCGCAGCCGGGGAACGTCAGCAGCGCTTCTTCCAGCGCCCGCAGGGTTTCCACGTCCAGGTCGTTGGTGGGCTCATCGAGCAGCAGCACGTTGGCGCCCTGCTTAAGCAGCTTGGCCAGGTGCAGGCGGTTGCGCTCCCCCCCGGACAGGTCGCCGACCCGCTTCTGCTGGTCGCCGCCCTTGAAGTTGAAGCGGCCCAGGTAGGCGCGGCTGGGCACCTCGTAGTTGCCGATGCGCAGAATGTCGTTGCCGTCGGACACTTCTTCCCAGACGGTCTTGTTGGCGTCCAGGTCTTCGCGGCTCTGGTCCACGTAGGCCAGGTCCACGGTGTCGCCCACCTCGATGTCGCCGGAGTCCGGCGTTTCCTCGCCGGCGAACATGCGGAACAGGGTGGTCTTACCCGCGCCGTTGGGGCCGATGATGCCGACAATGGCGCCGCGCGGCACCGAGAAGCTCAGGTCTTCATAGAGCAGCTTGCCGTCGAACTGTTTGGAGACACCGTTGATCTCGAACACCTTCTCGCCGAGGCGCTCGCCTGGCGGAATGTACAGTTCCTGGGTCTCGTTGCGCTTCTGGAAGTCCTGGCTGGCCAGTTCCTCGAAGGCGCTCACCCGGGCCTTGTTCTTGGCGCGGCGGCCCTTGGGGTTCTGGCGCACCCATTCCAGCTCTTTCTCCACCGTCTTGCGGTGGGCGCTTTCCTTCTTCTCTTCCTGCTCCAGGCGCTGTTCCTTCTGTTCCAGCCAGGAGGAGTAGTTGCCCTTCCACGGGATGCCGTGGCCCCGGTCCAGTTCCAGGATCCACTCGCAAGAGTTGTCCAGGAAGTAGCGGTCGTGGGTCACCGCCACCACGGTGCCGGAGAACTCGTGCAGGAAGCGCTCCAGCCAGGCCACCGACTCGGCGTCCAGGTGGTTGGTGGGCTCATCCAGCAGCAGCATGTCCGGGGCGCTCATCAGCAGGCGGCACAGCGCCACCCGGCGGCGCTCACCACCGGACAGGGTCTCCACGGAGGCGTCCCAGGGCGGCAGACGCAGGGCGTCGGCGGCGATATCCAGGCGGCGCTCGATATTGTGCGCGTCGGTGGCCTCGATGATGCCTTCCAGCTTCGCCTGCTCCTCGGCCAGCTTCTCGAAGTCCGCGTCTTCCTCGGCGTAGGCGGCGTACACCTCTTCCAGGCGTTCCTGGGCGTTGCGGATCTCGGAGAGGGACTCCTCGACGATCTCGCGCACGTTCTTGTCCGGGTCCAGCTCCGGTTCCTGGGGCAGGTAACCGATGTTGATACCCGGCTGCGGGCGCGCCTCGCCCAGGTAGTCCTTGTCGATGCCGGCCATGATGCGCAGCAGCGTGGATTTACCGGAGCCGTTGAGGCCCAGCACGCCGATCTTGGCGCCCGGGAAGAAGGACAGGGAGATGTCCTTGAGGATCTGTTTCTTAGGCGGGACAACCTTGCCCACCTTATCCATGGTGAAAATGTATTGGGCCATAAAAAGAGATATGCCTGAAAACGTAAGAAAAGCCCGTATGACGGGGCACGGGCGGGTTGGCGCCTAAACTAACCGAACCCGGCCCGGGATGAAAGGGTGCCCTGTGGCCCGGGCCGCCGGTACCGCGCCCGACCGGGCTCAAGTTCGCGCACGCCTTGCCGATATCAGCCACGGAACATGATTTTACTTTTGGGCCCGAGTCGCCCGTTCGCGCTGAGCAGGAGTTGTGCTGTGTTCGCTAAATTCAACCGCATCAATATCAAATACGGCGCCGCCTTCATTGGCGTGGCCCTGGCTTTGCTGGTGGTGGTGACCGCCAACGCCATGCTGGTCAACTCGGTGAAGGATCGCCTGGAAGAGGTCACCTCGACCCTCAACAGAGCCATCTCCCTGGTGCTCAACGCGGACCGCGATCTCTATCAGGCGCGCATGGCTGAAATGGCCTACCTGCGTGGTATTCCCGGTACGCCCGAAGCCGAGACGCAGATCGCCACCTATGAGGAAAACGCCGCCCAGGCCCAGGAGCGCATCCAGCAGGTGGCCGGTCTGATGGCCAACTACGGCGATGTGTCCGACAGCGTTAACACCTTCAACGGGCTGTATGAGCGCTGGCGCGAAGAGTCGGCGCGTTCGATCCAAATGTACAAGGACGAAGACATCGGCGGCGCCATGGAGCAGATCGACGGGGCGTCCCGGGAGAGCTTCGAACAACTGCGCGGCTTCTACGACGCCACCGGGCAGTCCGTGGACGAGCGCGTCCAGGAGCTGGAGGCCACCACCCTGGCGCAGATCAACCGCCAGCAAACCCTGGTCATCGGTTTTGCCGTCCTGGTGGGTCTCGTGGCGATCGCTATTGCCCTGATCGGCCCGCACCTGATGTCCAAGGCGATCCGCCAGGTGAGCGCTCGGATCCGCGAGATCACCGACGGCGACGGCGACCTCACCGCCCGCATCCAGAGCCACCGCAAGGACGAAATCGGCGAGCTGGCCGAGCAGTTCAACCGCTTTATCGAGCGCATCGACACCACCCTGCAATCCGTGCGCACCAGCACCCTGAGCGTCAACACCGCCTCCGACGAGATCGCCAAGGGCAGCCAGGAGCTGGCCTCGCGCACCGAGCAGTCCGCCGCCAACCTGCAGCAGACCTCCGCCTCCATGGAGGAGATCACCACCACCGTGCGCAACACCTCCGACGCCGCCCGTCAGGCCGACGAACTGGTGCAGTCCACCGTGCAGGTGGCCCGGCGCGGCCAGGACGCCATGCGCGAGGTGGAAACCACCATGGGCGAGATCAGCGCCTCCTCGGAGAAGATCAACGAAATCATCACCCTGATCGACGGCATCGCCTTCCAGACCAACATCCTGGCCCTGAACGCCTCCGTGGAAGCGGCCCGCGCCGGCGAGCACGGCCGCGGCTTCGCCGTGGTGGCCCAGGAAGTGCGCACCCTGGCGGGCCGCTCCGGCGACGCCTCCCGGGAAATCCGCGAGCTGGTGGACCGCTCCGTGACCAGCACCCAGACCGGCGCCGGCCTGGTCAAGAACGCCGGCCGCACCATGGAAGACATCGTCGCCAGCATCGACAAGGTCACCCGCGTGATCAGCGAGATCAGCACCGGCGCCCAGGAACAGAGCCAGGGCATCGGCCAGGTCAACACCGCCGTCGCCGAGCTGGACACCATGACCCAGCACAACGCCTCCATGGTGGAAGAAACCAGCTCCGCCGCCGAGGAGATGCGCCACCAGGCCGAGCAGCTGGCGGCCCTGATCGCCAGCTTCCGCCTCAGCGGCCAGACCGATGACGACGGCGGCGAGCGGGTGCCGGTGCTGCGTGCCGTCGCCGCCGACCGGTACGACCCGGAAGGCCGCGCCGCCTGACCGGCGTGCCCCTTTTCAGAGCCGCCGGTTCAAACCGCTGTTGAGCAGCAGGCGCACCACGTCCTGCTGCTTGCTGACGCCCAGCTTGCCGAAAATGCTCTTTAACTGGCTGCGCACGGTTTCCCTGGAGACCTGATGCCGTTCGGCGATCTGTTCCACCGACAGCCCGTTGACCAGGGCGCTGGCGACCCCGCTTTCCGCCCGGGTGAAATGGAACAAGGCGGCCAGGTCCTCTTCGCAGGCATCGAACGGGTGGCCCGGGTCGGACACGTACAGGACGATCTCACCCTCGCCGTAGACACCGGACAGGGACTCAGGGGCGTCCTCTCGCAGCGTCGCCAGGACGATCAGCGGGTGCGGCCGGTCCGGATGGTTCAGGCCCACCGCCTGCTGCCTGGCCTTGCCCTGCCGCAGGCCGGCCACCGCAGCCCACAACTCCGCCGCGTCGCTTGGATACCAGGTGCGAAGCCTGGCGCCATCCATCAGCAGCCCGGCGTGCCGCGACAGCAGGCGCTCGGCGGCGGCGTTGTGGTAGGTCACCTGGTCCTGCCCGTTCAGCACCACCACGCCATGCATCAGCTCGGACAACACCGACTGCAGTGAGGCGGCCCGGTGTGTCGCCTGCTGCAAGGCCTTGTCGATGCGCAGCGCACGCTGAAAGTGCGGGGCCAGCACGTCCAGCAACTGCAGCTCCCGGTCGCCGAACGGCTCGGCCTTGAAGGACCGGTGCACACCGATACCGGCATGCCATTCCTTGTCGTTGAACAGACTGATGGCGGCGACATAGCCCAGATCGTTGGGCTTCATGATCAGACGGTAGTAAAGCGGGTTCTCCGCCACCTGCTCGTCGTGCCGCACCACCAGGGCTGCCTCCGCCACCGGGCGCGCGGCCTGAATACGGTAGACCGGATCATGCCTGGAGAGGCCGAGCCGGTAGGTCGCTTCAGCGAACCGGGGCAGCCCGTGGTTGGCCAGCAGATAACGTTTGCCCGAGGCGTGATCTTCCACGTGGATGCCGCCGGACTTGGCGCCCAGCAGCCGGCAGAGGCGGTCGAGGACCGTGCCCCAGTGGCCGGGCCGGTACGACGCCTCGTAAATGTCCCCAATGAACGACAGCAACCCTTCTTCGGCGGCCAAAAGGTACCCCGCGAACCCAAACCCCGTTATTCCTTAAGGGAATAGCAAAAGTCGTTTAGGGCGTCAAATATGTGAATGGCATCACGCCCGCCCGGCGGCGGGCGGCGCCTGCTCCGTGAGCGTGGCTCCTGCCGGAATGAGTGCAACTCAAGTGCCAACCGGGCCCCTTTTTGGTTAGAATACGCGCCCCTGATCCCGCAATCCGACCCACAGGTAGCCCATGTTCTCTAAATCCATGTCCATCGCCGAGTTCGACCCGGAAATCCAGGCCGCCATCGACGCCGAGCGCGAGCGCCAGGAGCAGCACATCGAGCTGATCGCCTCCGAGAACTACGCCTCGCCCCGGGCCATGGAAGCCCAGGGCTCCGTACTCACCAACAAGTACGCCGAGGGCTACCCGGGCAAGCGCTACTACGGCGGCTGCGAAAACGTGGACGTGGTCGAGAACCTGGCCATCGAACGCGCCTGCCAGCTGTTCGGCGCCGACTGGGCCAACGTCCAGCCCCACGCCGGCTCCCAGGCCAACGCGGCGGTCTACATGGCGGTGCTCAAGCCCGGCGACACCGTGCTCGGCATGAGCCTGGACGCAGGCGGTCACCTGACCCACGGTGCCAAGCCGAACTTCTCCGGCAAGATGTACAACGCCATCCAGTACGGCCTGGACAACGACACCGGCCTGATCGACTACGACCAGGTGGAAAAGCTGGCCCGCGAGCACAAGCCGAAGATGATCGTGGCCGGCTTCTCCGCCTACTCCCAGATCGTCGATTGGCAGCGCTTCCGTGACATCGCCGACGAAGTGGGCGCCATTCTGCTGGTGGACATGGCCCACGTGGCCGGCCTGGTCGCCGCCGGCGTCTACCCCAGCCCGGTGGGCATCGCCGACATCACCACCACCACCACCCACAAGACCCTGGGCGGCCCGCGCGGTGGCCTGATCCTGGGCAAGGCCAACGAAGACCTGCAGAAGAAGATCAACTCCGCCGTCTTCCCCGGCGGCCAGGGCGGCCCGCTGGAACACGTCATCGCCGCCAAGGCGATCTGCTTCAAGGAAGCCATGGACCCGGCCTTCAAGACCTACCAGCAGCAGGTGGTGAAGAACGCCAAGGCGATGGCCAAGGTGTTCATCGACCGTGGCTTCGACGTGGTCTCCAACGGCACCGAAAACCACCTGTTCCTGCTCAGCCTGGTCAAGCAGGACATCACCGGCAAGGACGCGGACGCCGCCCTCGGCCGCGCCCACATCACCGTCAACAAGAACGCCGTGCCCAACGACCCGCGCTCGCCGTTCGTCACCTCCGGCCTGCGCATCGGCTCCCCGGCCATCACCCGCCGCGGCTTCAACGAAGCCGACGCCACCGAACTGGCCGGCTGGATCTGCGACATCCTCGACAACATGGGCGACGAATCCGTGATCGACGCGGTGCGCGGCAAGGTCGGTGAGATCTGTAAGCGCCTGCCCGTTTACGAGCGATAGGTGATGAGTTAATAGTTAACAGGGAACAGTTAATAGCGAAACCAAACCGAGGCGTCAGGGATGACGGGAAGGTTCGTAGCGCGGGAGAAATCCCGCGCTTTTGCGTTGCGGGTGGTGAAAAGCTGCCAATACCTGCAGAGTGAGAAGCAGGAATACGTCTTAAGCAAGCAGTTGCTGCGCAGCGGCACCGCAATCGGAGCGCTGGTGCGTGAGGCCGAGTACGCGGAAAGCCGCGCGGATTTCGTGCACAAGATGCATGTCGCCCTGAAAGAAGCCAATGAAACGGACTACTGGATAGATTTGTTGTCCGCCTCGGGTTACTTCCATCCGGATTCCGGGAAGTCTTTGCAGGCGGACTGCCGGCAACTCCTGAGAATATTGATCGCCATTATCAAAACCACCAAAAGTCGGCGATAATGCCCCCGTGTTTTCGCTATTCACTGTTCACTATTAATTCTTAACTGTTAACTGGTCCTCTCATGTTTTGTCCGTTTTGTGCTGCTCAGGACACCAAGGTGATCGACTCGCGTCTGGTCGCGGACGGCGGGCAGGTGCGCCGGCGCCGGGAATGCCTGAGCTGTAACGAGCGGTTTACCACCTTCGAGACCGCCGAGCTGGTGATGCCCCGGGTGATCAAGTCCGACGGCACCCGCGAGCCGTTCAACGAGCAGAAGCTGCGCGCCGGCATGCTGCGGGCGCTGGAGAAGCGGCCGGTGAGCGTGGAGGACCTGGAAGCGGCGATCAGCCGGCTCTGCCACCGTCTGCGCGCCACCGGCGAGCGGGAGGTGCCGGCCCGGCAGGTGGGCGGCTTCGTGATGGAGGCGCTGCAGCAGCTGGATGACGTGGCCTATGTGCGCTTCGCCTCGGTCTACCGCAGCTTCCAGGACATTTCCGAATTCGCCGCCGAGGTGGACCGTCTGCGCGGCCGCGCCGGCGGCGGCGAACCGCAAGACGACGATACCCCGCAGCAATGAGCGCCGGGCGGTTCAGCGACTTCGACCATGAGTGCATGGCCCGGGCCCTGGAACTGGCCCGGCGTGCGCTCTACACCACCGACCCGAACCCGCGCGTCGGCTGCGTGCTGGCCCATGACAGCCTGATCATCGCCGAGGGCTTCCACGCCCGGGCCGGCGACCCCCACGCGGAGCGCAACGCGCTGGCCACCGCCGGCGAGCACGCCCGCGGCGCCACCGCCTACGTCACCCTGGAACCCTGCTCCCACACCGGCCGTACCGGCCCCTGCGCGGACGCCCTGATTGAGGCCGGCGTGGCACGCGTGGTCGCCGCCATGGAAGACCCCAACCCCCAGGTGGCCGGCAGCGGCCTGCAGCGGCTCCGCGACGCCGGCATCCAGGTGGACACCGGTCTTCAGGAAGCGGACGCCCGCGCGCTGAACCCGGGCTTCGTGCTGCGCATGAGCCAGGGGCGGCCGCTGATCCGCATCAAGGCCGCCGCCAGCCTGGACGGCCGCACCGCCATGGCCAGCGGTGAGTCCCAGTGGATCACAGGCCCCGAGGCCCGCGAGGACGTGCAGCGCCTGCGCGCGCGCAGCAGCGCCATCGTCACCGGCATCGGCACGGTGCTGGCGGACCGGCCTTCCTACACCGTGCGTCCCGAACAATGGCGGCATGGCGAGTACGCCGACGGCCCGGTCCGCGCGCCGCTGCGGGTGATCCTCGACCCGGCCCTGCGCACCCCGGTGGACAGCCCGGTGGTCACCGCCGACGGCGCCTGTCTGATCGCCCACGCCGACGACCCGGACGCCGCCCCGGACGACCGCCGCCGGGCGCTGGAACACGCCGGCGCCGAGCTGCTGGCGCTGCCCCGCGCC
>NZ_ARXR01000023.1 GCF_015356855.1 Alloalcanivorax venustensis ISO4
CTACAAGAAAACCATCGGTTACGGACTGCCGGACTTCGCAGAGGAACTCAACTACGGAGTCGATCTATCAACCATCTGAGGGTGGTACCGAGTAGGTGGGGCAAGAGCACCCCATCAACCATTTAATCCGAATACCCGATGTTTTCCCGGGCGGCCTGAATCTGCTTCTGCGTTGCCATGATGAACCTCCTTTTGGCTTGCATCGTCCTTAACGGTTTGGATTCATCCTGCGACTTTCGGTGCCTGGAAACAGGGGCGCGCGGCGGAATTTGTCATGCTTTTACGTTTTTTCGCCGTCCCGTGGCGGCCACATCAGGTAGCGTTGAGGTTCATCGTAAAAAGGAGAGTACGATGGCTGACAGCACCACCGGACCGGGCCGGTTCATTGGTCCCGTGATCGCCGCGTTGATCTTCCTTGGCGGCGGTGTCGCGTTGTTTTTTTATCCCGCCTCGCCGTGGCTGTGGTTACTAACGCTGGTGGCCCTGGCGTTGCTGGCGCAGGGGCTGCGCGATCTGCTGCAGCACCGCCACACGCTGCTGCGCAACTATCCGTTGCTCGCCCATTTCCGCTGGTTTTTTGAATTTCTGCGACCGTTTCTACGCCAGTACATTGTCGAGAATGACCGCGAGGGCCGGCCCTATAACCGGGACAGGCGCTCGTTGATTTACGAGCGCGCCAAGGACCAGGTGGACGCCAAGCCGTTCGGCAGCGATCTGGACGCCTACGACAACGAATTCCAGGTGGTGACCCATTCCATGGCGCCGCGTCCCAAGCCGGACAGTGACTTCCGGGTACGGGTGGGCGCCGACACCTGCGCGCGCCCCGTCGACGTGTCACTGCTCAACGTTTCCGCGATGAGTTTCGGCTCGCTGAGCGGGCCGGCGGTGGAGGCGCTGAATCTCGGTGCCCGGCGCGGCGGCTTCTACCAGGACACCGGAGAAGGCGGCATCAGCCCCTACCATGTGCGTCACGGCGGCGATCTGGTCTGGGAGATCGGCAGCGGCTACTTCGGCTGCCGGGACCGGGACGGCTATTTTGATCGCGGGCTGTTTCGCGAGCAGGCCAACCGGGATTCGGTGCGCATGATCGAAATCAAACTCAGCCAGGGCGCCAAACCGGGCCACGGCGGTTTACTGCCGGCGGCCAAGATCACTGAGGAAATCGCCCGCACCCGCAAGATTCCGGTGGCGCAGGATTGCCTGTCGCCGGCCTATCACACCGCGTTTTCCACGCCCCGGGAGTTGCTCGAATTCGCGGCCTCCCTGCGCGCGGATTCCGGCGGCAAGCCGGTGGGCATCAAACTGTGCGTGGGCCATCCCTGGGAAGTGTTCGCGCTGTGCAAGGCGATGCTGGATTCCGGCATCCGTCTTGATTTCATCGTGGTCGACGGCGCCGAGGGCGGCACCGGCGCGGCGCCGGAGGAATTCTCCGACCATGTGGGCATGCCGTTGCGCGAAGGGCTGTTGCTGGTGCGCAACGCTCTGGTGGGCACCGGCCTGCGCCCGGACATCCGGCTGGCGGCCAGCGGCAAGGTGTACAGCGCCTACACCATGGCCGCCAACCTGGCGCTGGGCGCCGACTGGTGCAACGCGGCCCGGGCGTTCATGTTGTCGCTGGGCTGTGTGCAGACCAAAAGCTGCCATAACGATCTGTGCCCCACCGGTGTGGCGACGCAGAACCCCAACCGGCAGCGCGGTCTGGTGATCGCCGACAAAGCGCCCCGCGTGGCCAATTTTCAGCGCCACACCCTGGACCATCTGGCGGACCTGGTGGCCGCCGCCGGGCTGGACCATCCCGCTGAGCTGCTGCCGCACCATCTGCTGCACCGGCGCAGCGCCACGGAATTGATCGGCCTGGATAAGATGTATCCGTTTCTGCGTTCCGGTGAGTTGCTTGAGGACCCGGCCGCCACCCCGTACCAGGAATGGTGGAACGCCGCCGACCCGGACAGCTTCAAACCGCGCGGTCTGGTCGGCCCGGGCCACCATCGCAGCGCCCGCATTACACCCGGTTGATCGCCGGGCGGCGCTAGCGGGTGAGAAAATCGGCGAAGGTGAGCACGAACAGGAACATGATCCAGAGCAGGCTCATCACCGCCACCACCTGCACCAGCGCGCTGCTTTGTCGGAGCCGCATGAAGGAGGTGGCGATCACCACCACCATCACGGCGGCCACCGAAAGCCGAATCGGTATCGCCAGCCCGCCAGCGTCGATCAGGGTGCCGGCCATGTTCGCGCCCAGCAAGCCGAGCAACAGAACATAGAGGCCGACAAAGCGGTGACGAACCCGGGTTTCGTTATCGTCGGACATGGCGCCCCCTAACGGCCAAGCAAATAAAGGCTGCAGTACACCAGCACCCAGACGATATCCACGAACGCCCAGTACAGGCCGGCGATGCGCACCTGGCGCGCGACCCGCGCGCCCTCGCGCCAACGGTACGTCAGCACCAGCATGACCAGCAGTACCATCAGGCCGATGATCATATGCAGCGCGTGCAGGCCGGTGATCGCGAAATAGAAGTTATAGAACAACATGGCGTTGTGCGGGTCCGGCCCGGAAAACGCGAACGGCTGATCCAGAAAGGGGACCAGGCCGGCACGGTATTCCATGTAGTACTCGTAGCCCTTCAGGCCCAGGAAGGCTACGCCCAGGGCGATGGTGGCGCTCAGCCACCACAGGGTGAGCCGGCGCCGGTGTTGGTCCGCGGCCTGCTCGGCAAGCGCCACCGCCAGGCCGCTGGTCAGCAGGATCACGCTGTTGAAACCGGCCAGCAGCCAGTGCAGCTCGCGGGCCGCCGCCGAGAAGGTGTCGTAATACTGATGGTAGTACACGGCCAGTGCCAGGAAGGCACCGGAGAACAGCAGCGCCTCGGTGACCAGGAACAGCCACATGCCCAACAGGTCGGCGTCGAATTGCTGCTCCAGCGTCTCGAACTGGTGGGCAACGATCACCGTGGTTTGGTTATTGGGGCGTGTCATAGGCGTACGCCTCGCTGTCGACCCGGGGAACGGTGGCGAAAGTCTCTTTCGGCGGCGGTGAAGCCACCGTCCATTCCAGACCCCGGGCGTCCCAGGGGTTGCCGCCGGCGCGGGCGCCGTAGCGCAACGACCAGAGCAGATACAGCAGCGGCAACAGATAGCCCACCGCCAGCATGCCGGCGCCGGCGGACGAAAACACATTCAACAACTGAAATTCTTCGGCGTAGGCGTGGTAGCGGCGCGGCATGCCGGCCCAGCCGAGAATGAACTGAGGGAAGAACGTCAGGTTGAAGCCGGCGAACACGATGATCGCCGACACCCGCGCCCACATCTCCGGGTACAGGCGCCCGGTAATCTTCGGCCACCAGAAATGCAGCCCCGCCATGTAGGCGGAGACCATGCCGCCCACCATGATGTAGTGGAAATGCGCCACCACGAAGTAGGTGTCGTGCATCTGGATGTCCAGGGCCAGCGTGGCCACGAACACCCCGGTGAGCCCGCCGATCAGAAACAGGCCGATAAAACTGAGCGCGAACAGCATCGGCGCGTCGAAACGGATATGGCCCTTATAGAGCGTGGCCAGCCAGTTGAAGATCTTCAGCGCCGAGGGCACCGATACCAGAAAGCTGAGCAGGGAGAACGCCACCCCGGCGTAGATCGACTGGCCGGAGACGAACATATGGTGCCCCCATACCAGAAAGCCGAACAACGCGATGGCGAGGATGGAAAACGCCATCACCTTGTAACCGAAAATCCGTTTATGGGCGAAGCAGGCGATGACCTCGCTGACCACGCCCATGGCCGGTAGCAGCATGATGTAGACCGCCGGATGGGAGTAGAACCAGAATAAATGCTCGAACAGGATCGGGTCACCCCCAAGCGCCGGATCAAAGATGCCGATGCCGAAGGCCCGTTCCACGCCCAACAACACCAGGGTGATCGACAGCACCGGCGTGGCCAGCACCATGATCAGGCTGGTGGCGTACTGCGCCCACACGAACAGCGGCAGGCGGAACCAGGTGAGCCCCGGCGCGCGCATCTTATGGGTGGTGACGATGAAGTTGATGCCGGTGAGGATCGACGAGAAGCCGACGATGAACACGCCGGTGGCGGCGGCCAGCACCGCGCCGTTGGAAAACATGGTGCTGTAGGGGGTGTAGAAGGTCCAGCCGGTGTCGATGCCGCCGGCGATCACCGCGGTGAGCGTGAAGGCGCCGCCGAGAATAAACACATACCAGCTCATCAGGTTGAGCCGCGGGAACGCCATGTCGCGGGCGCCCAGCATCAATGGCAGCAGGAAGTTGCCCATGGTGGCGGGAATCGAGGGAATCAGGAAAAACCACACCATGACGATGCCGTGCAGGGAAAACATCTGGTTGTAGGCGTCGCTGGAGAGCAGATCCCCGGCCGGGGTGATCAGCTCCAGGCGCACCAGGGTGGCGGCGGCCCCGCCGAGAAAGAAAAACCCGGTGATGCTGATGAAATAGAGCCAGGCGACACGCTTGTGATCCAGCGTCAGCAGCCAGCTTTTCAGTCCGTAACCGGCGTTCAGATAGTTCATGGCGCGTCGGGCTCCTCGGGCGTCAGGGATTGGATATAAGCGGTCAGTTTGAGCAGATCTTCCTCGCTGATCTGATCCTTGAAGGACGGCATGATCGGCTCGTATCCGGCTACCACATGCTTGCTGGGAAAGACGATCGAATCGCGCAGGTACTGGGCGTCGGCGGTGACCGTGCCGCCGCTTTCCAGCGGCACCGGCTTGCCGTACAGGCCGGCCAGATCCGGCGCCCGCACCGAGGACGCCTCGCCGTGGCAGCCGCTGCAGCCGTACTGGCGGAACAGCCGCTCGCCGTCCTGTTGCGGCGTGCCCGGCCGGTCGCGCCGCGCCAGCCAGTCCTGGAATTCCGAGGGCGGCATCACCACCACTTCGCCGACCATGCCGGAATGGGACAGGCCGCAATATTCCGCGCAATAGAGGTCGAAGCGCCCGACCTTGGTGGGGGCGAACTGCAAGCGGGTATAGGTTTGCGGCAGCACGTCCTGCTTGATGCGGAAGGCCGGCACGAAAAAGCTGTGGATCACGTCCTGGGAAGTCATGCGCAGCCGCACGGTCTGGCCCACGGCCACGTGCAGAGTGTTGATCTCGCGGATGCCCTCCGGGTGCTGGAACTTCCACATCCACTGTTTGCCGATCACGTTCACCCGCCGCGCGTCGCCGTCCTCCGGCGTGGGCGGATCGAGAATCTCCACGTAGAGCAGCGCGCCCCAGGCAAAGAAAAACAGGAACGCGGCCAGCACCGGAATCGACCAGCCGATTTCCAGCCAGCGGTTGTGGTACAGCAGCGGCGACCCGCGGCGGCTGGCCGGCGAGCCGCGCCGATAACGGATGCCGAACACCAGCAGCACCGTAAACACCAGCGCCACCACCAGCCCGCAGGCCACCACCATGGCCCAGAACAGGGTGTCCACCTGGCCGGACACGCTGGACGCGGATTCCGGGAACAGCAGCAGCTGCCATCTATCGTCGGCGTCGGCCATGGCTCAATGCCTCCCTTGCCGGTCATTCCCGCGGCGGCGCCGGAGCAGCCGGCCCACCACCAGCGCCAGCACCAGGGCGGTGATCAGGCAGGCGAGATTCAGCAGCCGCAGGATGTCCAGGGTGTAGGTGCCTTTCTCCGGATCGAAGTGAAAACAGCGCAGTGCGATCCGGTCGGTGATCGAGCCCAGCCGGCCTTCGCCGGCGCGGGTCAGCGCCAGTTCCACGTCCCGCCCGGAAAACGTCAGGCCCAGCAGATACGAAGAGAGGCGCCCGTCGCCGTCGAGTACCGCCAGGGCGGCCGGGTGGGCGAACTGCTCGCTGTCCGCGTCGTATTGGTAGCGGTAGCCGATCCGCCGCGCCAGGGTGTCGATGGCCCGGGCGTCGCCGGTCAGCACCCGCCAGTCGCCGGCGTCGCTGTCGCCCTGATGGCTGTCGCGCAAAGTGGCCAGGGCGCGGTCGGCGGCGTCGGCGCCTTCCCGCGGGTCGATGCTCACGGTGATCACCCGGAAGTCCTCGCCGGGCTGGAACTTCACCTCCGAGAGCCGGCTGCCCAGGCGCCGCAGGGACAGATCGCAGAGGTTCGGGCAGTCGTACCAGGCCAGCTGCAGCAGGGCGGGTTTGCCGTCGATCAGATTGCCCAGGGTCACGCTGTCGCCGTGGCGATCCGTGAAGCGCAGATCCAGGGGCACCCGCTCGCCGATGCGCTGATCCAC
Organism: Alloalcanivorax venustensis ISO4; assembly: GCF_015356855.1. Lineage (GTDB taxonomy): Bacteria > Pseudomonadota > Gammaproteobacteria > Pseudomonadales > Alcanivoracaceae > Alloalcanivorax > Alloalcanivorax venustensis. The sequence continues at coordinate 6,232 of NZ_ARXR01000023.1, forward strand.
GCCGACCCGGTCCAGGGTTTGCGACGGCGTCGGCGGCTGGGCGGTGACCAGCAGCGGCAGGCCGAGCACGCCGGCGGCCAGTATCAGGCGGCTCATGGGCGCGCCTCCCCGTCGCCATGGCGGCGCGCGTAGAGAGCCATGGCCCGCTCAATCGGGATGTGCACCACCCCGGCCTCCTGGTCCACCCAGCCGTATCGGTGCAGCCCCCGTTCGCTGATTTCGCGCATGCGTTGCAGGTCGTGGCCGGGCTCGGCCTGCAGGTGCGGGGTGCCGGGTTGCTCCAGCGGCAGTTCGAAGAAGCCGGTGGCGCGCGGCCCGGTGTCGCCGCGCAGCGCGAACGCCCAGCCGATCAGGCCCAGCACCACCGCCAGCAGGCACGACACCAGAACCGCCGCCACCAGCGGCAGGCGCGGTGAGACGTCGCGCTGTTCGTAACCGGGGTCGCGCCGTGGTGCGGTCATCGGGTGCCCTCCGCGCGCCGCGAACGATAACGCTGGATCAGCAGCAGGCCCGGGGCGGCGAGGGTGAGCAACGCCACCGGTGAGCGCCAGCCGAGCGGCCAGTGGTGCGGGTAGTACGCGGGCAGCACCAGCCAGGCGAATTCCAGCGCATGCCCCAGCAGCACCAGCGCCGCCAGGACCGCCAGCGGCCGGGCGCGCCGCTTCCAGCCGGCGGGCAGCAGGGCGGCGAACGGCAGCGCCCCGCACAGTGTCATCATCGCCAGCGCCAGCCACTGCCAGCCGCCCTGGCCACGGTGGGCGTACCAGCGGATTTCGTGGGGCAGATCGCCGCTCCAGATGATCAGGTACTGGCTGAAGGCCACGAACACCCAGAACAGGATCGCCGCCAGCCACAGATGCGCCAGATCCCGCCGCGCGCCTTCCAGCGCCGGCCACCGCTCCGCGTCCGGGTAGACGCCCGGCAGCAGGAACGGCAGCGCCAGCGCCATGGACAGCGCCGAGCCCATGAAAATCAGGCCCAGAATGTCCGAGTACCAGGCCGGCTCCAGGCCCATGATCCAGTCGAACGCGAAAAAGGTGGTGGTGAGCGCCCATAGCACCAGCCCGCCGGCGCTGGCCGGCATGGAGCGGCGGTCGCCGCGCCACACCGAGAGCCGCGCGGCCAGGGTCAGCCAGATCACCGCGTACAGGGCGAAGCGGGCATGGAAAAACGGCAGGTTCAGATAGAACGTCTTGTGCCGCACCACCTCGGGCAGGCCGCTCAGGTCGCCGGTCCAGGGGAGCAGTACCCGCGCGCCCAGCAGCAGGGGCACGAACGCCACCAGCATCAGCGGCAGGGTCGCCACCACCGCCTTCAGCGGCGCGCGCACCGGCTCGCCCCACTGGCCGCCGGTGAGATTGTGGGTCATCAGTACCGCCATGGCGCCCAGCGGCAGGGCGATGCCGGTGAGGGCGGCCACCAGCCAGGCGCGCAGGAAGGCGGCGCTGTCCAGCAGCGCCCCCAGGCCGGTGAGCAACAGCCCGGCGACGGCGACGAACACCAGCGCCCGGGTCATGGCGGGTCCTCCCCGGTGTCGGGCAGCGGCCGGTGGTCCCGTGGCACGTCCTCCAGGCGCGCGTTGCGGCTCAACTGCAGGCTGCGAATGTAGGCGATGATCGCCCAGCGCTGGTCCTCGGGCACGCGGCTGGCGTAGGCGTACATGGCGCCGTGGCCGTCGCGAATCACCTGGTAGAAATGCCGGTCCCCGGCCCGGCGCAGGCGTGGCCGGTGCAGGCTGGGCGGCGCCGGGAAGCCGCGCTGCACGATCACCCCCTGGCCGCGCCCGTTGCGGCCGTGGCAGGGCGCGCAGAACACATCGAACTGTTCCCGCCCGTGGGCCAGTGTTTCAGCGTTGATCGGCAGCGGGTTCTCCGTGGCCGCCGGCCGCTGATCCCGCGCCACCGTGCCTTCGGGCACCGGCCGGGCGGCCAGGCCGTCGTTGAAGGCGGCGCCGGTTTCATAGGTTTCCAGGCGCGGCTGGTCGGCCATGTCGGGCTGCTCGCAGCCGCACAGCAGCGCCGGCACCAGCAACCACCAGGACCAGTACTTCATGCCGGCACCTCCTGGATCGACACCGCACCGTTTTGCAGCAGGTGCTCGCGCAGCCGCTCCGCGTCGAACAGCGGGTCCGACGCTTCCAGGCACAGGAAATAGCCGTCCCGCGATGCCGCGTCGAACTCCGCCACGTTGAACAGCGGGTGGTAGGGACGGGGGAAACCGTTCAGCCACAGCATCGACAGCATGGCGCCCAGGGTGGCGCCGACCATGGTCATGGCGAAGGTAACGATGGTATAGGCGGGCCAACTGAGTACCGGCCTGCCGCCCACGTTGAAGGGATAATCCAGCGAGGCGTACACCTGCAGCGCCAGGGCGCCGGCGCCGACCACCACCGCGCACACCAGGGCGATGACCGGCACGCGCCGCTCGCTCAGGCCCAGCGCCTGGTCGAGGCCTTCCACCGGGTGCGGGCTGTAGGCGTCCAGGCGGGTCAGTCCGCGCCGGCGCAAATCACGGCTGGCGGCGAGCAGGCGGTCGGCGTCGGGGAAGCGGGCCAGCAGCCCGTGCAGGCGCTCATCCATGGTCGGCCTCCCGCTGTTTGCGGCGGTGCAGCATCTCCCGCATGTCGTGCATGGAGATCGCCGGCATCAGCTTGATGAACAGCAGCAGCAACACCACGAACACGCCGATCGAGCCGGCGTAGGTGAGCCAGTCCCAGGCGCTGGGCGTTACCGTATCCCAGGCGCTGGGCATGTAGTCCTTGTGGGTGCTGGTGATGACGATCTGAAAGCGTTCCAGCCACATGCCGATCTCGGCGATCACCGCCAGGCACAGCAGCCCCGGCACGCTCTCGCGCAGGCGCCGGAACCACAGGCCCTGGGCCAGCACCACGTTGCACAGGATCATGCCCCAGTAGAAGGGCGCGTAGGGCCCGCTCCAGCGGTCGTAATAGACGCTGCGGTAAAAGTCCTCGCCGGTGTAGAAGGCGGTGAACACTTCCTGCAGGTAGGCGTAGTCCACCACCAGCACGAAGCACAGCATCATGATGCCGAGCCGGTTCAGATGCGCCCGGGTGATCAGATCGCGGAAGCCGAACAGGGCGCGCAGCACGATGGCGATGATCGCCACCGTGGCGAAGCCGGAATAGAGCGCGCCGGCGACGAAGTAGGGCGGAAAGATGGTGAAATGAAACCCGGGCACGATGCTGACCGCCAGGTCCAGTGAAATGGTGCCGGTGACCGACACCACGATGGGCACCGCGATCACCGCCAGCACCCGGTGGGCCTGCTGGTAGCGGTGCCAGTGCCGTGCCGAGTTGCGCCAGCCCAGCGCCAGCACGCCGTAGAACAGCTGCACGGCGCGGTGACGGGCGCGGTCGCGCAGGCTGGCCAGGTCCGGCAGCAGGCTCAGGAACAGAAAGCTGGCGGTGAACAGCAGATAGCTGGCGATGGCGAAGAAGTCCCACACCAGCGGGCTGCGCCACTGCGGCCAGAGATCCATCAGGTTGGGGTAGGGCAGCAGAAAATAGGCGAACTGGGGACGCCCCAGGTGCAGCAGCGGGTAACTGCCGGCCAGCACGATGGCGAACATCGCCATGGCCTCCGCCGAGCGGCTGATGGAGGCGCGCCAGTCCTGGCGGGTCAGCCACAATACCGCCGAGATCAGCGTGCCGGCGTGGGCGATGCCGATCCACCAGATGGTATTGATGATGGGAAAACCCCAGGCCACCGGAATGTTCAGGCCGAAGGCGCCGACCCCCGCGCTGAGCACGTAGACCACGCCGACCAGGAACAGCAGGGACAACAGCGTCGCCAGGCCCAGCGCCAGCCACCAGGCCCTGGGCGGCCGGGTGCCGAGCACCGTGGCGCTCACCCGGTCGGTGAGCGCGCCGGCGCTGAGGCCGGGCGGGGCCAGCTCGTCGCGGCGCCGGTTCATGCCGGCGCCTCCCGCGCCTCGAGCGCCTGGATCGCCGGATTGGGGTTGCGCACGCCGGCCAGATAGGTGGTGCGCGGCCGGGTGTTCAGCTCTTCCAGCATGGCGTAGTTGAGCGGGCTTGCCTTGGCCCGGCTGACGGCGCTGTGGCGGTCGTTGAGATCGCCGAATTCAATCGCCTCGGACGGACACACCTGCTGACAGGCGGTGCGCAACTCGCCGTCTTCCAGGGGGCGGTCTTCGTTGCGGGCGTCGGTTTCGGCCTGATTGATGCGCTGCACGCAGTAGGTGCATTTTTCCATCACGCCGCGGCTGCGCACGGTGACATCCGGGTTGTGGGCGGCGGCCGGCGTGGCCAGCTCGGCGGTGGCTTCGGTGTAGTGGTACCAGTTGAAGCGGCGCACCTTGTACGGGCAGTTCTGCGAACAATAGCGGGTGCCCACGCAGCGGTTGTAGATCATTTCGTTGAGGCCCTCGCTGCTGTGCTGGGTGGCCTCCACCGGGCAGACGTATTCGCAGGGGGCTTTTTCACAGTGCATGCAGGGCACCGGCTGGAAGTGCATGCTGGGATCGTCCAGCGGCCCGGCGTAGTAACGGTCCACGCGGATCCAGTGCATTTCACGGCCGCGCCGCACCTCCTCCGGCCCGACAATGGGAATGTTGTTCTCCGCCTGGCAGGCGGTGATGCAGGCGTTGCAGCCGATGCAGCTGTTCAGATCGATGCTCATGCCCCAGGCGTGGTCCGGGTAGTCCCACTCCGGGTACAGCGAGATCGGTTCTTCCACCCGGTCCGGTTGAGCGAAACCGGGCTCTTCCTGGAAATGCGCCAGGTCGGTTTCGCGCAGCAGATCGCGGCCGGCCATGTTGTGGTGTTGCTGGGTGCTGGCCAGGGCGGCGCGGTCGCCGAGCACCTCCAGAGTCACTCCGCCGGCGGCGAAGGCGCCGTGGTCGGGCATCAGCCGGTAGGCGTTGACCCCCACGCCGTTGCCGACGCGGCCGGCGTCGCGGCGGCCCTGGCCGAGGAACAGGGTGATCGCCCGGGCCGGCTGGCCGGGCTGGATCCACACCGGCGTGTCCAGGCTGCGGCCGGCCAGGGTGAGCCGCACACGCTGGCCCTCGCTCAGGCCTTCGCGTTCCGCCAGCGCCGGTGAGATCAGCGCGGCGCCGTCCCAGGTGAGCTGGGTCAGCGGGCGCGGCAACTCCTGCAGCCAGCCGTTGTTGGCGTAGTGGCCGTCGTGCAGGGCCGGGTCGGCGCGCCACTGCAGCAGCAGGCCGTCCCGGTCGGTGGGCGGCGGTGGCGGCGGCGTATTGCGCAGCGTCGGCAGGGAGGCCGGCAGGGCGGTGCCGTCGATCCAGCCCTGCTGCAGGGCGCTGTGCCAGTGGCGTTCGAAGTCCGCCCCCGGCAGCGCCTGTCGCCAGTGCTCACGGACCAGTTCGCGAGGGTCGGCGCGGTAGCGGCCGGCGAAGGCGGCGAGTACTTGCTGGGCGGTGTAGCCGCCGAACAGCGGCACAATGGTGGGCTGCATCAGGCTGACGGTGCCGTCGAAGGCGCGCGCATCGTCCCAGCTTTCCAGCGGATGGGCGGCGGGCAGATGCCAGAGCGCGGCGCGCCCGGTTTCGTCGCGGTACTGGCCGCAGTGGACGCTGAACGGCACCCGCGCCAGACGCTCTTCGAACGCCAGCCCGGCGGGGGCGTTGTAGACCGGATTGACGTTCAGCATCAGCAGCGCGTCGACCCGGCCCTCGCCCATGGCGCGGCTCAGGTCGGCCAGGTCGCCGTCGGCGGCGGGCGCCACCGGGGCGCTGTATTCCACGCTGGTGCCGGCGGCGCCGAGATGGTGGTTGATGGCGTGCGCCAAAGCGTGCAATGCCGCCGGCTGGGTGTCGCCGGGTATCACTACCGCTTTCGCGCCGGCGCGGCGCAGGTCCTCGGCCAGGGCGTCCAGCCAGGCGGGGTCGACCGGGCTGTTTTCAGCCTGATCCGCCATGCCGGGCACCCCCAGGCGCGCCGCCAGGGCGGCGGCCAGCGCGGGCACCTCGGCGGCGGCCAGCGGCAGCCGGTGGTCGCTGCTGGCGCCGGTGATCGAGGGCGTGCTTTCCACGCTATAGAGACGATTCAGCAGCGCGTCTTCGCGGTCCGGCCGGCGCCGGCCCATGGCGTGGCGTGCGTGCACCAGTTTGGCGGGGCCGCTGCCGAGCATATCCGCGTCCAGGTCCAGGATCACCCGGGCCCGGTCAAGCCGGTAGCGGGCCTCCCGGGGCTCGCCGAACAGCTGCCGGGTGCCCTGGCGGGCGGCGCCGTTGGCGAGCGGCTCGTGGCGGTACCAGCGCGTGGACGGATAGAGGCGTTTCAGCCGTTCTATCAGCGCGTGCTGGCTGGGTGACGTGAGCGAGCCGGTAAGCAGGCACAGCCGGCGCTCGCCGGCGGCCCAGTGGCGGCGTTGCGCCTGCAGCTGCTCGAGGAAGGCGGCGTCGCTGCCGGCGGTGCCTTGGTAGCGTATCGTCTGCGAGCGGTCCGGGTCGTAGAGGCCGAGAATTTCCGCCTGGGCGATGCTGTCGGTGGCGCCCAGGCTGGCGGGGTGCTCCGGGTTGCCTTCCACCTTCACCGGCCGGCCCTGGAACGTCTTCACCAGCACGCCCCGGGCATAGCCGTCCAGGGGCAGGGTGGAGGCGTACCAGCGGGCACGCCCGGGCAGCAGGTCCTCCGGGCGCCGTGTGTAGGGGGCGATCCGTTCCTCCGGCTGGGGCTTGCAGCCGGTCAGGCCGCCCAGGGCCAGGGACGCGGCCATCAGGCCCAGCAGCCCGCGCCGCGACACCCGGCCTTCCCAGAGCGGCGCCAGCCTGGGAAATTCTTCTTCCAGCAGCCGCTGGAAGTCATCGCTGTCGGCCAGCTCTTCGAGGCTGCGCCAGTAGTGGCGGCCGGAGCGGCCGGCCAGTTTACGGCGCAGGGCGGCCATGTCGGTGCCGTGTTCGCGGGCGATTATTGATGACATAGGCTGCAGTCCGTCAAACGCTCGGTGGAGGGCGTGTGGTAACGCGCCATCAGACGCTCACCCAGTTGCTGGCGGTCGACGCCTCGCCGGGCTTCCCAGCCCATCTCGAAGACCGCGTCGGGCGGCCGCAGGCGGGGCGCGGGATTGCGGTGGCAGTCGAGGCAGAACTGCATGAATAGGGTTTTTTTCTGCGTGGTCAGCGGCATTCGGTCGACCCGGCCGTGGCAGGCTTCGCAGGGCACCCCGTTATTGACGTGGGCGCTGTGATCGAAGCGCACGTAGTCGGGCAGGTCGTGGACCCGCCGCCAGCGCAGGGGCTTGTCGTCACGCAGGCTGTCGCGAACCGGCGCGAGCATGTCGGCGTTGGTCCAGAGCTGCGAATGACAGGTCATGCAGATTTCGCTCTCCGGTACCCCCGCGAACGAGGATTGCTCCACGGAGGTATGGCAGTAACGGCAATCCAGACCCAGCTCGCCGACATGATGCTTGTGGCTGAACGGCACCGGCTGAGCCGGCGTTCGGTCAACGCCGCTGTAGTAGGGCGACTGGAAGTAATAGGCGCCCAGCGCCACCATCACCACCACCAGCGCGAACGCCAGAATCAGCGCCATCCAGGCCAGGGCATTGGCCCTGGGCCTGAAAATACGCGGCACGGGTCAGGCCCGGGTCCAGCAACGCAGGTGCCGGCACAGGGTCAGGAAGCGGGCGGCGTCGCCGGCCTTGTCCAGCGGCACCAGCCCTTCCGCGCCGGCGTCGTCCGGGCCCGACAGGCCGAGCAGTGCCACCGCTTCCTCGGTGAAGCCGATGAACTTCTTGTGCGCCAGCGCGTCGCTGACGAAGTCGCGGGCCGGGGGCATCGCCGCCAGTTCGCGGGCGCCCTTTTCCGAGAGCACCAGCGCCACCGCGTCGAACACCACCGAGGGACCGCCGTCGATTTTTTCGTCGGCTTCCAACCAGCTGCCGTCGCTGAGTTTCACGCCGCCCACGGAGGCCGCCACATAGGCCACCTTGGCGCCTTCTTTCTTGGCCGCTTTCTCCAGCGCGGTGAGCAGGGCGGCGTCGGCGCCGTCGCTGACCAGTGCGCCGATCTTGCGGCCGGAGAAGGTTTCCGGCTGGTTAAGCAGAATGCTCAGTGCCGGCGACGCCTTCAGGTCCTGACGGGTGGGCCGCGCGGCGTCGGCGGCGCGCGGCAGCGGACTCAGCCGCAGACCCTTGGCCACGCCCTTGGCCAGGTCTTCGTCGATGTTGCGCAGGTGCGACACCATGCGCGCGCGAATCGCCACGGTGTCCACCTTGCTCAGTTCGAACACCAGGGCGTCGGTGATGTGGTCCTGTTCCACCTCGGTCTGGCTGATAAAGAACTGACGGGCCTGGCTGTAATGGTCGGAAAAGCTTTCCGGGCGCAGGCGCTGCTTGGTGCCCGCTTCCTCGGCCGGGTAGCTGTGGAAACCGCGCTGCGGGTTTTCGCGCGGGCCGCCTTCGGCACCGCCCCAGGAATTGGGCTCGTAGTTGGCGCGGCCTTTGGGGTTCTCCATCGCCATGTGCCCGTCCTGCTGCAGGGTGTGATAGGGGCACTTGGGCGCGTTGATCGGAATATGGGTGAAGTTGGGGCCGCCGAGACGCTTGAGCTGGGTATCCAGGTAGGAAAAGTTGCGGCCTTGCAGCAGCGGATCATTGGTGAAATCAATGCCCGGCACGATGTTCTGCGTACAGAAGGCCACCTGCTCGGTTTCGGCGAAAAAGTTGTCCACGTTGCGGTTCAGTACCAGGCGGCCCACCGGGGTCACCGGCACTTCTTCCTCGGGAATGATCTTGGTGGGGTCGAGCACGTCGAAATCGAATTTTTCAGCGAACTTTTCGTCGAAAATCTGCAGGCCCAGTTCCCACTCCGGGTAGTCGCCGGATTCGATCGCGCCCCACATGTCCCGGCGATGGAAATCCGGATCGGCGCCGTTGATTTTCAGAGCTTCGTTCCAGACCACCGACTGCATGCCCTGTTTGGGCTTCCAGTGGAATTTCACGAAGGTGGACTCGCCCTTGGCGTTGACCATGCGGAAGCTGTGCACGCCGAACCCTTCCATGAAACGCAGCGAACGCGGGATGGTGCGGTCGGACATAATCCACATGACCATGTGCATGCTTTCCGGCGTCAGGGAGATGAAATCCCAGAAATTGTCATGGGCGGTCTGCGCCTGGGGAAAGCCCCGGTCCGGTTCCTGCTTGGCGGCGTGGATCAGGTCCGGGAACTTCATCGCGTCCTGGATGAAGAACACCGGAATGTTGTTGCCGACGATGTCCCAGTTGCCTTCCTCGGTGTACAGCTTTACGGCGAAGCCGCGCACGTCGCGCGCCAGATCCCCGGAGCCCTTATTGCCGGCCACCGTGGAAAAACGCACGAACGCCGGCGTGCGCTGGCCCTTTTTTTGGAACAATCCGGCGCGGGTCAGTTTGTCCAGCGGCGCGTAGTTCTCGAAGTAGCCGTGCGCCGCGAACCCGCGAGCGTGCACGACGCGCTCGGGAATGCGCTCATGATCGAAGTGGAACAGTTTCTCGCGAAAGTGGAAGTCTTCCAGGGCGGCGGGGCCGCGCTCGCCGACGGTGAGGGTGTTCTGGTCGTCGGCCACCGGCACGCCCTGCTTGGTGGTCAGGGTGGGCACTTCGCCCCCGGCGGTCTGGTGGGTTTCTCCGCCATTTCCTTTAACGGTTTTCCGGTCGCTCTTGGCTGCCTTCTTGGCCATGTTGCCTCCTGGGTGGTGTTCAATCCTTTGCTGGCTTCAAGCCTAGGCCCGGGAGTGAAAACTTCACAAGACGCTCACGGCGGCGGCACCCGGTAAAACAGCGGTGTCCGCCGGTCTCTTCATTCCAGGAAACTTGTGAAAGTGAAGGTTCGATACTTTTATGAAATAAGAAAGGCGCTTATGAGGGGAATAACTAAGAAGTTCGTGGCGCTATTGAGGCCTTGGAGCTGGCACTTAAAGATGACCCGGACCAGGAACGTAAAAAACAGGGAAAAACCGTAAAACCTGTGCGCTTTCAGAACCAGGGTGACGGTTTCGCTTTAAATGCGTGTCCACGGATGACTAGGATGTGACAGTGTGATCAACCATCGACGACACAAGGAAGGCATGACTATGCGCAATCGACACCTGTTACTCGCTCTGTTCGCCGGCGCCGTTGCCGGCACCACCCAGGCGGCCACCACCATCACCCTGCACGAAGCCACCGACGAAGGCCCCGGTGACAGTGTCGGCACGGTCACCGTCACCGAGAGCGAATACGGCCTGGTGTTCACGCCGGATCTGAAGGATCTGGACGAGGGCATCCATGGGTTCCACGTTCATCAGAACCCCACCTGCCAGCCCGGCGAGAAGGACGGCGACACGGTGCCGGCCCTGGCCGCCGGCGGCCATTTCGACCCGGACAACAGCGGCCGCCACGGCACCCCCTGGGGCGACGGCCACCTGGGCGACCTGCCGGCGCTGTACGTGGACGATGAGGGCCGCGCCACGCTGCCGGTTCTCGCACCCCGGCTGGAGATGGACGACCTGAAAGGCCGCGCGGTGATGGTGCACGCCGGCGGCGACAACTACAGCGATCAGCCCAAACCCCTGGGCGGCGGCGGACCGCGTATGGCCTGCGGCATGGTCGCCGACTAGTACGCTTTTCACCCTTTTTTCCTACCAGAACCGAAAACACCGGGCTCAGCCCGGTGTTTTTTTGTGCGTTAGGGCACGAATTACCTATGCGTTGAGTCACAAATAAGAATGATGTCGTACTGATATCATCCAACTACTCTAGTAATCGCCACTAAGCGTGACCTAGTATCCGCCGAGTACGAACTTAACACTAGGCGGGTCGGGCTATGCGTAATCTTATAATCTCATTCATTGTGGCTTCAGGGCTTCTCTCCGGCGTGGCGTTCGGCGCGGACGACACCATGACGCCGCGTATCATCGGTGGGGACCCGGTCCCCACGGCGCGCAGCTGGATGGCGGAAATCGAGATCGGCGGCGCCAGTTACGGGTACACCCGCTGCGGCGGCGCCCTGGTGGCGCCGCGCTGGGTGCTCACCGCCGCGCACTGCGTGGACGACTACGCCGCCAGCGACCTGTATGTCTCCCTCGGGCACCTGAATCGCCATGAGCAGGCCCCGGAACGGTTGGCGGTGCGCTCGGTGCGCGTGCACGAGCACTACCGCACCGGCGTGTACCACAACGACCTGGCCCTGCTTGAGCTGTCCTCGGCCTCCCGGCTGGAGCCCCTGGACCTGGCCAAGGCGGACGAGATGAAAGCGTTGCGCGCCGGTTCCTCGGACGAGGCCCTGGTGGCGCTGGGTTGGGGGCAGACCGAAACCAGCAGCATGTCCGACACCCTGCAGCAGGCCGGTCTGGATTACGTGTCGCCGCAGCAGTGCAGCACCTACTGGAACAGTCTCACCTCCGGACAGATCTGCGCCGCCGAGAGAAACCCGGTGAACGGCACCAACCAGGACACCTGCCGGGGCGACAGCGGCGGGCCGCTGATCTTCCAGCAGGACGGACGCACCTGGCTGGTGGGCGTCACCAGCTACGGCACCGAGCGGTGCGCGTCCGGCGTGCCGGCGGTCTACACCCGGGTGAGCGCCTATCTGGGCTGGATCGAGAGCACCTCCTCCGGCGCCATGGTGGATTTGCACAGCGAATCCGAGGGCGAAAGCCTCTACACCGGCCCCGGGCGGGCGCTGTCCATGGACACCCGGGTCAGCAACCTGAGCCAGGTCAACGACGCCCGCCAGGTGGGCATCCGGATCCACCACAAGGCCGGCCTGCGGGTCAGCGCCGACGATCTGCAGTGCACCGCCCGCGGCGGCTACACCGATTGCCTGGGCGCGGCGGAACTGTCCACCGGCGCGGTCAGCAACAGCCACCGCCTGTGGCTGACCCCCACCCACGGCGGTACCTTCACCGACCGGGTCACGGTGACCCCGATCAGCGACAGCCACGACTATTACAGCGCCGACACCGAGCAGTTCTCACCGGTGTTCAGCGATGTGCCGGATATGACGCTGGAAGCCACCGCCACCCGTAGCGGCGGCACCGTTTCGGTCCGCGCGGAGATCACCAACCAGGCGCAGCACCGCGACGCCTATAACGCCTGGGCGAGCTTCCAGGTGCCCGCCGGCTGGGATTACGACAGCCTGCCCGCGGGCTGCACCGACACTCAGCCGGTGCGTTGCGACCTGGGCGACCTGGCGCGCGGCGAAAGCCGCACCCTGAGCCTGGCGCTGACCGGCGAGGGCAGTGGCCGGGTGTTCCTGGACGCGGGCGCCGCCAACGGTGATTTCCCGGCCGGCGATACCCGCGCCTTCGTGACGCCGGCGGCGGCCGGCCAGGAAAGCAGCCGTGGCGTGGCGGCGACACCGGCGGGTCCGGTGGCGGCGGTGGCGGCGGCGGTGCCGGTGGCTGGGGCTGGCTGGCTCTGCTGGTGCTGGCGGGTCTGGCGCGCGGCGGGCGGCGGGCGGGGGCCGGCGGCGGCCGGGGCTAGCCGTCCACCACGGATAAGTGACGTTTACGCTGCTCCGGCGCCAGGGCGCCGGCGTTGCCTTTCCAGGGCAGGGCGCCGAAGCCGGTGGGCACTTTGTCGAGCAGGTAGGGCGCTTTGATGACGTCGAAGTAGGGCGAGTGATCGAAGTCGGCGGCGTGGAACACCCGGGGCTGCAGGCGCAGCAGCCGGGTCCCCGCGTCGCCGGGCTCCTTGACCAGCGGGTGCACCGGAAACTGGATAAAGGCGAAAGCCTCGCCCACGGCGGTGCCGGTGATGGCCCGCAACAGGTCGTTGGCCCAGCGGTTGAGCAGCCGCCGACGGGCGTGGCGCGCCAGGGTGCGCCAGGGCAGCAACCACAGCAGCGCCAGCGTGCTCCAGGTGTGCTGGGTGCCGGTGCCCACGCGGCTGATGGCGAAGCGCAAGGCGTCCTGGCATTCCGCCTCGGACAGATTCTGCGCCCGGCAGACCCGCAGGTGCAGATCGTGGAGATTGCTCAGGTCGCGAACGCAGAGCCCGCGCTCCAGGCTGGCGTCCAGCACCAACTGGGTGTCCGGCCGGCAGGGCAGGTAATCCGCCAGCAGCGAGCGCAGGGCCGGGTCCGCCACTTCATGGGGACGGCCGATGTAGAGCAGCACCCGTGAAAAGCGGCTGCCGGTGAGCACCTTCAGACGGCGGTCCAGAGGGCTGTCGCCGTCCACCAGCAGCACATCGCAGGGGCGCAGCTGGGCGCGCTGGCTTTCCAGGTCGCCGAGCGGCCAGTCGGAGTGGTCCGGTTGCCGCTGGAGACGTTCACAGAGCCATTGGTAGAGTCGCTGGGAATTCATGGCGTGATCCTACAGTAGCGCCACCGCGCGATCCATGACCGAATAGTCAGTATAGAAGTGCGGCGAGAAACGCACGCCGCCGCCCCGTTCCGCGCACACCACGCCGCCGGCCTGCAGCCGCGCCCGGGTGTCCGCGGGGGCCTCGTCCATCAGCCGGAAGGTGACGATGCCGGCGCGCCGTTCCGTTTGCGCCGGGCTGAGCACCTCGGCGCCGCGGTCGCGCAGGGCGCTGTCCAGATAGCCGATTCGCTCCGCCAGGGCCCGGGCCACGGTGTCCATGCCCAGTTCCTGAAACAGAGAGAGGGAGGCGTCCAGGGCGTGGGCGCCGAGCATGTTCGGGCTGCCGCATTCAAAGCGGCGCGCGTCCTCGGCCACCCGCCAGCCGGTCTGGCTGTAGTCGCCGGCGTTGGCGATCATATGCCAGCCGAATTGCCGCAACCGCAGGCGCTCGCGCACCGCCGGCCGGCAGTAGAACAGCGCCAGGCCCTCCGGGCCGAGCATCCATTTATGGCCGTCGGCAACCACGAAATCCGCGTACACCTCGCCGCTGTCGAAACGCACCGCGCCCAGGCTCTGGATCGCGTCCACGCAGAACAGCACGCCGCTGTCCCGGCAGGCGCGGCCGATCGGCGCCAGGTTCAGGCGGATACCGCTGCCGTACTGCACCGAGGACAGCGATACCAGACGGGTGCGTTCGCCGATCGCGTCGATCACCCGCTGCTCGGCGTCCGGGCCGCTCACGTCCACTTCCACCACCTCGACGCCCTGGTCGGCCAGGGCCTGCCAGGGAATCCGGTTGGACGGGAACTCCTGATCGCTGATCACCACCTGGTCGCCGGCCCGCCAATCGAGCCCCTGGGCGATCACCGACAGCCCTTCGGAGGTGTTCTTGAGCAGCGCCACGTCCGCCGGCTCGACGTTGATCAACCAACCGAGACGGTCGCGCAGACGTTGCTCCACGCGCGCCCATTGCGGGTAGTCCCGGGCGCCCACCTGGATGTTCTGGCCGGCGAAGGCGACCACCGCGTCGCGGGTGCGGCGGGGCCAGGGGGCCACGGCGGCGTGGTTGAGATACAGCACGTCTTGGTGCAACGGGAATTCCGCTTTCAGGTCGACCATTGCCAGTGCTCCTCCACAAAGCTCACTTGATTGTAACCGCCCTGGAGGTAACGTGCAGAGGGCGTGGTTATGGTAATCTAGCCCATAAACGAGGAGGTATAGATGGGTGACTTGGAAAAAGCCACGCGTAAGGCGCAGGAATTCCGGCAGCGCGAGCAGGAAATTCTGGACGCCGCACTGATTCTGTTTCTGGAGCAGGGCGAGGACCGCGTCACGGTGGAGAACATCGCCGACCGGGTGGGCATTGGCAAGGGCACCATCTACAAGCACTTCGAGACCAAGAACCAGATCTACCTGCTGTTGATGCTTCGTTACGAGGAGGATCTGGCGTCGCTGTTCCAGGACATCTCCGAGTCCGACGACAAGGAAACCCTGGCGCGCGAATACTTCCGCTTCCGGATCAGCGATCCGGCCCGCTACCAGTTGTTCGACCGGCTGGAAAACAAAGTGATCAAGGATCACGCCGTGCCCGAGCTGGTGGACAAACTGCACCGCATCCGCGAAGCCAATTTCGAGAAGCTCAACCACATCGTCGAGGCCCGCATCCAGGAAGGTTCCCTGGAGCCGGTGCCCGCCATCTATCATATCTGCTCCGCCTGGGCTCTGGCGCACGGCGCCGTTGCGTTGATGCAGTCGCCGTTCTATCAGCGCCTGATCGAGGACAAGGACGACTTTCTCGATTTCCTGATCGAGATCGGCATCCGCATGGGCAACAAAGGCCAGCGCGGCAAATAAGGAATTTCGATGAGCAAAGCCGAGGAATTACTGGCGCTGCTGGAAAAAGCCGACCAGGACGAACAGGGGCTGCCCCCGGTACACAAATGGCAGCCGGAACGCCAGGACGATATCGATATGCGCATCGCCCGCGACGGCACCTGGTATTACCAGGAATCGCCGATTCAGCGCGAGCGCATGGTCAAGCTGTTCTCCACCATTCTGCTGCGCGAAGGCGACGATTATTTTCTGGTCACGCCGGTGGAAAAGCTGCGCATCAAGGTGGATGACGCCCCCTTTGTCGCCACCGACGTGGAGCGCGTCACCGACGGCGACCGCGAGAAGCTGGTGTTCACCACCAATGTAGGGACCCATGTGGTGGCGGGCGCGCGCCATCCATTACGGGTGGAGACCGACGCCGACAGCGGCGAGCCGGCGCCCTACGTGCATGTGCGCGACAACCTGGAAGCGCTCATCTCACGCAATATTTTCTACCAGCTGGTGGACTGGGCGCGCCGCGAAGAGCAGGGCGGCGGCGCCCGTCTGGTGGTGGATTCCGACGGCGAAACCTTCGAGCTCGGCGCGCTCTAGCCCGCGTCTTCCTGCCCGGGCTTGGGCAGGCCGGTGCCGCACTGCTTGCAGAAGCGGGCGTCCGGATCATGGTCATGGCGGTGGCAGTTGGGGCACTCGCGCTCGTAGCGCCGGGCCATGCTCGCCTTGGACATTTCCGCGGTGACGATGCCGGTGGGCACGGCGATGATGGCGTAACCGGTGATCATCGCCATGGACGCCACCGCCTGGCCCAGCGAGGTTTGCGGTGAAATATCGCCGTAGCCCACCGTGGTGATGGTGACGATGGCCCAGTAGATGCTGCGTGGAATGCTGGTGAAACCGTTGGCCGGCCCCTCCACCAGATACATCAGGCTGCCGAAGATGATGATCACGATCACCACCGAGAACATGAAGATGCCGATCTTGCGTCGGGTGCGCACCAGGGTGGCGCCGAGCTCGTTGGCCTCGGTCATCAGGTGGGCCAGCTTGAGCACCCGGAACACCCGCAATACGCGCAGCGCACGGATGGTGAGCAGGTAGTTGGCGCCCGGCAGAAACAGGCTCAGGTAGGTGGGAATGATCGACAGCAGGTCCACCACCCCGAAAAAGCTGCGCGCGTAACGCAGCGGCCGGTCGCTGACCCACAGGCGGATCATGTACTCAAAGGTGAACAGCAGCGTAAAGAACCATTCCGCGCCGTACAGCCAGGTGCCGTATTGCTGATGGATGGACTGCACGCTGTCGAGCATCACCGCCGCGACGCTGGCGAGAATGGCGACGATCAGCAGCTGATCAAAATATTGCCCTGCCGGCGTATCGGTGCCGAAAATGATGTGGCGCCAGCGATCGCGCAGGGAAACGGAATCCGAACTCATGGAACCTCGGGCCGGGACATTGCGAGAACGCTATTCTGTCTTGTCCATCGTCCGTTGACCACTTAGTCTCTGTTTTATATACGAATAAA
Source organism: Alloalcanivorax venustensis ISO4 (assembly GCF_015356855.1). Lineage (GTDB taxonomy): Bacteria > Pseudomonadota > Gammaproteobacteria > Pseudomonadales > Alcanivoracaceae > Alloalcanivorax > Alloalcanivorax venustensis. Next base: position 22,851 of record NZ_ARXR01000023.1, read on the forward strand.
AAGCCGTCTGCTGTACCGCACCGCTTGAGGGGGGATCATGGCGCGCGTCAAAGCGTTGTTCATTTCGTTGTACCCATTCGCCTCGTTGTTTATCTGTGCCCATGCCCTGTGGCTGGGCTGGCAGGACCGGCATTGGCTGTGGGCCGGCCCGTTGCTGGTCAACGTTCCGATTCTGGTGTTGCTGGGCTGGCTGGTCAGCCTGGGGCCGGCGCGCACCAGCCCGCATTTGCCGCTGGCCACCCTGTGCGCCTGGCTGGGCGCGGCGGTGACCCTGCTGGGCACCTTGTCGCTCGGCGATCCCCGCTGGCTGGCCTGGTTGTACACCGGGCTGGGCCTGCTCGGCCTTTGCGCCTACCTGTTCTGGTACAGCCCCCTGCAGCGCGACGCCGCCGACGGCCCGCGGCCCGGCCAGTTGCTGCCGCCGCTGGCGTTCCGGGATCTGGAGGGGCGGCCGGTGTCCACCACTTCGCTGCACGGGGCGCCGGCGGTGATGCTGTTTTTCCGTGGCAACTGGTGCCCGGTGTGCATGGCCCAGGTGCGCGAGCTGGCCCGGCGTCGCCCGCAACTGGAACGGCGCGGTGCCCGCATTATCCTGGTCAGCGCTCAGCCCGGCGCCCGCACCGGTCGGCTCGCCGCCCGCCTGGGCGTGCCGATGGAGTGGTGGGTGGACCCGCAGCTGGACGCCGCCCGGCAACTGCGCATCCTCGACCCCGGGGGCACGCCCCTGGGCCTGGAGCTGTTCGGCTACCCCTCGGACACGGTGCTGCCCACGGTGTTGATCACCGACGCCCGGGGCGAGATCTGCTACGTGGACCTGGCCGACAATTACCGGGTGCGCCCGGAACCCGCCACCTTCCTTCGCGTGCTGGACACCATGGTGCCGGCCCCGCGCTAGCCGCGGTGCTGGCACGGCCGTACCCTCGGGCGTTTCTCCGGTAAATAAAGGTTTCCGGGAGTCGTGCCGGATAACCGTTCGATTACCACCGCTACGCTTTATTACATACCCGCAACGGCGTGCATCTACATCGCTTTGCACACCCCTTCCATAGTCGCAAAGTCAGTCTCCATTTCGGGGGGCTAGCGACTAAGAAGTAAAAAGGGAGGGGTAAACCTTGGATACCAACATCAAACATCTCATCGGTGGTGGCGTGCTCGCGCTGCTGCTGACCGCCTGCGGCGGCGGAAGCAGCGGGGGCGGTGACGTCTCCGGCAATTCGCCGACGCCCTCAACCCGTGACCTGCCGGAAGAAATGGCGGCGGTCGTGGACGAGTCCAACGCCTTTACCGAAGAATTCTGCCCGGAGACCTCGGAAGGGGCCGCCGGCACGCCGCTTGATCCGGTTCTTTGCGTCGAGGAAAGCGAAGAATCCGAAGGCGGCGCGCCGGATCCCACCGACGTGGTCGCTCAGTTCTGTCCCACCGCGGCGTCCTCGTTCGATCTGGAAGGCGCCTTCGACCCGGCGGCCTTCACCGAAGGCTTCGACGATCCGGCCGGCTTCCTGACCGACGGCCCGCTGTCGTTCCCGATCGCCTGTCTGCAGGAATCGGCCACCAACCTGGACGGCCTGCAGGAGCTGATCGGCGGCAGCAACCCGATCACCGAGCAGCTGTGCCCGGTGGCGGCCACCGAGCCGTCCTTTGACCCGGCCACCTGCTTCGCGGAAGTGACCGGCGGCGCCAACGGCGGTCTGCCCGGCCTGCCCGGTGGCGGTGACGGCGGCGGCAGCGTGCCCGGTGCCGACCAGTTCCTGAACCAGTTCTGCCCGGAAAGCGCCGGTGCCGGTGTCGGCCCGGAGACCCCGCTGAACTGTCTCAACGAAGCCAGCCGTGTCTACATCACCATTGTCGACATGATCACCAACCCGAACCCGCTCACCGACGCCGTTTGTCCGCTGGAAGCCGGCACCGGGCGCGTGGATCCGGTGGTGTGTTTCGAGGAAGCCGTGAGCGGTGGCGGCATGCCCGGCCTGCCCGGTCTGGGTGATCTGCCCGGTCTGCCCGGCGGCGGTGACGGTGGCGACGGCGGTACGCCGGACGTTCCCGGTCTGGATCAGCTGACCGATGTGCTGTCCGGCATCTGCCCGGAGACCCTGGAAGCCGAAGTCGGCCCGACCACCCCGATCGACTGTCTGGCGGAAGCCGGCGGCAGCTTCGGCGGTTTCGAAGACCTGCTCGGCGGCCTCGGTGGCAGCAACCCGCTCACCGAAGCCCTGTGCCCGACCGCCGCCACGGCGGAAAGCTTTGACCCGGCGGCCTGCTTCACCGAAGCGGCCGGTCAGCTGCCCTCCGCACCGGGTGGTGGCTCCCCGCAGATTCCCGGCGCCGGCATGGCTCTGGAGCGAATCTGTCCGGTGGCAGCGGGCGAGGAAATCGGCCCCACCACGCCGTTCGACTGCCTGCTGGAATTGGGCGGCGGCTTCGGCGACCTGGAAGGTCTGCTCGGCGGTCTCGCCGACGGTGGTCTGGAAGGCGGCAACCCCCTGACCGACGCCCTGTGCCCGGTGACGTCCGAGGAAGGTCTGGATCCGGCGGCCTGCTTCATGGAAGCCCTGGAAGGTCTGCCCGGCGGTGACGGCGGCACCCCGGAACTTCCCGGCGGTGAGCAGCTGCTGGGCCAGCTGTGCCCGGAAGCCGGTGCCGGTGAAATCGGCCCGACCACCCCGATCGAGTGTCTGACCGAAGCCGGCCAGAACCTGGGCAACATCCAGGACATGCTCGGCGGCCTGGGCGGCAGCAACCCGCTCACCGAAGCCGTATGCCCGACCGCGTCCGCGGCCGAGCAGTTGGACCCGGCGGCCTGCCTGAGCGAAGCCCTGGGCGGCGGTCTGCCCGGCCTGCCCGGTGGCGGCGACGGCGGCGGCGTACCGGAAATTCCCGGTGTGAGCGATGGCCTGGCGCAGCTGTGCCCGGAAGCCGGTGCCGGTGAAATCGGCCCGACCACCCCGCTGGAGTGCCTCACCGAGGCCGGCCAGAACCTGGGCGGTCTCACCGACCTGCTGGGTGGCCTGGGCGGCAGCAACCCGCTCACCGACGCGCTGTGCCCGGCGGCCTCAGGCGCCGAGCAGCTTGATCCGGCGGCCTGCTTCACCGAAGCCCTGGGCAACCTGCCCGGCGCCCCCGGTGGCGACGGCGGCACCGGCGGCATCCCGGAAATCCCGGGTTTGAGCGACGGCCTGGCGCAGATCTGCCCGCTGGCACTGGAAGACGAAGTGGGTCCGACCACGCCGCTGGACTGCCTGATGGAAGCCGGCGGTAGCCTGAGCCAGCTCCAGGACCTGCTCGGCGGCCTGGGCGGCGGTGAAGGCGGTGAAGGCTCCGCTGATCCGGTGACCGGCCAGCTGTGCCCGGAAGCCGGCGCCGGCGGCCTCAGCCCGACCCTGCCGTTCGAATGTTTGCTGGAAGCGGGGCAGAACCTGCCCGAACTGCTGACCGGCCTGCCGGACCTGCTTGGCGGTCTGGCGCCGTAACGGCAACCACGGTTTGATCGGTGTCCCGCCGTTCGCGGCGGGGGCCGGTCCCCGAAAACAAAAAAGCCCCGGCCATTCGGCCGGGGCTTTTTTTGTGGCAGCTTGCCTTGCAAGCGAAAGGCTGGCTACTGATTCCGGCGGGGCAGGGTGTCGCGCACCTTGTCGGCGAGATCGCGGATGCTCTGCTCGGTGGTGTCCCAGGCGATGCAGCCGTCGGTCACCGACACGCCGTATTCCAGATCGTCCAGATTGGCCGGCAGCTTCTGGTTGCCGCCCTTGAGGTGGGATTCCACCATCAGGCCGACAATCGACTTGTTGCCTTCCAGAATCTGGTTGCCGATATTTTCCATCACCAGCGGCTGCAGGTTCGGGTCCTTGTTGGAGTTGGCGTGGGAGCAATCCACCATGATGTTGGTGGACACGCCGGCTTTCTCCAGAGCGCTCTCCGCCAGGGCCACGGACACCGAATCGTAGTTGGGTTTGCCGCCGCCGCCGCGCAGCACCACATGGGCGTAGGGGTTGCCCTTGGTGGTGGTCAGCGCCACCCGGCCGTCCGGGTCGATGCCCAGGAAACGGTGCGGGTGCTTGACGCTGAGCATGGCGTTGACCGCCACGTCCAGGCTGCCGTCGGTGCCGTTCTTGAAGCCCACCGGGCCGGACAGGCCGGAAGACATCTCCCGGTGGGTCTGGGATTCGGTGGTGCGCGCGCCGATCGCCGACCAGGAGATCAGATCCTGCATGTACTGCGGGGTGGTCGGGTCGAGCGCCTCGGTGGCCGCCGGCAGGCCCAGCTCGGCCACGTCCAGCAGCAGCTTGCGGGCAATGTGCAGGCCGTCCTGCACTTTGAAGGAGTCGTTCATGTAAGGGTCGTTGATCAGACCCTTCCAGCCCACCGTGGTGCGCGGCTTTTCGAAGTACACGCGCAGTACCAGAAACAGGGCGTCGTCCACCTCGGCGGCCAGCTTCTTGAGCCGCTCGGCGTATTCCATGGCCGCTTTCGGGTCATGGATGGAGCAGGGGCCGATCACCACGAACAGGCGCGGATCCTTGCGGTCGAGGATGTCGCGGATCTGCTGGCGACCCTGGAATACGGTTTCCGCCGCCGCTTCGCTGAGCGGCAGCTTTTCCTTCAGGGCCCGGGGGGTGATCAGCACCTCCTGGGATTCGATGTTGAGATCGTCTAATTGCTTCTGGCTCATGAGTCTGGCTATGCCTGTTATTTCGGTGTCGACGGATTTTGGCAGTCTAGCCGAATCCGTTGCAGGAATCAGCCTATTGCCGGGATAGAGTGGCGCTGGTATCGCCGAGCAGTTCGCGGACATAGGCGGGCACCAGCTCGGTGGCGCGCCCGTGACGGTGTTCGTGGAACGCGGTGAGCTGCTCCGAGGGCTCCAGGTTGAGTTCGGTGGTGTGCGCGCCGCTGGCCCGCGCTTCCGCCACGAAGCCGGCGGCCGGGTAGACGTTGCCGCTGGTGCCGATGCTGATAAAGCGCTCGCAGCCGGCCAGGGTGGCGTAGATGCGCTCCATCTCCAGGGGCATTTCACCGAACCACACCACATGGGGGCGCAGGCAGCCGGCGGCGCCGCACACGGTGCAGCTCAGGGCCGGGTCCAGATCGCGGTCGGCGGGCACCAGTGTTTCGGTGCTCTGGCAGCGCGCCTTGAGCAGCTCGCCGTGCATGTGGATGACGTTCCGGCTGCCGGCGCGCTCGTGCAGGTCGTCCACGTTCTGGGTCACCACCAGCACCTGGCCGGGCAGCGACTGCTCCAGCTCGGCCAGGGCCCGGTGGGCGGCATTGGGCTGGATCGCCGGGTCGCGCAACTGTTCACGGCGCTGGTTGTAAAAACTCTGCACGCCATGCGGATCGCGCTGGAAGGCTTCCGGGGTGGCCACGTCCTCGATGCGGTGGTTTTCCCACAGGCCGCCGGCGTCGCGAAACGTATTGATACCGGATTCCGCCGAGATTCCGGCGCCGGTAAGTATTACAATCCTTTCCTGCATGGCTGCTGCCTCCGCCTGTCTTCTTCGTTACCGTGGAGTGTTATGGATACCATCATCTCAAGGCAGGAAACACTTTCCCTGCCGGCCCGGGGACCTGTCAATTTGCTGCATTTCCACCAGGGCATGGTGCTGCTGATCGGCGCCGACGCGGTGGGTCTGTACCGTGACCGGCGCGCCGTGGAAGACCCGCTCGCCAATGGTCTGGTCGGCTACGAGCCGATTCCCGAGGCGCTGCGCTGCGAGTTCGAAGAGCCGGACGGCTATGTGGTCGAGCAGGTGTCCGGTTTTATCGGCCTGCGTTCCGGCGCCGCCATGTTCATACGCCCGGATGGCGTGGCGCTGTACGCTAGCAGCCTGGATGCGCTGCACAACCGTGATTGCCAGTGGGTAATCCCGTTTCCACCCCTTAATTCCTAGGAACCGCCGGTTCCTTCACTGGAGAGATCCATGGCTGAAGAAAGCACTCGCCTGCGTCTGCGGCAACTGACCCTGGAAGACTACCCGGCGCTGGCCCGGTTGATGGATCAGGTGTACCACGACATCGGCGGTGCCTGGCCCGAGGAAACCATTGCCACCCTGATCCGGTTGTTCCCGGAAGGGCAGTTGGTGATCGAGGACAACGGCACGCTGATCGCCACGGCGTTGACGGTAAAGGTGAGCTACGACCGGTTCTCCAACCCGCACCGCTATGAAGACCTGATCACCGACGACAAGGTGCGCTCGCACAGCCGCAAGGGCGATGCGCTGTACGGCCTGGACGTGTTCGTGGACCCCGAGTACCGGGGTTACCGCCTGGGCCGGCGGCTCTATGAGGCGCGCAAGGATCTGTGCCGGGAAGAAAACCTGCGGGCGATTCTGGCCGGCGGCCGTCTGCCCGGCTACACCAACTACGCGGACAAGATGACGGTGACCGAGTACATCGCCGAAGTGGAAGCCCGCACCATTTACGATCCGATTCTGACCTTCCAGCTGTCCAACGGTTTCGACGTCAAGCGCCTGCTGGTGAAGTACCTGCCCGAGGACGAAAGCTCGCGCGGCTACGCCACCCTGCTGGAGTGGGACAATATCCTCTATCAGCCGGAGGACGACGGCGACTGGCCGCGCCGCTCGGTGGTGCGCCTGGGCGTGGTGCAGCGCCGCATGCGCAGCGCGCGCTCGGTGGAAGACCTGCTCAGCCAGGTGGAGTTCTTCATCGATTCGCTGTCCGATTACCGGGCCGATTTCGCCGTGCTGCCGGAATTCTTCAGCGCGCCGCTGATGGGCCTCAAGACCGACCTCAATTCCGTGGAAGCGGTGCGATACCTGGCCAGCTTCACCGAGGAAATCCGCGACGCCATGGCGGACATGGCGGTGAGCTACAACATCAACATCATCGGCGGCTCCATGCCGCTGGAAGAGGACGGGCGCATTTACAACGTCGCCTATCTGATGCGCCGCGACGGCTCGGTGGAGCAGCAGAAGAAGATTCACATCACCCCCCACGAGCGCAAGGACTGGGCGATCCAGGGCGGTGACGGCCTGCGTATTTTCGACACCGACGCCGGCCGCATCGGCATTCTGATCTGCTACGACGTGGAATTCCCGGAGCTGGGCCGGCTGCTCGCCGAGCAGGGCATGGAGATTCTGTTCGTGCCGTTCTGGACCGACACCAAGAACGGCTACCTGCGGGTGCGTCATTGCGCCCAGGCGCGGGCGATCGAGAACGAATGCTACGTGGCGATTTCCGGCAGCGTCGGCAACCTGCCGCGCGTCGACAACGTGGACATTCAGTACGCCCAGTCCGCGGTGTTCTCGCCCAGTGATTTTTACTTCCCCCACGACGGCACCATCAGCGAGTCGGTGCCCAACACCGAGATGCTGCTGTTCGCCGACATCGACCTGGAAAAGCTCAAGCTGCTGCACAGCGAAGGCTCGGTCACCAATATCCGTGACCGCCGCAAGGACCTGTACAGCCTGGTCTGGAAGGGCAAGGAAGAGCTCGACCCCTGAGTTCCGGGGCGGCGCGTGTCAGCGCCGCTCGCGGAAGGTTTGCACCACCTGTTCCGCCAGCGCCTCGGCGGCGGGGCCGGAGCCGTCGCGGCGTACCAGCGCGATCTGGTAATCACCCAGGGCGGGCAGGCCGCTTTCCGGGCCCAGCACGCGCAGCGGTGGCTGCACCAGGCTGGCGGGGAAGGGCGCCACCGCCAGGTCGGCCAGCATGGCCGCTTCCTGGCCGGCGCAGTGCTCGCTGTTATACGCCACCCGGTAGCTGATTTCCGCCTTATCCAGCGCGCCCAGCGCCATCTCCCGCCAGGCACAGCCGTGGTTGGCCAATGACAGCGGCAGCGGCGAGCGCTGCACCGCCACGCCGCCGTCGCGGCCGGCCCAGACCAGCGGCTCGGTGTGCACCACCTCGCCGCGTTTGGCGCTCAGGTCGCTGTGGCCCAGCGTCACCAGCGCCAGATCCAGCTCGCCGTCGTCCAGCCGTTTCAGCAGGTCGACGCTGCGCCCGGCGTTGACGTTCACCTGCACCGCCGGGTGCGAGCGCGCGAAGCGGGTCAGCACCTGGGGCAGCACCCGGGTGCCCACATCGTCCGGCGTGCCCAGGCGCACGCTGCCTTCCAGGGACGGCGCCAGAAACCGGCCCACCGCTTCCTCGTTGAGCTTGAGCAGCCGGCGCCCGTAGCCGAGCAGCACTTCGCCCTCCGGCGTCAGGGACACCCGGCGCGCCTCGCGTATGAACAGGCTCTGGCCCAGGGTCTCCTCCAGGCGTTTGATCTGCATGCTCAACGCGGAAGGGGTGCGGAACACCTGGTGGGCGGCGCGGGTGAAGCTGCCGTTCTCGGCGATGGCCACGAAGGTACGCAGGGTGTCGGTGTCGAGAAGGGGCAGCGAGGCGTTCTCCGGCCGGGCCTTGGCGACGGTCATGGCGGGCTCTCCGATCGTTCAATATTTCTGAACGGGTAATGTAATTCTTTTCGTTGGAGTTAACAATGTGAAGCCTGCATGCTTTCTCTCATAGGCCGGGACGGTGCCCGGTCGACGACCGATCAAGGAGACCGTCATGAAGGAGAGAGCCATGCAACAGAAGCCACGCCCCCAACGCGACTACCCGGACCCGCAACTGTACATGCCGGCAATGCCGCCGCTGGGCCTGCTCAACGCCTTTGAGCGCCGCGTCCAGAAGTGGTGGCGGCAACGCGCCGAGCGCCGGCAGGCGGCGGCACTTCGTCGCTCACGCCCCAGCGGCCAGCATTAGGCGACTTGTGGGAGCTTGCTTGCAAGCGAAAGGCCGGCAAAGCCGGCCGGCAGGATTCCAGAGACGTTGTTGGTGCTGCCGTTAGACGGGCCTCTGGGATCCCGCCGGGAGCTTCGCTCCCTTTCGCGGGCGGGGCCCGCTCCCACAAGCCCGCTCCCACAAGGTGCTCGCACAAGGGCCCGCAGCCCAAATTCCGGACACAAAAAAGGCGCCGTTAAGGCGCCTTTCTTGTTGCGGTTGAACCGGCCGGATTACATGTTCGGGTAATTCGGGCCGCCGGTGCCTTCCGGTGCCACCCAGTGGATGTTCTGGGTGGGGTCCTTGATGTCGCAGGTCTTGCAGTGCACACAGTTCTGCGCGTTGATCTGGAAGCGCTTGTCACCGGTGCTTTCGTCCTCGACCACTTCGTACACGCCCGCCGGGCAGTAGCGCTGCGCCGGTTCGTCGTACTTGGGCAGGTTGTACTCGATCGGCACGCTGGGGTCCTTCAGCGTCAGGTGGCAGGGCTGATCTTCTTCATGGTTGGTGTTGGACAGGAACACCGAATCCAGTTTGTTGAAGGTCAGTTTGCCGTCCGGCTTGGGATAGCTGATTTTCTTGCACTGATCCGCCGGCTTCAGGGTGTCGTGGTCCGGGGTGGTGTCCCGCATCGTGAACGGCATCTTGCCGTTGAGGATGTTGAGGTCCACGAACGCGAAGGCGGAACCCAGCAGGTTGCCGAACTTGTGCTGGGCCGGGCCGAAGTTGCGCTGCGTGTGCAGCTCTTCGAACACCCAGCTGCTCTCGAACTGGCTCTTGTACTCGGTCAGCTCGTCGCTGCCACGGCCGTCCTTGATGGCCTTGGAAATCACTTCCGCGGCGATCATGCCGGACTTCATGGCGGTGTGGTTACCCTTGATCTTGGCGAAGTTCAGGGTGCCGGCGTCACAGCCCACCAGCAGACCGCCCGGGAAGGTCATCTTCGGCAGGGACTGCAGGCCGCCCTTGGCGATGGCCCGGGCGCCGTAGCTGACGCGCTTGCCGCCTTCCAGGAATTTTTTGATTTCCGGGTGGGTTTTCCAGCGCTGCATTTCATCGAAGGGTGAAACGTGCGGGTTGGAATAACCCAGGTCGGTGATCAGACCCAGGGTCACCTGGTTGTCTTCCATGTGGTACAGGAAGCCACCGCCGTGGGAGCCGGATTCGCTCAGCGGCCAGCCGGCGGTGTGCACCACCAGGCCCTGCTGATGCTTGGCCGGATCGATTTCCCACAGTTCCTTGATGCCCAGACCGTAGTGCTGGGGATCGACGCCTTCGCGCAGGTTGAATTTTTCCATCAACCCTTTGCCCAGGTGGCCGCGGCAGCCTTCGGAGAACACGGTGTACTTGGCGTGCAGCTCCATGCCGGGGGTGTAGCTGGGCTTCTTCTCGCCGTTGTGGTCGATGCCGGAATCGCCGGTGGCGATGCCTTTCACCGAGCCGTCCTCGTTATAGAGCACTTCGGTGGCGGCGAAGCCGGGGAACACTTCGATACCGAGGCCTTCCGCCTGTTCGGCGAGCCAGCGGCACAGGTTGCCCAGGGAAATAACGTAGTTGCCCTCGTTGTGCATGGTCTTGGGCACGAACGGGTTGGGCACCTTGGAGCCTTTCTCGGCGCCGGTGAAGTAGAAGATTTCGTCGCCGCCGACTTCGGTGTTCAGCGGGGCGCCGAGTTCTTTCCAGTTGGGGAACAGCTCGTTAAGCGCGCGCGGCTCGAATACCGCGCCGGAGAGGATATGGGCGCCTACTTCAGAGCCTTTCTCCACCACCACGACGCTGAGTTCCTGACCGCTTTCCTGGGCGATTTGACCCAGGCGGCATGCGGTTGCCAGACCGGACGGACCGGCGCCGACGATGACGACGTCGACTTCCATAGATTCGCGTTCCACAGCCTGTCTCCTAGCTTTCGGTTCTCTTGGGGTGGCGCGGAGTATAAAGGCATCCTCCATATCGCACCACTTTTCGGAATCGACTTTCACGCCGATTCAAACACTTGTTTGGATTATCCCTTGCCAGGTGGTTGATTTACAAGGATATCGGCGACCGGCGGGTCATGAAACAACGACACAATTGGCAGCAAAATCATCCGCTTACCCGACTTCGGCCTATTGACCTGCCGGGGGGCAGCGTTCAAGATACCGGCTCTCGCGCGGGGCCCCGGCGTTCGGCGTCGTCTCGCCTCTTTCATCGTTTCCGTCCTTATTAAGTACTGGTGAAAGCGAGTATTCGGGCGGGTTGCCACAAGGCACGGTGGGCTTCCAAACCCTGCTTTGTGGCAGCCCCCGGACGGAAGCGACTTCAGTCACCAAGTGGAAGATTCCGAGGATCCTATGAAGGTTCTTGTACCCATCAAGCGAGTCATTGACTACAACGTTAAGGTTCGCGTGAAGGCGGACAACTCTGGCGTTGATCTCGCCAATGTGAAAATGGCCATGAACCCCTTCTGCGAAATCGCCGTGGAAGAAGCGGTACGCCTGAAAGAAAAAGGCGTCGTGACCGAAATCGTCGCTGTCAGCATCGGCCCGAAAGCCGCTCAGGAACAGCTGCGCACCGCCATGGCGCTGGGCGCCGACCGGTCCATCCTGGTGGAAACCGATGAAGAGATTCAGCCGCTGGGCATCGCCAAGGCGCTGAAAGCCATCGTTGAAGAGGAAAAGCCGGAAATGGTGATCCTCGGCAAACAGGCCATCGACGATGACAACAACCAGACCGGCCAGATGCTGGCTGCTCTGACCGGCATGCCCCAGGGCACGTTCGCCTCTGAAGTGAACGTGGAAGAAGGCAAGGTCAAGGTGACCCGTGAAATCGACGGCGGCCTGCAGACCGTGGAACTGAAACTGCCGGCGGTGGTGACCACCGACCTGCGTCTCAACGAGCCGCGCTACGCTTCCCTGCCCAACATCATGAAAGCCAAGAAGAAGCCGCTGGACGTTAAAACCCCGGCTGATCTGGGCGTTGATATGACCCCCCGCGTGACCATCGAGAAGGTGGAAACACCGGCCGAGCGCAAGGCGGGCGTTATGGTGGGCTCCGTGGACGAGCTGGTCGAGAAACTGAAGAACGAAGCGAAGGTGATCTGATGAGTGTTTTAGTTTACGCCGAACACGACAACGCCACGCTCAACAAGGTTACTTTGAGCGTTCTCGCCGCCGCCAAGGAAATCGGCGGTGACATCACCGTGCTGGTCGCCGGCAAAGGCTGCGGCGCCGTGGCCGAGGAAGCCGCCAAGGCGGAAGGCGTGAGCAAGGTACTGTGCGCCGACAACGACGCCTACGAGCATCAGCTGGCCGAGAACATCGCCGAGCTGGTCGCCGAAGTGGGCGCCGATTACAAGCACATCCTGGCCGCCGCCACCACCACCGGCAAGAACTTCGCGCCGCGTGTGGCCGCGCTGCTGGACGTCGCCCAGATCTCCGAGATCTCCGACGTGATCGACGGCGATACCTTCAAGCGTCCGATCTACGCCGGTAACGCCATCGCCACCGTCAAGTGCGCCGACGAGAAGAAAGTGATCACCGTGCGTGGCACTTCCTTTGACGGCGTGGCGGCGGAAGGCGGCTCCGCGTCCGTGGAAAACCTGGACGTGGTGAAAGACAGCGGTCTGTCCAGCTTCGTCAGCGAAGAGCTGGCCAAGTCCGACCGTCCCGAGCTGACCAGCGCCGACATCGTGATCTCCGGTGGCCGCGGCATGGGCAACGGCGACAACTTCGAGATCCTGTACAAGGTGGCCGACAAGCTGGGCGCCGCCGTCGGTGCCTCCCGCGCCGCCGTGGACGCCGGTTTCGTACCCAACGACATGCAGGTGGGTCAGACCGGTAAGATCGTCGCACCCCAGCTGTACATGGCGGTGGGCATCTCCGGTGCGATTCAGCACCTGGCCGGCATGAAGGACTCCAAAGTGATCGTTGCCATCAACAAGGACGAGGAAGCCCCGATTTTCCAGGTGGCGGACTACGGCCTGGTGGCGGATCTCTTCGAGGCCGTTCCGGAGCTCGACAGCAAGCTCTGATCCCGATGTAACATCGGTATCAACGAAAAAGCCCGGCCTTCGCGCCGGGCTTTTTTTATGCCCGAAATTTGTGGAGGTCGGGGCGGGCTGTGGGAGCGGGCCCCGCCCGCGAAAGGCAAGCAAAGCTTGCCGGCAACGGTTGCCCCGGAGGATCCCAGAGGCCTGTTCCAACTCCATAGTTATGCCGATTCTTCGAGTCGCTCCGCCAGCGCCAGGGCGGCGGTAAGCCCCGGCGATTCAATGCCGAGCAGGTTTACCAGGCCGTCGATACCGTGCTCCCCCTGGCCCTGGATCAGAAAGTCCCGGTAGGGCTTGCCGTCCAGCCACAGCTTGGGGCGCACGCCGGCGTAGTCCGGGTGCAGCGCGCCCGCCGGCAGGCCCGGCCAGTAGCGCCGCACCGCCTGCTCGAAGCTTTCCCGTCGGCTTTCGTCCACCCGGTAGTCCGGCCGTTCCACCCACTCCACGTCCGGCCCGAAACGGGCGCCGCCGGCCAGATCCAGGGTCAGGTGGACACCCAGGCCGTCGGCGTCGGGCAGGGGATAGATCAGCCGCTCGGCGGGCGGTTTGCCGCGCAGCTTGAAGTAGTGCCCCTTGGCGAAGCGCTGTTCCGGCCGGTGCTTTTCCGGCAACCCGTCCAGCAGGCCGGTGAGCGGCACCGCGCCGAGGCCGGCGGCGTTGATCAGGCGCTCCGCGCGCAGCTGGAAAGGCTGGTCCGGGCCTTCCACGGTGAGGGTGAAACGCCCCGGCCGGCAGTCGATATGCGTCACCCGGTGACGCAGGGCGATCACCGCGCCGTGGTTTTCCGCTTCCGCGGCCAGACTGGCCATCAGGCCGCGGCTGTCGACGATGCCGCTGGTGGCGCTCTCCAGCGCCTGCTCCGCGCGCAGCCAGGGCGCCTCCCGGCGCAGCCGCTCGCGGCTCACCAGGCTGAGCCCCTCGGCGCCGGCGGCGCGGGCGTTGGCGTGCAAGTCCTCGAGAGCTCCCGTCTGGCCGGGGCTGGCCACCACCCATTTGCCGCAGCGGCGGTGGGCGATGCCCCGGGCGGCGCAGTACTCGTAGAGCAGCGCCTTGCCGCGCAGGCAGGTTTCCGCTTTCAGCGAGCCGGGCGGGTAGTAGAGCCCGCCGTGGATCACTTCGCTATTGCGCGAGGAAAGATGCTCGCCGATGTGGGCTTCCGCCTCCAGAACGACCACCGCCTGGCCGGCCCGGGCCAGGCGCCGGGCCACCGCCAGACCGATGACGCCGGCGCCGATCACCACGCAGCCGGTTTCTTCCAGCGGCAAGGACATGGCTTGGCCTTACCGTGCCCCTTCCGGTTCAACGTCTCCGGAGGCCGCTTTCTCGCCTTTGCCGTCGTTCACCGCGTTGTCGTAGAACAGATAGCGGGAGGTCTCGTACGTGCCCCGGGCCAGATCGAACAGCTTCTGGAAGGTTTCCGGGTCGTCGCCGGCCCGGTCCTGCTCAGGCTCGTCGCTGTACAGCTCGTGCAGGGTGGCCGCTTCGCCGTCGTGGTTGAGGCGCGCCAGGTGCTCGCGGGTGACCATGCCGATCTGCGGCGCCGGGCCCTCGCGCAGTACCACGAAGGCGCTGCGTTCGCCCTCCGGGGCCGGCATCTGGATGTCCCGGCCCAGGGTGGTGTTGCGGTATTCCATACCCAGCATGCCGGCCAGGGTCGGCATCACGTCCACCAGGCTGACCACGTCTTTCACATGGCGCGGCTCCAGCAGGCCGGGGGCGTACAGCATGTGCGGCACATGGTGGCTTTCCAGGCCCAGCTGCTCCTGGAAGGGCGGCATGTGCGAGAGGGTGGTGATGCGATTGTTGTGGTCGCCGAAGAACACGAAGATGGTGTTATCGAAGTAATCGCTTTCCCGGGCCATGTCCATGTAGCGGCCCACGTTGTAGTCGAGCAGCCGCACCGCGTTGTACTGGGCGGTATTGCGGAAGCCGTTGGCGTTGAGTTCCTGTTCCGGCGGCGAACGGGTCTCGAAGTCGTCGTTGTTCTCCGGAATGGTGAAGGGCCGGTGGTTGCCGGCGGTCTGGATAAAGGCGAAGAACGGCTGGTCCGACGGCAGGGCCTCCAGAATCCGGTGGGATTCCTTGAACAGGTTCAGGTCGGAGATGCCCCAAACGTCCACGTTGGGCGACTGCCAGTCGCCTTCCTCGTAGAGCTCCAGGCCGTCGATGCTGCGCGTGAGCACCGCCTCCAGGTTGGCCCAGCCGGCGTTGCCGCCCACCATGTACAGCTTCCGGTAGCCCTCCAGCTGGTTGACGATGTTGCGCTGGTGGCCGATCAGCGGGTTACGGCTGGCGGTCTCCTCCGGCGCCACGTCGGGGATGCCGGTGAGAAACGCCCAGATGCTTTTCGCGGTGCCGGTGACCGGCACGTAGAAGTGCTCGAAGAACCAGCCTTCGCGGGCGATGCGGTCGAGATTGGGGGTGGGGTCGAACGGTGTGCCGTAGGCGCCCACGCGGCTGGCGCCCAGCGATTCCAGCATCACCACCACGATGTTCGGCGGCCGGTCCACGTCCAGCCGGTGCGGCTGGACCGACACGTTGCGCTCGAAATTCAGCGGCTCCCGGGCCTGCTCCGGCAGCGCCAGGAAGTCCGCCATCAGCGGGTAGTATTTCTCCACCGCCTCGCGGTCGAAGGGCT
Organism: Alloalcanivorax venustensis ISO4; assembly: GCF_015356855.1. Classification (GTDB taxonomy): domain Bacteria; phylum Pseudomonadota; class Gammaproteobacteria; order Pseudomonadales; family Alcanivoracaceae; genus Alloalcanivorax; species Alloalcanivorax venustensis. Next base: position 38,240 of record NZ_ARXR01000023.1, read on the forward strand.
CGCTGCTGAGCAGGGTGGTGTCGTAGAGGAACAGCACCGGATTCAGCCCCAGGGCCGCCACCGCGTTATTGCCGGAGGCGAAGGCGTCACTCCAGCGCAGCGGCACCGGGTTTTCCAGGTTGATGTCGGAGACCCGGCCGAGCAGGCCGAACACCAGTGCCAGGAACACCACCACGCCGCCGATCCACTTGCTGCCGGTGCCCATGGGCATCGGCGCGCGCAGCAGGAAACGGCGCGCCAGCGCCCGGAAGATCAGCGCCATCACCGCGGTCACGGCCAGCCAGCCCAGGGTGATCCACACCACCGGATAGCTTTCCCAGACCATGCGCGTGGAGATCGCGGTATCTTCCAGGAAGCGGAAGGCGGTCACGTTCAGCCGGTCGCCCAGGTAGACGTAATGGCCGAAGTCGAGGATATAGGTGAGCACCACGACCAGCACCGCCAGGGTGATGTACACCAGCCCCAGCACCCGCACCGGGGCCGAGCGCACCAGATTAAAGCGCGGCAGCCAGGCCAGCACCGCCAGGGGCAGCACCATCAGCAACGCCAGCCGCAGATCGAAGCGCAGCCCCACGCCCAGGGCATGGTAAAGGTCGCCGGAATCCGCCTGCACGGTGTCGCCCACTTCGGAGAAGAACGCGAAGAACACCGCTCTCATAACCACGAACAGTGCGAACAGCGCCACCACGCTGGATGTCAGAAAACGAAGCCGGCGTGACTTCCACCACCCCATGTATGCCTCCGGGTCAGGTTGATAGGAAATTCAGGCGGCCTATGCTACCGATACAGGGTCCGCAGTGCATGCGGTATTGGAGACCCCTTCTTATGGTGGCAACTGAATCCCGGAACGGCGTCACGGTGGTGACGCTGAAGCCTCACCTCTCCGCCGACTGGCCCCAGGTGAAACGCTTTATCGCGCTGATCGCGGTGGTGGTGTTCACGGTGGCGGCGGCCTGGACCCTGGCCGGCATCTGGCTGGCGTTGCCGTTCGCGTTCATCGAGGTGGGGCTGATCGGCTATCTGCTCTACCGGGTCTGTTTCCGCCTGTCCTACCTGCACCAGCGCATCGCCGTGGAGCGGGGCAGGGTGGTGCTGCACGAGGGCGTGCGCGGCCCGGACCGGGAGTGGATTCTGGCGCGCCCGGCGGCGCACCTGCACGTGGTGCTGCCGGTTAAGGAGGTGGACATGATCGGCCTGCATCTGTGCGACGACGACACCCGCCTGGAGCTGGGCGCCTTTCTCAACGGCGACGGCCGCGAACAGGCGCGCCAGGCGCTGCGCGACGCCGGCCTGGTGGAAACCTCGGACCGCTGGTGGGTGCAGGGCTGAGCCCCGATGCCAACCCCAACAGGAGACTGCAATGAAGTACATCTTCGAAGTACGCATGAAGGACGGCTACACCGTGGAGGAATACGCCCAGGGCTGGATCGAAGCCAGCGAGATCATCCAGCAGACGCCGGGCGCCCGCGGCACCTACCTGCACCGCAAGATCGGCGAGCCGGACACCCTGCTGGCCATCGCCCATTGGGACTCAAAGGCGCACCGGGACGCCAAGGACGACAGCCGCAGCGCCAAGGTCAAAGCGATTCTGGAAAAACACGCCCGCACCTGCGAGATCACCCCGCTGGGCGAATTCGAAGAGCCGGAATGGGAAGTGCACCCCGATGGAGGTGACGGTGAGCGCTAGACGGTCGGTGTGGGGCAGGGCGGCGCTGCTGGCCGCGCTGATCGGTCTGGCCGGTTGCGACTATTCCGACGCGCCTCAGGCGGCGCCGCTGCGAATGCTCGCCGAACAGCCGGCCGACTATGACGGCGAACTGGTGACCACCGCCGGCACCGTGCGCCATTTCCAGGACCCGCTGCACTACTGGATCGAGGACGACGACTTGAACCGGGTGGCCCTGAAGCCGGTGGAAAACGTGGAAGCCCATCTGGGCAAGCGGGTACGCGTCACCGGCGTTTTCCACTACCAGGAAAACGCCGGCCGCGAAATCGAGCTGGAGTCGATCCGGGAAGAACCCTGATCAGCCCTCGATCTGGAACTTCAGGCCGGCGTTGTCCACCAGCCGCTTGATCAGCTTGTCACCGAACGCCGGCGCCGTGGTCCAGATGCCGCCGGCGGTATCGTCGGCGTCTTGCACCAGGCACAGGGCGCTCTCGGCGATCATCCGCGAGGTGGAGCCGTAGCCCGGGTCACGGTTGCCGGACACGCTGGCCTTCAACTGCCGGCCGTCGGCGGTCTCGCCGATAAACAGCACGTCGTAGAAGCCGTTTTCGCGCTCTTCCTTGCTCGGGCCTTCGCCGGGCTTGGGCGCGTCCTTACCGGACAGGGAGCGGTCGTTGGTCACCGCCTCGGCGGTGGCCTTGCCCTTCTCGCCGTGGCCGGTGAGGATCATCTCGTCGTACACGAACTGATCGCCGTAGGCGTGGCCCAGCAACTGGTTGGAGCGGTGCACGTTGCGGGTGTTGATGGTCGCCATCACGAACGGCGCCAGCCAGGTGTGCAGCTCGTCGTCGTAGACCGGCTCCCTCGGCTCCGGCTGCTCCGGGCCCTTGAAGCCCGGCGTCAGGGAAAACGGGTCGGTGAGCAGCTGGTAGATCTTCGGGTCCTTCTTGGCGGCCACCAGGGTCGCCTGCAGGCTGGCGGCGGTACCGCCGGAGAAGGTGCCCTTCATCTTGCGCACCCGGCCCTTCACGCGGGGCAGGTAGGCGCCCAGGTTCTCCTTGGCGTACTGCTGCAGGAAGTACACGCCCATATCGAACGGGATAGAATCAAACCCGCAGGAAAACACGATCCGCGCGCCGCTCGCCTTGGCGGCCTCGCCGTGGGCGTCGATCATCTGGCGCATCCACGCCGGCTCGCCGCACAGATCCACATAGTCCGTACCGGTCTTGGCGCAGGCCGCCACCAGCGGCTCGCCGTACAGCTGGTACGGCCCCACCGTGGTCAGCACCACGCGGGTGCGCTTCGCCAGCGCCTCCAGGGTCTCCGGCTGGTCGGCGTCGGCGGTGATCAGCGGCACCGAATCCGGCACGCCGATTTCCTCGCGCACCGCCTTCAGCTTCTCCTCGCTGCGGCCTGCCATGGCCCACTTCACGTCGCCATCGGCGCCGTACTGCTGATGCAGATACTCCGCCACCAGCCGGCCGGTGAAGCCGCTGGCGCCGTACACCACGATGTCGAACTCTCTCCCGTTGCTCATAATCGGCAATCCGTTCTGTTGCGAATGATGCGCCTACTATAGAGCCCGTGCCGCGCCCCTGGGCAGGGTGGGGAACGGCCTTTTTATGGGCAAGAGAGTCATGGCGCGGCGTGTACTCTTATCCCCAGGTTGGGGGATGCGCCGCGGACCGCCGGTGTTTAGGATAATTCCGGATCACTGATAAGGGGAATAAGGTGGCCGGCGAACCGGACCTGACAAAGGTGCTCGATAGCATATATTTCGCGCCGCATGGAGGAAGCGGATGGTGCGACTGCCTGAACCTGATTTGTGAGCTTGTGCGCGGTGATGCTGCACGGCTTCTGAGAATAGACAAGCAAACCGAACAAGTGGTCGCCGAGCTTCCGGGCCAGAATCTGGCCGGGCAAGCAGGTGATTCGGATTTTCAGGATGCAAATAGTGGCGCACTCCATGGCCGTTTCGTCGCGGATGGCCTGGTGGTCGAGCTGAAGGTTCAACGTGTCGGCGAAGGCGACCCCTTCACTCCACGGGACCGGAGCGTTCTTGATGAACTGATGCCACATATCGCCCGTGCGTTACGACAGGACGGCGCTTCCAGATTACTGATGGACCGGCACGCCGCCGTGAGCAGGCCCAACCAGGGCGCTCTGTTACTGCTCAATGTCCAACAGGAAGTCGTGTTTGTTTCTACCCGGGCCAAGGACTGGCTCTCGCAAACGAGCCGCATGACATTAAGAGACAACCATTTGTATCTATCCGGTTATAAGAAGCAAACGGAATTCTCGGATCTGGTTCGTTACTGTATGGGTCAAAGAGGCTCCGGCATGATGGCACTGCCGGAAAAGACCGGTGTCGTGCGTTTGCTGGTCAGTTTCGAGGAAGCCGGAATTGATGGGATTTTCGAGTCGAATGGTCTGATTGCTGTTTTTATTCTGGCTATCGATAGTGAAGACATAGACGACGAGGGCGCCATTGCTCGTTGGTTGGGACTAACGGAACAAGAAGCACGCATTGCGACACGGATTGCTCAAGGGGGCCGTCCGGCGGACATTGCCGCTGCATTGGGTGTGTCTTTGCATACCGTTCGTCACCATCTTAAAAACATTTACCGCAAGACCGGTACTCACTCTCAATCGCAACTTACCGCCATGGTGCTGAATCTGCCGCTTTGAAGGTGACAATATAAACGGCTTCTGGTTATTTGTTCTCTGGGGAGATGATAACCAATGAGGGTTCAGGGAGGGATAATGAACAATACGCGTGGGCTTTTGGCGTCGGAGCGCTTGCTGGATCAACTTTACTTCGCGCCTTACGAGGTGTCCGGCTGGCACGGGTTCCTTAAAGAAATGGTTCGCCAGTCGGGTAGTCGGTCGGCCCGACTATTGGTAATGAATCAACAAGCGGATCAGGTGTATTCAGGTGTTCAGGTCAACACTGACGATAAGGCCCATAAAGCCTTTGTGGATCACTTCGTCAATTTGTGTCCCTGGCGCCCGGGGCTGGCCCATCTGCCGCCGGGTAAGTTCTATTCTTCTTACCTGGACGGCATCTGCGACCAGAAAACCTTCTACCGTTCCGAATTTTTTAACGACTGGGCCAAAGAGCTTGATATTCACCATGGCGCCAGCGGCACGGTCTGGCAGTTCGAGGGCCAGACTATTCAGATGTTTTTTCAGCGGACAGGCGGTCAGGGCCATTTCAGACGTTATGAAACCGATGCCTTCAATGCTTTGGCACCGCATATTCGCCGTGCTCTTCGACTGGAAGCCATAATCCATCAGCAAAAGCAGAAACAGGGGTATTTGGAGCATACGGGCCGCTTCAGCGCTTTCATACTGCTTGATGCCAATCAGCGTGCGGTACACGTTTCCGAGGCCGCGTGGCGTCATATCCAAGATAATCCACACGCTCTTCGTCTTGGCAAAAGGGTGTTATTGCAGAACGGCGAGGCACAGCAGAGGCTGGATTTCCTTTTGAAGGCCTCTTTCGCCGGTGGCACGGCGGGCGCGCCGGTGACGGGAGGCGTCATTGCCTTGCCGCGCCCGGAACGGTCGCCATTGTTGCTGCAGGTCGTCCCCTTGCATCCCGATGCCGACAGGCCACTGATGCCGGTACCGGCCCATGCCGCCCTCTATCTGGTGGATGGTGACGCGGAGCCTGAATTCGACACTAAAAAACTGGCGAACCTGCTCGGCCTCACGCAGGCGGAGGCGGAGATCGCCGCCTTGGTAGCCGGTGGGCAGACCGCCGCGAAGATCGCGTCTTTCCGTCGGGTGTCGCTGCATACCGTGCGAAGTCAGATCAAGAGCATCTACTTTAAAACGGATGTGTCCAGCCAGGCGCAACTCACCCGATTGGTGAAAGCGTTACCGGCCACCCGCGACCGGCAGGGGCGCTCGAGAACGCCGTTTCTGTCTTGATCGGTGGCAGCCGGTTGTATCCCCCATCTTGGGGATGTGCGCTTCAGTCGCAGATGATTAGCTAGTGCTCTCGAACTTGTTTGATAGTACTGGAGGAATCATGAATACCTTGAAGCTCACTGCATTGGCTTGTGCCGTGGCGTTGACTGGTTGTGGTGGTGGATCTTCGTCGGACGGTGGCTCAGACGCGCCCGCCGAAAATGCAAGAACGGGCGTCTTCACCGATAGCGCGGTGGCGGGAATCAATTACCGGACCTCGCCGGGCAACAGGAGCGGTAGCACCAACGCTCTAGGCGAATACGATTATGTCGACGGCGACACCGTCACGTTTATGATCGGCGGCATTCCCTTGCCTTCGGTACCGGCGACCGGCCGGGTCACTCCCGCCGACATGGCCAGCGACGAACAGCCGGATCAGGTCACCAATATCCTGCGCCTTTTACAGTCGCTGGATCAGGACGGTGATCCGGATAACGGGATTACCATCCCGGGTCAGACCCACACGGACCTGGCAAACGCTCAATTGGATTTGGCTCAGCCAGCCGCCTCGTTCGAGACCGCTTATGATTCCGAAGTAAGGTCGCAAACCAATTCGGATCTGGTCAGTGCCGAGGATGCGGAGACCCATTTCAATGAGTCTCAACAGGCTGACCTGCGTGGCAGCTGGGTATTCGTTGAACCCGCCGGAGAAAGCAGCAACGGAAAAGGGCCCGACGGTGAAGAGATCAACGTTCTCACCTTCATGCACGGCGGCCGTTATATCGTCGCGCACAAATACGGCAATGACGACCAGGGCGCGGCGACCGCCGAATGGGGCTTTTATGACTGGAATCCGCAAAGCGGCGACGTGTCCTTCGAGGTGGTCGGTGATTCCGATGCGTCGGGAGGTATTTGCGGCGACGACACCTTCTGTTCGGATACCATCAATCTGGTGGGTGATGAGCTGGTTCTAGGTAGCGAGGAGGAGGCCACCACCGCTTTCCAGGCAGTTAAAAATGAGGGCAACGACTATGTTGGCGCTTGGTATCTGCCGGAAGACGTGGGATTCAATGTTCTAACGATCCTGGATGGCAGCCATTACGTGGTCGCGCATTCCGATAACCAGGACGTATATACCGGCGACAATCTGACCCCGACATCGTCCGAGTGGGGCACGTATTCCATCACCAATGATCAGTTCCAGGTAAACGGTGTCGAAACCGAAACCGATGGCCCGGGCGGCTTGTACGACGCCAGCAATTCCGGTGCTCCCGGCGCCAGCGCCACGGTGGAAGCAACCCCGTATGGCGATCTGGGCATGGCTTTCGACGCGGAGGACGTCATTACCTTCGGGCGGATAGGCCGTTTCAGCGTGGAACTGCGGGATCTTGTCGGCAACCGTAGCGTCGCCGTGGTGGAGCGTTCCGAGCAGGGTTTCGAAGAGGGAATGAGCGCTGATTTCACCATTGAACTGGTCGGTGAGGGAGACAGCGCCGATGTGTCCCTGAACGGTGATGGCAGTGGCACGATGACGTTCTCCCCCGGTACCCAGGATCAAGAGACAAGCACCATCGACGCGCCCTGGACTACCACGGACAGCGGGACCCTGCGCTTCACGGAAAGCCTGGACGATGAGTCCACGGGCTCATGGACGATGGTAAAGGTCAATAACGGTAAGGATGTACTTGTTGATTTTCGTCATGTGGATGGGACCACGGAGAGCCTGCTGGGCTTCTTCATCAGCGATTTTGTTCTTCCCGCTGAACCGGTCAGTTCCGCTCAGTAAGAAAAGACAGGGGAGCGGAAACGCTCCCCTGTCTTTCTGAAATCCCACGACCAACTCGTTAAGAGCCCCACCGCTGTCAGCACCATCCGCCACCAGCTGACCCGTTAAGCTGCTGTCGCGGTACACCACGATGTCGAATTCTCTCCCGTTGCTCATAATCGAAAGTAATCTTAACTGGCCGGATCATTGTCCCCGACGGGGATTTTGATGGTGTTGTTGATGCCCTCTCAACTCATATTGATCTCTCACGCCAAGAAAAAGGCTGCTTGAAGTTTGAAGTCACTCAAAGCGCTGAGCACAACAACACCTTTATTGTGTACGAGATATTTGCCGATAAGGCCGCGTTTCAGCGCCGCCAGGAATGTGTCCGTGATTCAGCCTGGGGGGCGGATATCAGCGAACTCAGAGCGGCATTACGAGATGGGAGAAAGAATCATGAAAGTTCACTATTTGGAGATCGTATCCGAGGATGTGGATGCGGTATGCAAAGCGTATGAGGCTGCTCACGGCGTCAGATTTGGTGAGCCGGACGAACTACTCGGTGGCGCCAGAACCTGCACCTTGGCCGATGGATCGATTGTCGGCGTGAGAGGGCCGCTGCGAAGCACGGAGGCGCCGGTGGTTCGCCCCTATTGGCTGGTGGAGGATATTGATCAGGCCGTAGTCGACGTTGAGGCCGCGGGGGCCAAGATCGCCATGGCGCCGACGGAAATCCCCGGCAAGGGCAAGTTTGCCATTTATATTCTTGGTGGCAATGACCACGGGCTTTGGCAAGTTTAGGGGCCTCTGGTATCCCGCCGGGTGGCTGGCGCCACCCTTTCGCGAGCGAGCCATTCTCTTTTCGTTATTTGAAGTCTCTTGAGCGGACGATCAGTTCGTTGAGGGCATCGCTGGTGTCGTCGAGGCGGCCGGCCATCAGGTGGACGATACCTTCGGGGCTGATTTCTACGGTGCCGGTGACGGTGACCATCGGGCTTTTCAGCAGCACGGTGCGGAAGCGTTCCTGGATGGCGCTCCAGACCACCACATTGGTGTTGCCGGTTTCGTCTTCCAGGGTCATGAACAGGGTGCCTTTGGCGGAGCCGGGGCGTTGCCGGTTGGTGACCAGGCCGGCGACGCGCACCACCTGGCCGGGTCGCGCGCGTTTCAGGTCCTTGGCGCGGTAACCGCGTTTGAAGCGGGGCAGGTGGCGGACCAGGGCCATGGGGTGCTTGCCCAGGCTGACGCCCAGGTGGCGGTAGTCTTCGATCAGGGTGGTGTATTCCGAGGGGGCGTCCAGGTAGACGCCGTCGTGGTCGCCCTGGGTGCCGTCTTCGAGCAGCGGGCGCTGGCCTTCCAGGCCCTGGACGTCCCAGTGGGCCTGGTGGCGGTGGCCGCTGAGGCCGCGCAGGGCGTTGCCGGCCACCAGGGCTTCGCGTTCGCGCTGGCCGAGCCGGGCGCGGCGGCAGAGGTCGCCGACGCCGGTGAAGGGCGCTTCGGCGCGGGCCTGGACCAGGCGCTGCGCGGCCTCCGGGTTGAAGCCTTTGATTTGGCACAAGCCCAGGCGCAGGGCCGGTTGCACGCCGAGCTTCTCGCGCTGAAGCTCTTCCAGGCTGTGGTCCCAGTGGCTGTGGCGGGCGTCCACCGGGCGTATTTCGATGCCATGGCGGCGCGCGTCCTGGAGGATCTGCGAGGGCGAGTAGAAGCCCATCGGCAGGCTGTTGAGCAGGCCGCAGTAGAAGGCGCTGGTGTGGTGGCGCTTGAGCCAGGCGGACACGTACACCAGCAGCGCGAAGCTGGCGGAGTGGGATTCCGGGAAGCCGTAACCGCCGAAGCCTTTCATCTGCTCGAACAGGCGGCGTGCGTAGTCGCCGCTGTAGCCGTTGGCGCGCATGCCGTCGATCACCCGGGCTTCGAATTCCATCAGTTCGCCGCTTTTGCCCCAGCGCGCCATGGCGCGGCGCAGGCGGTCGGCCTCGCCGCCGGAAAAGCCCGCCGCCACCATCACCAGCTTGATCACTTGTTCCTGGAAAATGGGCACGCCCAGGGTGCGCTCGAGCACCGCTCTGACTTTGGCGTCCGGGTAGTCGGTTTCTTCCAGGCCGTCCCGGCGGCGCAGGTAGGGGTGCACCATGTCGCCCTGGATCGGGCCGGGGCGCACGATCGCCACTTCCACCACCAGGTCGTAGAACTTGCGCGGCCGCAGGCGCGGCAGCATGTTCATCTGGGCGCGGGATTCCACCTGGAACACGCCCAGGCTGTCGCCCTTGCAGAGCATGTCGTAGGTGGCCTCGTCGCCGGCGGGGATGTCCTGCATGGCCAGCGGGCGGCCCCGGTAGCCCTGCACCAGGTCCAGGGTTTTGCGGATCGCGGTGAGCATGCCCAGGGCCAGCACGTCCACCTTCATCAGGCCCAGGGATTCCAGGTCGTCCTTGTCCCACTGGATCAGGGTGCGGTCGGGCATCGCCGCGTTTTCCACCGGCACCAGAGTGTGCACCGGGTCGCGGGTGATCACGAAGCCGCCCACGTGCTGGGACAAGTGACGCGGGAAGCCCACCAGCTCCTGCACCAGTTCCCGGTAGTGGCGGCCCAGGGTGGAGCCGCCCAGGCCCACTTCCCGGAACCGTTCCACCAGGGCGTCGGGCTTGTCCCACCAGGCCAGGTTGCTGCTCAGCCGTTCGATGATGTCCATGTCCACGCCCAGGGCGCGGCCCACGTCGCGCACCGCCGAGCGGGTGCGGTAGTGAATCACGGTGGCGGCCAGAGCGGCGCGGTCACGGCCGTATTTGCGGTAGAGGTACTGCATCACTTCTTCGCGGCGTTCGTGCTCGAAGTCCACGTCGATGTCCGGCGGCTCGTCCCGCTCCTGGGAGATAAAGCGCTCAAACAGAAGCTGGCTGCGGCCCGGGTCCACCTCGGTGACGCCCAGGCAGTAGCACACCGCGGAGTTGGCCGCCGAGCCGCGCCCCTGGCAGAGGATGCCCTGGCCACGGGCGAAGGCGACGATGTCGTGCACGGTGAGGAAGTAGTGCGCGTAGCCGAGCTGGCGGATCAGCCCCAGCTCCTTGTCCACCAGGGCGCGCACCCGGTCCGGTACGCCGTCCGGGTAGCGGGCTTCGGCGCCCTGGTGGGCGAGGGCGGCGAGATAGTCGTCGGCGTTCTGGCCCGGCGGCACCACTTCTTCCGGGTACTGGTAGCGGATTTCGTCCATTTCGAAGTGGCATTGCTCGGCGATCCAGGCGGCTTCTTCCAGCAGCGCCGGCGGGTAGATCCCGGCCAGCCGGTCCAGGCCGCGCAGGTGGCGCTGGTCGTTCTGGAACCGTCGCCGGCCCAGGTCGCGCACCGTGGTGTTCAGGCGCAGGGCGGTGAGCAGCTCCTGCAGGCGCTGGCGCTCCGGCCGGTGGTAGTGGACGTCGTTGGCGGCGGTCATGGCCAGCCCGAAGCGGTCCGCCAGCTGATAGCAGTAGCGGTAGTGCAGGGCGTCGTTGCGGTCCTGGAGCAGCTCGCAGGCCAGCCACAGGCGCTCGCCGAAGTGCGCCTTGAGCAGGGCGGCGTGGTGTTCGTCGCGGTCGTCGCCGGCGGGCAGCCACAGGCACAGGGCATTGCGGTCGATGCGCGTCAGGTCCTGCCAGTGCAGCCGGTAGTGGCCCTTCTCCGCGCGGCGGCGGCCGCGGGTGATCAGCGTGGCGATCTCGCCGTAGGCCTGGCGGTCGCGGGCCAGCAGCACCAGGCGCAGTTCGCCCCGGTCCTGGTGCAGGCGGAAGTGGCTGCCCACGATCAGCCGGAAATCCAGCGTGCGGCCTTCGTCCTCCAGGGTTTTTTTGAGGTTCTCGCGGGCCTGGTAGGCACGCACCACCCCGGCCAGGGAGCCGTCGTCGGTGATCGCCAGGGCGCGGTAGCCCTGGCGCCAGGCCTGCAACACCAGCTCCTCCGGCTGGCTGGCGCCGGTGAGAAAGGTGAAGGCGGAGGTGCAATGCAGTTCCGCGAAGTCCATGTCAGAAAAAGCCCTGCAGCCACCAGCGCGCCTGGTCGTCCTCGAACACCCAGCAGCAAAGCCCGTCCGGGTGGTGGGCGACGCGGTAGCGGCGCGCGGCCAGGTCGTGCCAGGGCTGGCTGAAGCGTTCCTCCTGGGGGAACAGGGTCAGCGGCCGGCCGCGCCAGTGGGGCACCCGGTCGCGCAGGGTCAGCGGCCGGGGCGGGTCGAGCAGCCACAGGGGGCGGTCCTGATCGCGGCCGTCGTCGGCGGTCGGCTTGGGCGCCGACGCCAGCGGCGCGCGGCCCCGTTCGGTTTCCTCCGGCAGATGGCCGTCGCCCCGGTCCGGGCGGTACACGCCCAGCGCCGGTTCGCCGGCGAGCTTTTCCAGCAGGCCGGCCAGCGGCGGGCGGGCGCCGGGGTCCGGGAACAGCTCGGCGAGGCCGGGGTTGCGCGGCCGGGGGCGGCCGCCGTCCAGGCCCAGTCCCAGCAGCGGGGCGCTCAATTCATGGTGGCTCAGACGCCGCTGGCTGAGGTCCAGCCAGGTGGCGGCGTCGTGGCCCTGCCGGGCGCGCCGTACGATCAGTGTGTCCCGGTGGCCGTTGTTCAGGTACAGATGCCAGCGCAGGGTCACCAGGCTTTCCTGGTGGCGGTTCAGGGTGTCTTCCAGCTTGGCCAGCAGGGTGCCCATCGGGCCGCTGAGCCGGTCCAGATCGTCCAGCGGGTCGTCGAAGTCGAGCCGTTCGCGGAACGGGCGCGGCGGGGAAATCGGTTTGCGCGGGTCCGCCTGCTCGCCGAGCAGACGCTGCAGCCAGTCCAGGAAGTCCACCCCAAAGCGCTTGCCCAGCGCCGCCCGGGGCAGCGGGAACAGCTCGCCCAGGGTGCGGAAACCGGGGGCCTGCAGGCGCCGGCGCAGGCGCTCGTCCAGGTCCAGCTCGGCGAGCGGCAGATCCGCCAGCCAGGCCTGGAAACGCGCCGCTTCCGGGGGCGCGTCGAGGGGCGGCGGGTCGGTGAGGTGCCAGGCGGCCAGCGGCGTGGGGCCGATGCCCAGGCGGCTGGTCAGCGGGCAGTGCAGCCGGTAGCGGTCGACGCGGGCGAGCAGCGGTTTAAAACCACCGAACAGCTTCAGGCAGCCGCCCACTTCCAGCAGCACGGTGGCCGGCGGCGCCGGGCACACCTGGGGCGTGAGCGCCAGCAGTTGGCGGGCTTCGCGCAGCAACGCCTGGTGCTGCTGGTCGGCCCGCGCTTCGTGCACTTCCAGTGTCTCGCACAGGGCACGGGCGGTGCCCAGGCGCAGGCCCGCTTCCACGCCGGCGGCGCGGGCCGCCGGGTTGGCCAGCAGCACCCGGTTGGCGCGCACCAGCACGCGCGGCTCCGGGCGCGGGCCGTGCTCCG
>NZ_ARXR01000024.1 GCF_015356855.1 Alloalcanivorax venustensis ISO4
GCCAGCGCAGGCGCAGGCGCGGCAGAATCTCGGCGCGCAGGTAATTGCGGTCGAGGTGCAGCGCCCGGTTGCTGGGGTCCTCGACCCACGACCAGCCGCCCTGCTCCGCCAGCCCGCGCAACGTCTCGCGGGAGACGCCGAGCAGCGGCCGCCACAGGCGGGGGACAGGCGGGTGCTGCCGCGCCGGCTGTGCTCGCTGATCGCCGCCAGGCCGGTGGCGCCGGCGCCGCGCAGCAGGCGCAGCAGCAGGGTCTCCGCCTGGTCGTCACGGTGGTGGGCGGTGATCAGGGTGGCGTCGCCGGCCAGCCGGCAGAGCGCCTGGTAACGGGCCGCGCGGGCGTTGGCTTCCAGGCCCGCGCGGCCGGCCACGTTGACGCTCTCACGGAAGAACGGCAGCGCCAGCGCGCTGACCACCGCTTCGCAGTGCGCCGCCCAGCGCTCGCTGTCCGGGTGCAGACCGTGATCGACATGCACCACCGACAGCCGCGGGCCGAGCCCGGCCTGGACCAGCAGATGCAGCAACACGGTGGAATCCAGGCCGCCGCTGAACGCCAGCCACAGGGGGCCGGCGGGCGCCCGGCGGGCGAGGCTCCGCACGGTGGTGGCGAGATCGGCGGAGACATCGGGATCAACGGGTGGCATGGCGCGGGCCGCCGGCACGGGGCCGGCGGTTTATTCGTCGGCGGGGTCGGTGAGCACGTTGCCGTAGCTCATCAGACGCTGGTAGCGGCGCTCCACCAGGTCCGGCACGGCCAGGCCGCGCAGCTCGTCGAGTTGCTCACTGATATTACGGCGCACCGCATCGGCGGCCTGATCGTAGTCACGGTGGGCGCCGCCCAGCGGTTCCTTGACCACCTGATCGACGATACCCAGCTCGTGCAGGCGGCCGGCGGTGAGGCCCATGGCGGCGGCGGCCTCCGGCGCTTTGTCGGCGCTGCGCCACAGAATCGACGCGCAGCCTTCCGGGGAAATCACCGAGTAGGTGGAGAACTCCAGCATTTGCAGGTGATCGCAAACGCCGATGGCGAGCGCGCCGCCGGAGCCGCCCTCGCCGATCACCGTGGCGATGATCGGCACTTTCAATTGCGACATCACCCGCAGGTTGCGAGCGATGGCCTCGGACTGGCCGCGCTCTTCCGCGTCGATGCCCGGGAACGCGCCCGGGGTATCGATAAAGGTGAGCACCGGCATCTTGAAGCGTTCCGCCATCTCCATGAGACGCAGCGCCTTGCGATAGCCCTCGGGCTTGGGCATGCCGAAATTGCGGCGCACCTTTTCCTTCACCTCGCGGCCCTTCTGGTGGCCGATCACCATCACCGGCTGGTCGTCCAGGCGGGTGACGCCGCCGACGATCGCCGGATCGTCGGAAAACGACCGGTCGCCGTGCAGCTCGTCGAAGCCGCCGAACAGGCGCTGGATGTAATCCAGGGTGTAGGGACGCTTGGGGTGGCGCGCCAGTTGGGAAATCTGCCAGGGGCTGAGGTTACCGAAAATGTTTTCGGTGAGCGTGATGCTCTTTTCCTGCAGCTTACCGATTTCTTCCGAGATATTGACGTCGCTGCCGCTGCCGACGAGACGCAGTTCCTCGATTTTCGCTTCCAATTCCGCGATGGGTTGTTCAAATTCGAGGAAATTCGGATTCATAGGGCACCCCTTTCTTTGGTGGGGTAAGTGTAGCGCCAAGGCCGGGACAGCGTCGAGCGGCCCGCCCCGCGCTATGGTTGCAAGTTGTTACCGGGCTCAATATTCCAGCGTCACCGAGCTGTCCCCATAACGCCCCCGCAGGTCGTCCATCAGCGATTGGTGGGGAATCACCTTCCAGTCGTCGCCCAGGGCCATGGCCGCGTCCGCCTCCCGGTGGGCCAGTTGCAGCGTCACCGGGGTGCCGCCGCCGTTGCCGTTGGCGCGGTACGGCGACAGGGTGCGACCGAGGGTGTCGGGCAAGGCGTCGTCCACCGGCACCCTGACCCGCAGGCGGCGGGCGAACATTTCCCGCGCCTGGCAGATGTCCATCACCTCATCGGCGACCAGGTTGAAGCCGCCGGTGTAGTCGTCCATGCGCACGCCGCCGCGCACCACCAGCAAGGCGTCCTTCTGGATGCGCTCGCCGTACTGGGCGAAGGTGCGGCCGAACACCGACACCTCCACCCGGCCGGTTTTGTCGTCCAGGGTGATAAAGCCCATGCGCTCGCCGCTGCGTTTGCTGCGGGTGATGCGCAACGCCACCACCAGGCCGGCGACGGTGGCGGCTTCGCCCTTGGCGGTGGGCTGCAGGCTGTTCAGGCGGCTGCTGACGAACTGGCGCACCTCCCCTTCGAACTGGTCGATGGGGTGGCCGGTGAGGAACAGGCCCAGGGTGTCTTTCTCGCCGTTGAGGCGGATGTCGTCGTTCCAGTCGCGGCCGGGCTTCCAGGCCACCGCCGTGGCGGGGGCGTGCTCGTCCTCGCCACCGCCGAACAGGTCCATCATGCCCGCTTCCTGGTTGCGGGCGTCCTGCTCGGCGGCGGCGATGGCGTCCGGCAGCGTGGCCATCAGCACGGCGCGGTCGCGGAAATGCCGGTTGGGCCCCAGCTTGTCCAGGGCGCCGGCGCGCACCAGCGCTTCCAGGGAGCGCTTGTTGATCTTCTTCAGATCAATGCGCCGGCAGAAATCGAACAGGTCCTCGAAGGCCCGCTCCTCGCCGTTGTCGCCGCGGGCGCTGACGATCGCCTCGATCGGGCCTTCGCCGAGGCCCTTGATGGCGCCCAGGCCATAGATGATGTCGCCTTCCGCGTTGACGGTGAAGCGGTAGCCACAGGAGTTCACGTCCGGCGGCAGCACCCTGAGGCCCATGTTTTTGCTTTCATCGATAAAGGTCACGACTTTATCGGTGTTCTGCATATCGGCGGAGATCACCGCCGCCATGAACTCGGCCGGGTAATGGGCTTTCAGCCAGGCGGTCTGGTAGGCGACCAGCGCGTAGGCGGCGGAGTGGGATTTGTTGAAGCCGTAGCCGGCGAACTTCTCCACCAGGTCGAAGATCTTCATCGCCAGGTCCGGCTCGATGCCTTTTTCCTTGGCGCCGGACTCGAAGATCTCACGCTGTTTGGCCATCTCCTCGGGTTTTTTCTTACCCATGGCCCGGCGCAGCAGGTCCGCGCCGCCGAGCGTGTAGCCGGCCAGCACCTGGGCGATCTGCATTACCTGTTCCTGGTACAGAATCACGCCGTAGGTGGGCGCCAGAATCGGCTTGAGCCATTCGTGCTGGTACTTCACATCCGGGTAGGACACCGGCTCGCGGCCGTGCTTACGGTTGATGAAGTTGTCCACCATGCCGGACTCGAGCGGGCCCGGCCGGTACAGCGCCACCAGTGCGATGATGTCCTCGAACTGGTCGGGCTTGAGCTTTTTGATCAGCTCTTTCATGCCCTGGCTTTCCAGCTGGAACACGGCGGTGGTGTCGCCCTTCTTGAGCAGGTCGAAGCTGGGCTTGTCGTCCAGCGGGATGCGCTCGATGCTCAGCGGGCCCTCGCCTTCCCGTTCGCGGCGCACGTTGGCGGCCTTCACCGCCCAGTCGATGATGGTCAGCGTCTTCAGGCCGAGAAAGTCGAACTTCACCAGCCCGGCGGCTTCCACGTCGTCCTTGTCGTACTGGGTGACCAGGTTGTCGCCGTTTTCGTCGCAGTGCAGCGGCGCGAAGTCGGTGAGCTTGCCGGGGGCGATCACCACGCCGCCGGCGTGCTTGCCCACGTTACGGGTCAGGCCCTCGAGCTTGAACGCCATCTCCATGATTTCGTTGGCGGATTCCTTGTCGGAATTGCCGTCGTCCTCGAGGAATTCGCGCAGCGGCTCTTCCTGCTCCAGCGCCGCTTTCAGGGTCATGCCCGGAGTGCCCGGAATCATCTTGGAGAGGCGGTCCGCCAGGCCGTAGGGCTTGCCCTGCACCCGCGCCACGTCGCGCACCACCGCCTTGGCGGCCATGGTGCCGAAGGTGATGATCTGGCTCACCGCGTCGCGGCCGTATTTGTCGGCCACGTAGTTGATCACCCGGTCGCGCTTCTCCATGCAGAAGTCGACGTCGAAGTCGGGCATGGAGACCCGTTCCGGGTTGAGGAAGCGCTCGAACAGCAGGTCGTACTGGATCGGGTCCAGGTCGGTGATGTCCATGGCGTAGGCCACCAGCGAGCCGGCGCCGGAACCCCGGCCCGGCCCCACCGGCACCTGGTGCTGTTTGCCCCACTGAATGAAGTCGGCAACGATCAGGAAGTAGCCGGGGAACCCCATCTGGTTGATGATGCCCAGCTCGAACTGCAAACGCTGATCGTATTCGGCGCGCCGTTCCGCGTAATCCGGCGCGTCCGGGTCGAGAATGCCGGCGAGCCGCTTTTCCAGCCCTTCCTGGGCCACCTTTTCGAAGTACTCCTCCAGGGTCAGCCCTTCGGGAATCGGGAACTCCGGCAGGAAGTTCTCGCCCAGGCGGATGTCCAGCGTGCAGCGCCGGGCGATCTCGACGGTGTTTTCCAGGGCTTCCGGCAGATCCGAAAACAGCTCCGCCATTTCATCGGCGGTTTTCAGATACTGCTGTTCGGAGTACTTCCTGGTGCGGCGCGGGTCATCCAGGGTGTTGCCGTCGTGGATGCACACCCGCGCTTCGTGGGCCTCGAAATCGTCGCGGTCGATAAAGCGCACATCGTTGGTGGCCACCACCGGGATGCCCAGCTCCGCCGCCAGGGCCACGGTGGCGTGCAGGCACTGCTCATCGCCGGGCCGCTCGGTGCGTTGCACTTCCAGATAGAAGCGGTCGCCGAACACCTGCTGGTACTCGCGGGCCCGCTCGGTGGCCTCGGCGGTCTTCTCCGACACCAGCAGCCGCCCCACGTCGCCGGCGCGGGCGGCGGACAGCAGAATCAGCCCTTCGTTGAGCTCCAGCAGCCACTCGCGGCGGATCATCGCCCGGCCACGGTGCTGGTTGCTCTGCCAGGCGCGGCTGATCAGCAGGGTCAGGTTGCGGTAACCGGTTTCGTTCTGCACCAGGCAGCACAGGTAGTAAGGGGCGTCTTCCGGGTCGTCCGCCTGCACCCAGAGATCGGCGCCCATCAGCGGCTTGACGCCGGCGCCCATGGCGCCGGAGTAGAACTTGATCAGGGCGAACAGGTTGTTTTCGTCGGTCACCGCCACCGCCGGCATACGCTGCTCGACGCAGGCCTTGACCAGTTCCTTGACGCGCACCACCCCGTCGGCCAGGGAGTAGTCGGTGTGCACGCGCAGGTGTACAAAGCGGGGATCAGTCACTTCCAGCTCCTGTCAGCAATGCCGCCACCGGCGCGAAGGAGCGGCGGTGGTACGGCAGCGGACCATGGGTTTTCAGGGCCGCCAGGTGCACCTTGGTGGGGTACCCCTTGTGGCGGTCGAAGCCATATTCGGGGTGACGCTCGTGCAGCGCCACCATTTCCCGGTCGCGGGCCACCTTGGCGAGGATCGAGGCGGCGCCGATGGCCGGCACCCGCCCGTCCCCCTTTACCACGGGCTGCGACGGGCAGGCGAAGCGCGGCCCCCGGTTGCCGTCCACCAGCACCGCGTCGACGCGCAGGGCGAGCGCCTCCACGGCGCGCACCATGGCCAGGTGGGTGGCATGATAAATATTCAGCCGGTCGATTTCCTCGGGCTCGGCGCGGCCCAGGGCCCAGCCCAGCGCCTGCTCGCGGATCGCCTCGGCCAGGGCCTCGCGGCGTGGCGCGCTGAGGGTCTTGGAATCCGCCAGGCCGGGCACCGGCCGGGCCGGGTCCAGCACCACCGCGGCGGTGACCACCGCCCCCACCAGGGGGCCGCGCCCTACTTCGTCGACCCCGGCCAGATGCATGCCCGGAAAACAGTCGAAGCTGGACGGGATGAACGGCTCCGCCAGGCCGTATTCGGCGAACGGATCATGCATGGTCTTGGGTTCCCGTACCCGGGGCCAGCAACGCCGCGATGGCGTCGGCGGCCTTGTCGTTGGCACCGCCCCGCAACTGCTCGTGGACCCGGGTGAAATTCGCCTCCAGGGCGGCCACCCGCTCGGGACTATCAAACCAGACCTGAACCGCCTCTGCCAGGGCCGCGCCGGTGAAGGCGTCCTGCACCAGCTCCGGCACCAACCGTTTGCGGCACAGCAGGTTGGGCAGTGCCACATGCTCGCTTTTCACCAGCCGTGAGACGATCGCAAAGGTGACCGCGCCCAGCCGGTAGCCCACCACCATGGGCTTCTTCAGCAACAGGCCTTCCAGGGTGGCGGTGCCGGACGCCATCAGCACCACGTCGGCGGCGGCCATCACGGTGCGGCTGCGGCCGTCCGTGACGGTCACCGGCAGCGCCGGCGCGGCGGCCAGCGCCGCCCGGATCTGTTCGCCCCGGGCGGCGTTGGCGGCGGGAATCACGAAGCGTAGCGCCGGCCGGTGCCGGTGCAGCCGCTGCATGGCGTCCAGGAATTCCGGCATCAGTTGCGCCACTTCCCCACCCCGGCTGCCCGGCAGCACCGCCAGTAAGGGGCCCTCGGGAGCCAGCCCCAGTTCCGCCCGGGCGGCGGCGGCGTCCACGGTCAGCTCGATCATGTCCGCGAGGGGGTGGCCGACGAACGCCACCGGCACCCCGTGTTCCTGGTAGAAACGGGCCTCGAACGGGAACAGGGTGAGCATCAGGTCGATGTCCCGGCGGATGCCTTTGATCCGGCCCTGGCGCCAGGCCCACACCGAGGGGCTGACATAGTGCACGGTCTTCAAGCCGGCGGCATGGACCCGTTTGGCCACGCCCAGGGTGAAATCCGGGGAATCAATGGTGATCACCACGTCCGGGCGCCGCGCCAGCAGGTCGTCCACCAGTCGGCGGCGCAGGCGGAACAGTTCCGGCAGATGGGCGATCACCTCGGTGATGCCCATGACGGACAGTTTTTCCATAGGGAACAGGGAATGCTGGCCGGCGGCGGCCATGTTCTCGCCGCCCACGCCGATAAAGCGGGCGTCGGGGAAACGCTCGCGCAGGGCGCCGATCAGGCCGGCGCCGAGCAGATCCCCGGACGCCTCGCCGGCGATCACAGCAATGAGAGGCGCCGGAGAGGAGTTCATAACAGCGCCCTATCAGCGGGTAATGCCGCGCTCCGAAGCGCGCAGGGAGTCCACGAACATGGCCAGCTGCGGGCAGGTCGCCACCTGCGGCTCAAGCTCGGCGAGCGCCTGCTCCAGGGTCAGACCCTGGCGGTAGACGGTCTTGTAGGCGCGCCGCAGGGTGGCCACCACATCCGCATCCCAGCCGCGCCGCCGCATGCCCTCGAAGTTCATGCTGCGCGCGCCGGCCGGGTTGCCGCTGACCATTACGAAGGCGGGGATATCCTTGAGCACCAGGCTGCAGCCGGCGGTCATGGCGTAGGAGCCGATGCGGCAGAACTGATGCACGCCGGTCATGCCACCCAGGATCACACCGTCGCCGATGTGCACATGGCCGGCGATGCCGGTGGTGTTGGCGAAAATATTGTCGTTGCCGATCATGCAGTCGTGCGCCACGTGGACGGTGGCCATCAGCAGGTTGTTATCACCGATGCGGGTCAGGCTCTGGTCCTGAACGGTGCCCCGATGAATGCTGCAATGCTCGCGGATAACGTTGTTGTCGCCGATCTCCAGGCGGGTCGGTTCACCCTTGTACTTCTTGTCCTGGCAGTCCTCGCCCACGGACGCGAACTGGAAAATGCGGTTGTTCTTGCCGATCACGGTGGGGCCGTTGATCACCACATGCGGTCCGACCACGGTGCCCGCGCCGATGCGCACCCGGGGCCCGATGATGGAGTAAGGACCGACCTGAACGTCGTGGTCCAGCTCCGCCGTCGGATCGATAATGGCTGTGGGATGAATCGCTGCGGGGTGAGTCATTGTTATGCGCTTTTGCCCTGGCGTTTTGGTGTGCTGGAGTATACGCGAGGCCGCCGCCGACGGCGACGGCCCCATCAACGGATCAGCTACGCTGCTCGGCCACCAGCAGGTCGGAAACCGCGACCACCTTACCGTCCACTTCCGCGCGGCACGAGAATTTGGCGATGTTACGACGCAGGGTGAGCCACTCCGCGTGCAGCGTGAGCCGGTCACCGGGCACCACCGGCCGTTTAAAGCGCGCCTTGTCGGTGCCCACCAGAAGGTAGATAAAGCCGT
This sequence comes from Alloalcanivorax venustensis ISO4, assembly GCF_015356855.1. Classification (GTDB taxonomy): domain Bacteria; phylum Pseudomonadota; class Gammaproteobacteria; order Pseudomonadales; family Alcanivoracaceae; genus Alloalcanivorax; species Alloalcanivorax venustensis. The sequence goes on from NZ_ARXR01000024.1 coordinate 8,151, forward strand.
CGGCGGGCTTTTTGTTGGCGGTCACGAAACCGAGAATGCCGGCCGCCTGGGCCAGCGCCTCGACGATCAGTACGCCGGGCATGATCGGCTCGTCGGGGAAATGACCGTTGAAGAACGGCTCGTTGATGGAAACGTTCTTATAGGCTTCGATACGTTTGCCCGGCTCGACCGAAACCACGCGGTCGACCAGCAAAAAAGGGTAGCGGTGAGGCAGATACTCCCTCACCTCATGGATATCCATCATGATTGTGTTTTCCAAAAGTGACGCTGGCCGCCGCCCGCGGCCGAGCTACTCGGCGTCGCGTTCCAGCTTGAGGACCCGGCGGTAGAGTTCATCCAGATGCCGGAAACGGGCCACGTTCCGGCGATAACGGTCCTGTTTGTCCACCGGCAGGGCCGACCCGTAGGTGCCCGGTTCGGTGATCGAGCGCGACACCAGCGACATGCCGAGAATCTGCACTTTGTCGCAGATCTCCAGATGCCCGGAGATCCCGGCGGCGCCGCCGATCATGCAATAGGCGCCGATCCGGCTGCTGCCGGCGATGCCGACCTTGCCCGCCACCGCGGTGTGATCACCGATCACCACGTTGTGCGCCACCTGAATCTGGTTGTCCAGAATCACGCCGTCGCCAATCACCGTGTCGTCGATCGCACCCCGGTCAACGGTGGTGCCGGCGCCGATTTCAACGTCGGCGCCGATGCGCACCCCACCCACCTGGGCGATTTTGCTCCAGCCGGACGCGGTGGGCGCAAAGCCGAAGCCGTCGGCACCCAGGACGCAATTGGCGTGTATGATAGAGCGCGGCCCGATGTGGACACCATGGTAAATTGTAACATTTGGCCAGATCCGACAGCCGTCGCCCAGGCTGCTGCCGGCGCCCACCACGCTGTTGGCGCCGATCACCACGCCCTCGCCCAGCACCACGCCGGCTTCGATCACCGCGTTGGGACCCACCGAGGCCGAGGTCGGCACCACCGCGTCCTCGGCCACGCAGGCCGCCGCGTGAACACCGGCCGCCGGCACCGAAGCGGTGTCGAAGAAGTGGCTGGCCTTGGCGTACGCCAGATAGGGATCCTTCACCACCAGCGCCGCCACCGGACAGACGTCCAGCTGGTCGGCGCGCAGCAACACGGCGCCGGCCCGGCTGTTCTCCAGGTGCGCGCGGTAGCGGGGGTTGGCGAGAAACGTGAGTTGGCCCGGGCCGGCGGCGCCCAGCGTACCCAGCCCGGTGACCTCCAGGTCGCCGGGTCCGTGCAGCTCGGCGCCCAGTTCCCGGGCAAGAACGTCGAGGCGGACCGTCTTCGGTGCTGTCACAGGCATCCGATTACTTCATCGAATTGAGTTGTTTGGTGACGGCCTCGGTGATGTCCATGTCGGACTTCACGTAGACCACCGCCTGGGCGTTCAGCACCATATCCAGGTTTTCCCGCTCGGCCACGGTTTCCACCGCCTGCTTGAGCTTGGGCTCCATCACCTGAAGGATCTCCTGCTGGCCCTTATTCAGCTTGCGCTGTGCGGACTGACGCAGGTTCTGCAACTCGATCATCTTCTGCTGACCCTGGGTCTGCAGCTGCTCGCGCTCGTCCTCGCTCATGGTCATGCCCTCTTTTTCGAGGCGACCGCGCAGGTTCTCCACCTCACCGCCGAGACGGTCGAGACGGTTCTGTTCGTCTTTCAGCGAGGATTCCAGTTTGCCGAAACGGTCCTGGAATTCCTTGGCTTCCTGCAAAGCGCCGATCGGGTCAACCACCCCGGTACGGCCTTCGGCCTGGGCGAAAAGCGGCAACATCAGTGCAACGGCAAGCAAATATTTTTTCATAATTAACTCCTAGAAAGTTTGCCCCAGGGAGAACTGGAATACTTCCGTGTCATCACCGGATTCATCGTTGATCGGTGTGGCCAGGTTGAAGCTGAGCGGACCGATGGCGGTCAGCCAGCTCAAACCAATGCCCACCGAGGAACGCAGTTCGGTGGCGTCGAAGTCCTGCATGATATCCTGTTGCCGGGTTTCGAACACGTTACCGGCGTCCACGAACAGGAAGGTTCGGATGCTGCGCGATTCCGGCGCGAACGGCGTCGGGAAAATCAGCTCGATGCTGGCCTCGGTGAGCAGGTTACCACCGATCGGATCGGGATCGGGGTCGGCCACCGACGAATCGGCGTAGAACAGCGCCGGCGAGCGCGGGCCCAGCGAGCGGGATTCAAAGCCGCGCACCGAACCGATACCGCCGGAATAGTAGTTCTCGAAGAACGGCAGGCCGTTGTCGTCACCGTAACCGTCGCCGTAGCCCACTTCACCGCGCGCCCGCAGTGTCCAGTTACGGGTGATCGGGAAGTATTTTTCACCGTCCCAGCTGGCTTTGTAGAACAGGTAATCGGAACCCGGCACCGCCGCTTCCAGATTGAAGGTGCTGGCCCAACCCCGGTCCGGCAGGATGCCCCGGTTCAGGGTGCTGGTGCGCAATGACGCGTTGAACTTGAACTCGTCGAACTCTTCCCCTTCGCGCTGCAGGAAGTCGTCGATGGCGACGGCGATGTAGTCACCGCTCTGCACGTCGGTGCGCTCGAAGGTGCCGCCGAAGCTGAGACGGGAGTATTCGGAAATCGGATAACCGAAGGTCACCGAGCCGCCGGAGCGGTCGGCGGCGTAGGATGAAATCCGTGTTTCATCGAAATCGATTTCCGAATGGAACAGGCTGAAGCCGCGGCTTACGCCGTCCAGCGTGTAGTACGGGTTGTAGTGCGAGAAACTGTAGGAGTCGCGGATCGCACTGCGGCTCAGGGAGAACGACACCCGGTTACCGGTGCCCCGGAAATTATTCTGGCTGACGTTGGCGCCGAAGATCGCACCGGAGGCGTCCGAGTAACCCACGTTGGCGCCGATGGAGCCGGAGGGCTGCTCTTCCACTTCGTACTCCACGTCGACCAGGTCCTCGGAGTCGGGAACCCGCTCGGTGTCCGCCTGCACGGAGCTGAAGTAGCCGAGACGCTGCAGGCGCTCGCGGGACAGATCGATCAGCGAGGTGTTGGCCGGCGCGTCCTCGAACTGACGCATCTCCCGGCGCAGCACTTCGTCTTCGGTCTTGGCGTTGCCGACGAAGCTCAGGCGGCGCACGTAAACGCGGCGGCCCGGGTCGACGAAGAACGTCACGTCCACGGTGTTGCCGTCGCCGGTTTCCTGCTCCACGCCGCGCACCTCGGCGAAGGTGTAGCCCTCATTGCCGAGGCGGCGCTTGATCAGGTCACTGGTGTAGGTCACCAGTTGCTGGCTGAACACCTGGCCTTCCTGCAGCACCAGCAGGGGGGTCAGCTCGCTTTCATCCACCACCAGGTCGCCGGACAGCTTGACGTCGTTGACGCGGAACTGGTCGCCCTCGGCCACGTTGACGGTGATCAGCACCCGCTCCCGGTCCGGGGTCACCGACACCTGGGTGGATTCGATCGAGAAGTTGATATAGCCGCGATCCAGGTAATAGGAACGCAGACGTTCCAGATCACCGGCCAGACGCTGGCGGGAATACTTGTCGTCGCCCTTGATGAACGACCAGAAGTGCGAGGAACTGAGCTCGAAGTCCTCCAGCAACTCTTCGTCACTGAACACGGTGTTGCCGACCACGTTGATGTCGCTGATGCGCGCGGCCTTGCCTTCGTAAATCTGGATGTCCAGCGCCACCCGGTTACGCGGCAGCGGCACCACCTCGGTGCTGATGTCGGCGCCGTAGCGGCCCTGGGCTATGTACTGGCGCTCCAGCTCCCCGGAGATCGCCTCCAACGTGGAGCGCTGGAACACCTCGCCCTCCGCCAGGCCCGCCTGGGTGAGGCCTTGGCGCAGGTCCTCCTCCTCGATCTGCTTGTTACCGTCCAGATCGATGCGCGCGATGCTGGGGCGCTCGGCCACCACCACCACCAGCTCGTCGCCGTCGCGGCCGAGCTGCACGTCTTCGTAGTCGCCGGTGGCGAACAGCCGCTTGACCGCCTGCACCACGTCGTTCCGGTTGACGGTGTCACCGGGCTGGATCGGCAGCTCCGCGTACACGCGCTCCACCGGGATGCGCTGCAGCCCCTCGACGCGGATATCGCGCACCTGGAAGGGCAAGGCGCCACCGCCGCTTTGCGCGCCGACGGTCACCGGCGAGAAGATAAGAACCAGGGCCAGGGCCCCGCTGAGCAGGGTTTTAGTGGTGTTTCCGAAATTCATGAAAACTGTCGCACCAGGTCGTTATAGATGGCCAACAACATGAAACTGACCACCAGCGTCAGACCCACACCCTGAGCGGCGACGATAAACCGCTCGGGCAGGCTGCGCCCGCGAATCATTTCAATGATGCCGAAGAGAATCCAGCCGCCGTCCAGCATCGGTATCGGCAGCAGGTTGATGACCCCCAGAGTAATGCTCAGGTAAGCCAACAGCATAAGAAAACTGGCGACGCCCAGGGCGGCGCTGTCGCCCGCCACCTGGGCGATGGTCACCGGTCCGCCGAGACTGTCCAGCGGCAGATGCCCGGTGGCCAGCTTCGCTACGCTGGTAATAATCACGTTGACCTGCTGGCCGAAACGGTCGCCGGCGGCGCCCACCGCGGCCAGCGGGTTATAGGTGTGCTCCACCAGGCCGCCGGAGCCCACCCCCAATTGACCCACGGTGACGCCGTCCTGTTCCACCGGTTGCGGGTAAAGGGTGAGATCGACGACGCGGCCGTCGCGCAACACCCGCGCCGGCAACTCCTCGCCGGGGCTGGCGCGCAGCTGCTCGCTCCAGCCGCCCCAGCCGGTGACCGGCTCGCCGGCGGTGGACAGTACCAGATCGCCGGGGCGAATGCCGGAACGCACCGCGCCGCTGTTCTCGGCCACCTGGCCGATCAGCACCGCCGGACGCAGCCCCAGCACGGTGAGCGGTGATTGCTCGGGATCTTCGGACCAGGCGGCCAGCGGCAGGCGGCGTTCGGCGGTGTCGCCGCCGGACTGGCGCACGCGCACGCTGACCGGCTCGTCCTCGCCCAGGTAAAGCACCAGCTCACTGACCGCGTCCTGCCAGCCCTCCACCGGTTCGCCGTTGACCGCCAGCCACTGATCGCCGGGCTGGAAGCCGGCTTCGGCGGCCGGTGAGTCCGGCGCGGGCACCCCGACCACCGCCAGGGCGTCGCGCTGGCCGACGCTCATCATCAGCAGCCAGTAAATAATAAAGGCGAGAATAAAGTTGAACACCGGACCGGCGGCGTAGGTAATCACCCGCTGCCAGGCCGGTTTGCCGGAAAATTCCTCGTCCATGTTGGCGTCCGGCGGCATTTCCGAATCGCGGCGGTCCAGCGGTTTGACGAAGCCGCCCAGGGGGATCGCGCTGATCACCCAGTCGGTGCCTTTTTTGTCGGTGAAGCGGGCGATGCGCGGGCCGAAGCCCACGGAGAAAGTAAGCACGCGGATGCCGAACGCCCGCATGGCCAGGAAGTGCCCCCACTCGTGGAAGGCCACTATGACCACAATGGTGACTATAAAGGCCAGCACCGTCAGCATGCCCACTCCCTAATCAGCGACCGCGCCAGGTCTCTGGCACGGGCATCCACGTCCATCACCGCGTCCACGTCGGCGCACCGCGAGGACGGCGTACGTTGCAGGGTTTCCTCCACCACGGCGCCGATGGCGTTAAAGCCCAGCCGGCGATCCAGAAACGCGGCCACCGCCTCCTCATTGGCGGCGTTGAGCACCGCGGTGGCGGCGCCGCCCTCCTCCATCGCCTGCCGGGCCAGGCCCAGACAGGGGAAGGCGTCGTTGTCCGGGGCCTGGAAATCCAGGCTCGAAAGGGTCGCGAAATCAAGACGCGACGCCCCGGACTCGATGCGCTCCGGCCAGGACAGCGCGCAGGCGATCGGGGTGCGCATATCCGGCGTGCCCATCTGCGCCAGCACCGAACCGTCCAGATACTCGACCATGGAGTGCACCACGCTCTGCGGGTGAATCACCACGTCAATGCGTTCCGGCGCCACATCGAACAGCCAGCAGGCTTCAATATACTCCAGCCCCTTGTTCATCAGGGTGGCGGAATCGACGGAGATCTTCGGCCCCATGTCCCAGTTGGGGTGGCACACCGCCTGCTCCGGCGTCACCGCGGTGAGCTGCTCCCGGGTCCAGCCCCGGAACGGGCCGCCGGAGGCGGTCAACAGCAGGCGCCGCACGCCCGGGCCGACGCCGTCCGCCGGCAGGCACTGGAAAATGGCGTTGTGCTCCGAATCCACCGGCAGCAGCGTGGCGCCATGGCGCTTGACCGCCTCCATGAACAGGGCGCCGGTGACCACCAGGGTCTCTTTATTGGCGAGCAGTATCTTCTTGCCCGCTTCCACCGCCGCCAGGGTCGGCCGCACACCGGCGGCGCCGACAATGGCGGCGACCACGGTGTCCGCCTCCTGCAGGGCGGCCACCTCGGCCACGCCGGCATGGCCGGCCAGGACCTGGGTGTGAGACCCGGCCTCACGGAGATGGTTCCGAAGCGCCTCGGCGGCCTGCTCGTCGGCCAGGGCGGCGAAGCGGGGCCGCCAGGTCAGGCAGTGCTCGGCCAGTTCCCGCCAGCGGTGTCCGGCGGTCAGGCCCAGCACCCGGTAACGCTCTGGGTTTCTTGCCAGCACATCCAGCGTCTGCCGGCCGATGCTGCCGGTGGCGCCGAGAATAGTGACCGTTTCCAGACTCCGGTCGGTCATCAAAACGTGCCTCCAGGGAGAGCGAACCAGTTGAGCCCCGCCAGGGCCACCGGCAGGGCCGCCGTGACGCTGTCGATGCGGTCGAGCATGCCGCCGTGGCCCGGCAGCACGGTGCCGCTGTCCTTGATGCCGCGCTGGCGCTTGGCCATGCTCTCGAACAGGTCGCCGAGCACCGACGCCAGCACGGTGAGCAGCGCCACCATCATCAGCGCCGGCAGCGACGCGTCCAGCCAGCCGGTGTAGAACACCGCGGCCACCACCACCAGCGCCAGCGCCACGCCGCCCAGCAGGCCTTCCACGGTCTTGCCGGGGCTCACCGCCGGCGCCAGCTTGCGGCGGCCGAAGGCACGGCCGGCGAAATAGGCACCGGTGTCCGCCGCCCATACCCAGACCAGCACGAACAGCAGCGCCCAGGGCCCGGCCAGGCCGAGCGCGCCGTTATCCTGCAGTTCCACCACCGCCATCCAGGCGGGCACCAGCAACAGCCAGCCCACCGGCACCAGCACCGCCGGGCGGAACCAGTGACTGGCGGTACGCGGGTAGCCGAGCACCGCCACCAGCGCCAGCAGCCACCACAGCGGCAGCGTGTTCAGCACCCAGGCCGGGCGGAACACTTCGGCGCCCAGCATCAACAGCGCCAGGGACAGGCACCAGAGCAGGCGCGCCGCCGAGGAGAAACGGGCCATCATCGCCGACCATTCCCAGCCGCCGATCAGGAAAAACGCGCCCGCCACCAGGGCGAAGGGGCCCCGCTCCAGGCCGAATACCGCGCCAAGAACGACCGGCAGCAGCGCCAGGGCGGTGATCACCCGCAATTTAAGCATTATTGTTCTCCCTTGAGGCGCTCCACCTCTTCCCCGGAACGACCGAAACGACGCTGACGGCCGGCGTAATCCGCCAGGGCGGCATCAAAAGCGTCGGCGTCGAAATCCGGCCACAGCACCGGGGTAAAATAGAATTCACTGTACGCGCTTTGCCACAGCAGGAAGTTGCTGAGGCGCTGTTCGCCGCCGGTGCGGATCAGCAGATCCGGCGCCGGCAGGTCCGCCATGCTGACCTCAGCGCCGAGGGCCTCGGCGTCGACCCGCTCCAGGGCCAGTTCGCCGTCGCGCACCCGGCGCGCCAGCTCGGCGGCGGCCTGGGCCAGATCCCACTGGCCGCCGTAATTCACCGCCACCACCACGGTCATCCGCTGGTTGCCGGCGGTGCGCTGCTCGGCGTCGGCCATGCCCCGGCGCAGATCCTCGCCGAACGCGGCGCGCTCGCCGATGAAACGCAGCCGCACGCCGTTTTCCTGCAGTTCGTTCACCCGTTCGCCCAGGGCGCGCACGAACAGCCCCATCAGATGATTCACTTCCTCCGGGGGCCGGCGCCAGTTCTCGGAACTGAAGGCGAACAGGGTGACCACTTCCACGCCGCGTTGGCCGGCCCGGCGGATCACCGTCTGCACCGCGTTCTCACCGGCCCGGTGGCCTTCCACGCCGGGCAGATCACGGCGGCGCGCCCAGCGGTTGTTGCCATCCATAATGATGGCCACATGGCGGGGAACGGCGCCCTGATGGGAGTCGATATCGGGAGCGGAGGAGTCGGCTTTGCTGTCTTCCATAAAAAAACATCGGGCTGCGGTGGGTCCGCATCCCGAATTCACCCGTACAGTGTGTTTGGACGACGGTCGGCGGGCGCCCTTGCGCCCCGCCACTTATACCGTCATCAACTCCTCTTCCTTGGTTTTGAGCATGGCGTCGGCTTCGGCCACGCTTTTATCGGTGAGCTGCTGAATCTGCTCTTCGCCGTGGCGGGCTTCGTCCTCGGAGATTTCCTTCTCCTTGAGCAGATCTTTCAGGTCGCCGTTGGCGTCACGGCGGATATTGCGGATCGCCACCCGGGCGTGCTCGACTTCAGCGCGCACCACTTTCACCAGGTCCTTGCGGGTTTCCTCGGTGAGCGGCGGCAGCGGCAGTCGGATCACCGTGCCGGCGGTGGAGGGGTTCAGGCCCAGATCGGAGGTCATGATCGCTTTCTCAACCTCCGGAACCAGGGAGCGGTCGAACGGCGACACCACCAGGGTGCGGCCCTCTTCCACGGAAATGTTGGCCAACTGGCTGAGCGGCGTGGGCGAACCGTAGTAGGCCACGGTCACACCGTCCAGCAGGCTCGGATGCGCCCGTCCGGTGCGCACCCGCTTGAGTGCCACGTCGAGCGATTCCAGACTCTTCTTCATGCGCGACTGGGCGTCCTTCTTGATATCCTCGATCACCTTTATTCCTCGCCTTCTTTGTCAGCCACAACCAGGGTGCCTTCGTTGCCGCCCAGCATCAGGCCGAGCAGCGCGCCCTGCTTGTTCATGTTAAATACCCGCAACGGCATGCCGTGGTCACGGCACAGGCAGATGGCGGTCAGATCCATCACCCCGAGCTTGCGGTCAATCACCTCGTCGTAGGTGAGGTGATCGTACTTCTCCGCCTGGGGGTTCGTCACCGGGTCGTCGTTGTAGACGCCGTCCACCTTGGTGGCCTTGAGCACCACGTCGGCGCTGATCTCGATACCGCGCAGACAGGCCGCGGAATCCGTGGTGAAAAACGGATTGCCGGTGCCGGCGCAGAAAATCACCACTTCGCCGTTCTTCAGGTGCCGGTTGGCGTTGCGGTGGTCATAATGCTCCACGATGCCGCTCATGGGAATGGCCGACATCAGCCGGGTGCGGATATTGGACCGTTCCAGGGCGTCACGCAGCGCCAGGCCGTTCATCACCGTGGCCAGCATGCCCATATGATCGCCCGCCACCCGGTCCAGGCCGGCGGTCTGCAGCGCGGCGCCGCGGAACAGGTTGCCGCCGCCGACCACCAGGCCCACCTGAACGCCGATGCCCACCAGCTGGCCGATTTCCAATGACAGGGTGTCCAGCACCCGCGGGTCGATTCCAAACCCCTCTTCGCCCGCCAGCGCTTCACCGCTCAATTTCAGCAGAATACGGTTGTAGCGCGGCGAGCGCTCCTTGTTCTTGGCCATCTCTTGATCTCCGCCACTCATGAATACCCGCCGTTCATCTCAATCCATTCAGCACACTACCCCGCCGGAGGCAGGATGCAAGTCGAAAAAAACGCCTTGCTGGTCAGGCCAGCAAGGCGTTTTGTGGCTTCCGCACAACCGGCTTTCCCGGAACGGCGCCGGAAGCAGGCGCCACCAGTCGCGCTGGTCGTGCTGCGAAGCGGCTTACCCGGCCAGGCCGTGCCGGCCATCCCTGGCGCCACGCCATCGCATTCGGAAAGCCCGGCCCGGCCATCCCTGGCCGGTCGCTGATCGCGCTGCGAAGCGGTGCTTCGGTCGCGATCAGCCCTTAGCCTGCGCCATGACTTCAGCCGCGAAGTCGACTTCTTCTTTCTCGATGCCTTCGCCGACCACCAGACGCTCAAACGCCAGTACTTCGGCGCCCGCGTCCTTGACCAGCTGACCCACGGTGGTGTTGGGGTCCTTCACGAACGGCTGATCGGTGAGGCTGACTTCCTTCAGGAACTTGTTGATCCGGCCACCGACCATCTTCTCGACGATCTCGGCGGGCTTGCCTTCCATGTCCGGCTGGGCGCGGATGATTTCACGCTCTTTTTCCAGCACGTCCTCGGGCACGTTCTCGGAGTTCACCACCATCGGCGCCACGGCGGCCACGTGCATGCACACGTCCTTGGCCAGCTCCGGCTCGCCGCCGGACAGCGCGGTCAGCACGCCGATCTTGCCGCCGTGCACGTAGGAACCGACCACGCCGTCGGTGGCGTTCAGGCGCACCGCGCGGCGAACCTGGATGTTTTCACCGATTTTCTGAACCAGTGACTCGCGCGCCTGTTCCACGGTGGAGCCGTCTTCCAGGCTCAGCGCCACGATCTTGGCGGCGTCCACTTCGTCCGCGTCCAGGGCGGCCTGGGCCACCTTGTTGGCGAAGCCCAGGAAGTTGTCATCACGGGCCACGAAGTCGGTTTCGGAGTTGATCTCCACCATCACCGCGCGCTTGCGGTCTTCGGTGGTAGCCACCATCACCACGCCTTCGGCGGCGGTGCGGCCGGCTTTCTTGGCGGCTTTCGCCTGGCCGGATTTGCGCAGATCGTCGATCGCGCGCTCAATGTCACCCTCAGCGGCGACCAGGGCCTTCTTGCACTCCATCATGCCGAGACCGGTGCGCTCGCGGAGCTCTTTAACCATTGAAGCAGTTACAGCAGCCATGCTTACCTCTTTAAATCTTTGAATCGGGGAACAACCCCCGGTGTCGGGGCGGGCCACGCCCGCCCCGGCGTCATCAACCCTCGGCTTTCTCGCCTTCGGCGTCCTCGACTTCAACGAACTCGCTGTCGCCGCCGGACTGGGTCTGGGCGTACTCACGGCCTTCCATGATCGCGTCAGCGGCCGCTTTCACGTACAGCTGGATGGCGCGGATGGCGTCGTCGTTGCCCGGGATCACGTAGTCCACTTCGTCCGGGTTGGAGTTGGTGTCGACCACGGCAACCACCGGAATACCCAGCTTGCGGGCTTCCTGGACGGCAATGTCCTCGTGATCCACGTCCACCACGAACAGAGCGTCCGGCAGACCGCCCATGTCCTTGATGCCGCCGATGGAGCGCTCCAGCTTCTCCATCTCGCGCTGACGCATCAGGTGCTCTTTCTTGGTCAGCTTGCCGAGGGTGCCGTCCTGCTCCTGGGCTTCCAGGTCGCGCAGACGCTTGATGGACTGACGAATGGTCTTCCAGTTGGTGAGCATGCCGCCCAGCCAACGGTGATCCACGTACGGCATGCCGCAACGCTTGGCTTCTTCACGGACCGCGTTCTGAGCGGCGCGCTTGGTGCCGACGAACAGGATCTTGTTGTTGCTGGCCGCCAGCTTGTTCAGGAACGACAGCGCGTCGTTGAACAGAGGCAGGGTGGTTTCCAGGTTGATGATGTGAATCTTGTTACGGGCGCCGAAGATGAAGGGCTTCATCTTGGGGTTCCAGTAACGGGTCTGGTGGCCGAAATGGACACCGGCTTTCAACATATCGCGCATCGTTACGCTGGACATGGTCTTTCTCCAATTGGGTTAGGCCTCCACGATTCCCGCATGACCCAACCCCCTCTACTCTGTGCCGCCGCGCTTTCGTCGCGGTGACAGTGATCAAGCAGGAAGGCACCCAGGGCCATGTGACGGAACGTGTGTGATTTCCCTTCGCCGACACCGAGCGGGTACAATGTTGCACCGCCCATGAGCGACAAAGGCGCGCGCTTTATACCACAAGCGCCCCTGCCGGGCAACGGAAAAGCGGTATACAAGACACCGCCCCGCCCCCGCATTTGCCGCCCAAGACACTGAAAACGCTGGAGTTTCTCTGATCAACATGAACGTCACCATAAAAACCCCGGAAGACATCGCGAAAATGCGCGAAGCGGGCCGCCTGGCCGCCGAAGTTCTGGAAATGATCGGCGAGCACGTCCAGCCCGGGGTCACCACCGAGGAACTGGACCGCATCTGCCACGACCACATCGTCAACAAGCAGAACGCCGTCCCCGCCTGCCTGGGCTACCGGGGCTTCCCGAAGTCGATATGCACATCGGTGAATAATGTGATCTGCCACGGGATTCCCAACGAGAAAAAGGTGCTCAAAAAGGGCGACATCCTTAATATCGACGTCACCGTCATCAAGGACGGCTGGCACGGCGACACCAGCAAGATGTACTACGTGGGCGAGCCCTCGGTGCTGGCCCAGCGGCTGGTGGACACCACCCGCGAGTGCATGCTGGCCGGCATCAAGATGGTGCGGCCCGGCGTGCGCCTGGGCGATATCGGCCACACCATCCAGAAACTGGCGGAGTCCGAGCGCTTCTCCGTGGTGCGCGAGTACTGCGGGCACGGTATCGGCCAGGTGTTCCACGAAGATCCGCAGGTGCTGCATTACGGCAAGCCCGGCACCGGCCTGGAGCTGCAGGAAGGCATGGTGTTCACCATCGAGCCGATGATCAACGCCGGCAAAGCCCATAATAAGGTGCTGCCCGACGGCTGGACCGTGGTCACCAAGGATCGCAAGCTGTCCGCCCAGTGGGAGCATACCCTGGCGGTCACCGCCGACGGTTACGAGGTACTCACCGCCCGTCAGGAAGAATCCGATCTGTACTAACGCCGTCTTTAACGCCGTTGCCGAGGCCGCCCCGTTATGAACCTGGATCCGCCGATGAGCCAAGACTCGCTGCTCGACACCCTGCGCGACAGTGATCAGCCGGGGCTCGCCGCCCGGGAGTTCCTGGAGGCCGGCCAGGCGCGTCTCGACGAGGCCTTTCACGAAGCGCCGATCACCGAGCTGGTGCACGGCCGCGCCCGGCTGGTGGACCGGGTGCTGATCGCCGCCTGGTCGCTGTTCGGCCTGGACCGCTTTGACGAGACCGCCCTGGTGGCGGTGGGCGGCTACGGCCGCGGCGAACTGCACCCGCACTCCGACGTGGACCTGATGGTGCTGTTCCGCGACGCCCCCAACCCGGAGGCCTGCTCCGCCCTGGAAGGCTTCGTCGCCTTTCTGTGGGACATCGGCCTGGAAATCGGCCACAGCGTGCGCACCCTGGACGAGTGCGTGAGCCTGGCGGGCCAGGACATCACCGTGGCCACCAATATCATGGAAGCACGCACCCTGGCCGGCGACGACCGGGTGCGCGCGGATCTCGCGGTGCTCACCGGGCCGGACGCCATGTGGCCCAACGACCGCTTCTTCGCCGCCAAATGGGAAGAGCAGACCGCCCGCCACCGCAAGTTCAACGACACCGAATACAACCTGGAACCGGACATCAAGAACGCCCCCGGCGGCCTGCGCGACGTGCAGATGATCGCCTGGGTGGCAAAGCGGCATTTCGGCGCCGACAGCCTGGAAGCGCTGGTCGACGCCGGCTTCCTCACCGCTGACGAGCACCGCGTGCTGAGCAAGTGCCTGGAGTCGCTGTGGCGGATCCGCTGGCAGCTGCACGGCCTCACCGGCCGCAACGAAAACCGCCTGCTGTTCGATCACCAGCGCCAGCTCGCCGAACGCCTCGGCCACAAGGACTCCGACGCCAACCTGGCGGTGGAACAATTGATGAAGCGCTTCTACCGCGTGGCACTGGCGCTTTCGGTGCTCAACGAGATGCTGCTGCAGCTGTTCGACGAGGTGATCCTGCGCGCCGGCGAGCCGGAGAACGTGCGCCCGCTCAACCGCCGTTTCCAGGTGCGCAACGACTATCTGGAAATCAGCGCCCCGGACGTGTTCCGCAAGCACCCCTCGGCGATCCTCGAGGTGTTCGTGCTGCTGGCCCAGAACCCGGACCTGAAAGGGGTGCGCGCCGCCACCGTGCGCGCGCTGATCGAGTCGCGTCCGCTGATCGACGACGCCTTCCGCCAGGAACCGGCCCACACCGCCCTGTTCATGCAGCTGCTGCGCAGCCCGCACGCGCTGTTCTCGCAACTGCGCCGCATGAAACGCTACGGCATCCTCGGCAAGTACCTGCCCGAGTTCGGCCGCATCATCGGCATGATGCAGTACGACCTGTTCCATATTTACACCGTGGACGCGCACACCCTGCTGGTGATCAAGAACATGCGGCGCCTGCGCTACGACGACCAGCGCGACGAATTCCCGGTGGCCTGCGAGGTGTTCTACCGGCTGCCCAAGCCCGAGCTGCTGTACGTGGCCGGGCTCTACCACGACATCGCCAAGGGCCGCGGCGGCGACCACTCCGAGCTGGGCGCCGACGACGCCATCGCCTTCTGTCAGCGCCACGGCCTCACCAACTGGGACGCCAAGCTGGTGGCCTGGCTGGTGCGCAACCACCTGACCATGAGCGTCACCGCCCAGCGCAAGGACATTTCCGACCCGGACGTGGTGCATGAATTCGCGCGCACCGTGGGCGACCTGGTGCATCTGGATTATCTCTATGTGCTCACCGTGGCCGACATCAACGCCACCAACCCGGCGCTGTGGAACTCCTGGCGCGCCTCGCTGATGCGTCAGCTCTACCTGGAGACCAAACGCGCCCTGCGGCGCGGTCTGAACAACCCCCAGGACAAACAGGACTGGATCGACGAGACCCGCGACGACGCCCTCAAGCTGCTCACCGAGCGCGACCACGACCCGCACGCCATCGAAGCGCTGTGGGCCAACATCGGCGACGAATATTTCCTGCGTGAAACGCCCTGGGACATCGCCTGGCACACCGAGGCGCTGCTGGAACGCACCAACAAGGAAGACCCGCTGGTATTGATCCGCGAGTCGGAAACCAGCCCGGGCAACCTGGAAGGCGGCTCGCAGATCTTTATCTACACGCCGGACACCCGCAACCTGTTCGCCGCCACGGTGAACGCGCTGGACAGCCTCGGGCTGACCATTATGGACGCGCGCATTATTACCAGCGCCGACGGTTTCAGCCTGGACACCTATATCGTGCTCGACGAGAACGGCACGCCCATCGGTAACGACTGGCCGCGCATCGAATACATCCGCAAAACGCTCACCGAAACGCTCAAGCAGCCGGAAAATTTCGGCGCCACCGTGAGCCGGCGCATGCCGCGCCGCCACAAGCATTTCGATGTGCCCACCCAGGTGATGATCAGCAACGACATCGTCAACGACCGCTCGGTGGTGGAGGTCCAGACCCTCGACCGCCCCGGCCTGCTGGCGCATATCGGCCGTATCTTCGTGCAGTTCGAACTGCTGGTGCAGAACGCGCGCATCGCCACCCTGGGGGAAAAAGCGGAGGACGTCTTCTTCGTCACCGACCTGGAAGGCCAGCCGGTCTCCGACCCGGAGTTGTGCCAGCGTCTGCAGGCCACGCTCAAGCAGGAGCTGGACGATTACAGCAAAACCGACCCCATGTCGGTCACCATCTAATTACCTTTGCGCCGTATTTAAGGAACACCATGAATCCCGATCTGGAACGCCTGCATCCGTATCCGTTCGAGAAGCTGGGCACGTTGTTCGCCGACCTGCCCGCCAGTGACAAAAGCCCGGTGGCGTTTTCCATCGGCGAACCGCAACACCCGGCGCCGGATTTCGTGCAGCAGGCGCTCCGCGACAATACCGCCCTGCTCGCCAAGTACCCGGGCACCGCCGGCCTGCCGGAGCTGCGCGAAGCCATCGCCGGCTGGCTGACCCGGCGCTTCAAGTTGCAGCAGGTCAGCAGCGACCACCAGGTGCTGCCGGTGAACGGCACCCGCGAGGCGCTGTTCGCGTTCACCCAGGCGATGCTGGACCGTCAGCGCAGCCCGCTGGTGCTGATGCCCAACCCCTTCTATCAAATCTATGAAGGCGCCGCCCTGCTCGGCGGCGGCGAGCCGGTGTATTTGCCCTGCACCGACGCCACCGGCCTGCAACCGGACTTCGACGCCGTCGATGAAAGCACCTGGCTGCGCACCCAGGTGCTGTTTATCTGCACGCCGGGCAACCCCACCGGCGCCACCCTGAGCAGCGCACAGCTCAAGGCACTGATCGACCTGGCGGACAAGTACGACTTCGTGATCGCATCCGACGAATGTTATTCGGAAATCTACCGCGAGCGCGCCCCCGCCGGTCTGCTGCAGGCCTGCGCGGAATTGGGCCGCCATGACTACCGCCGCTGCGTGGTGTTCCATTCGCTGTCCAAGCGTTCCAACCTGCCCGGCCTGCGCTCCGGCTTCGTCGCCGGCGACGCGGAAATCCTGCGCCGCTTCCTGCGCTACCGCACCTACCACGGCTGCGCCATGCCCAACCATCACCAGGTGGCGAGCATCGCCGCCTGGAACGACGAAGAGCATGTGCGCGCCAACCGTGCTCTGTACGCGAGCAAGTTCGACGCCGTACTGGACATTCTCGGCGAGCCGCTTAAGGTTAGCGCCCCGGACGCGGGCTTCTACCTGTGGCCCAAAACCCCGGTGGACGATGAAACCTTCGCCCGCCGCCTCAAGTCCGAAGAGAACGTGACCGTACTGCCCGGGCGCTATCTGTCGCGCACCGTGCAGGGCCGCAACCCCGGCAAGAACCGGGTGCGAATGGCGCTGGTCGCGGAACTGGATCAGTGCGTGGAAGGCGCCAAGCGCATCCGCGCCCTGATCGAACGTCTGTAAACGTGCCCCAGGAGGAAGGACCCCATGGCGATAACCGTCTACGGCATCAAGAACTGCGACACCATGAAGAAGGCTCTGAAATGGCTCGACGAACAGGGCCTGGAGTATCATTTTCACGACTATAAAAAGGACGGCGTGCCCGAAGCCCAGCTGCGACGCTGGATCGACGCCCTGGGCTGGGAAACCGTGATCAACCGGCGCGGCACCACCTGGCGCAAGCTCGATCAGAGCACCCGCGACAACATGGACGCGGAAAGCGCGGTGGCCGCGGCACAGGACAATCCGTCCCTGATCAAACGCCCGATTCTGCACAGCGACAACATTATCGAAGCCGGCTTTGAAGAGGGCCGCTGGAAAACACTGCTGGGCTGAGCCACCGGCTCCGCCGCACCGAATGACAGAGAGGCAAACATGAGCAATATTTTCGCAATGGCACTGGGCTGCGGCAGCAAGAACCGCGACGACCAATGGCTGGAATTGTTCTACCCGGACCCGGTGATCAACCCGGACAGCAAGCTGGTGGACGTGGTCAGCGAGGAAGTCGGCTATGAAGGCGGCAACGCGGCCCTGGAACTGACCCACCGTCAGATCCAGCACCTCGCCCGGGAATGGCGCGAGGCCGGCTTTGAACATGAGGCCAGCTACGCGGTGGCGTTCCAGGAATCCGAGCGCCCGGTGGTGCTGACCATTCTGGAAAGCGACGCGGAGCCGGCCTCCACCCCGGAAGCCTACCTCAAGCTGCACCTGCTCTCTCACCGCCTGGTGCGCCCCCACGGCGTGGTACTCAGCGGTATTTTCCCGCTGCTGCCCAACGTGGCCTGGACCAACGAAGGCGCCGTGGACCTGAACGAACTGCCCGAGCGTCAGCTTCTCGCCCGCCTTAACGGCAAGGTGCTGGAAGTGAACAGCGTGGACAAGTTCCCCAAGATGACCGACTACGTGGTGCCCGCCGGCGTGCGCATCGCCGACACCGCCCGCGTGCGTCTGGGCGCCTATGTGGGTGAAGGCACCACTGTCATGCACGAAGGCTTTATCAACTTTAACGCCGGCACCGAAGGGCCGGGCATGATCGAAGGCCGCATCTCCGCAGGTGTGTTCGTCGGCAAGGGCTCCGACCTGGGCGGCAGCTCCTCCACCATGGGCACCCTGTCCGGCGGCGGTAACATCGTGATTTCCCTGGGCGAGAACTGCCTGCTCGGCGCCAACGCCGGCACCGGCATTCCGCTGGGCGACCGCTGCACCATCGAAGCGGGCCTGTATATCACCGCCGGCACCAAGGTGGAAGTGCTGGACCAGAATGGGGAAGTGGCGGACACCGTCAAGGCCCGCGACCTGGCCGGCCAGTCCGATCTGCTGTTCCGCCGCAACTCAGTGAACGGCGCGGTGCAGTGCCAGACCAACAAAACCGCCGTGGCGCTCAACGAAGAGCTGCATAAACACAACTAAAACCGGAGTGTCCGTGAGCAGAACCCTCGAGTACGCCAAGGAACTGATTCGCCGTCCGTCGGTGACGCCGGAGGACGAAGGCTGTCAGGACTGGATGATCGAAAAGCTGGAGGCCCTGGGCTTCCAGTGTGAAACCCTGTGGTTCGAGGAAGTGCGTAACCTCTGGGCGCGGCGCGGCAGCGATGGCCCGCTGCTGGTGTTCGCCGGGCACACCGACGTGGTGCCCACCGGAGACGCCGGCAAATGGCGGTTTGATCC
Source organism: Alloalcanivorax venustensis ISO4 (assembly GCF_015356855.1). Classification (GTDB taxonomy): domain Bacteria; phylum Pseudomonadota; class Gammaproteobacteria; order Pseudomonadales; family Alcanivoracaceae; genus Alloalcanivorax; species Alloalcanivorax venustensis. Next base: position 26,614 of record NZ_ARXR01000024.1, read on the forward strand.
GTTCGTGCCCACCGAAGACGGCGACCTGCTCTACGGCCGCGGCGCGGCGGATATGAAAGGCTCCATCGCCGCTATGCTGGTGGCGGTGGAAGACTTTATCGCCGCCCACCCGGACCACCGCGGCAGCCTCGGCTTTCTGATCACCGCCGACGAGGAAGGCCCGTCAGTGAACGGCACCGTCAAGGTGGTGGAGACCCTGCAGGAACGCGACGAACACATCGACTACTGCCTGGTGGGCGAGCCCTCCTCCACGGACACGGTCGGGGACGTGATCAAGAACGGCCGGCGCGGCTCCCTGGGCGGCCTGCTCACGGTAAAAGGCGTGCAAGGCCACGTGGCCTACCCGCATCTGGCCCGCAACCCGGTGCACGAAGTGGCACCGGCCCTGACGGAGCTCGCGGCGGCGGAATGGGACCGGGGCAATGATTTCTTTCCGGCCACCAGCTTTCAGATCTCCAACATCAACGCCGGCACCGGGGCCACCAATGTGATCCCCGGCGATTGCCAGGTGCTGTTCAATTTCCGCTTCTCCACCGAAGTCACCGATTTCGAACTGCGCCAGCGCACGGAAACCATTCTGCAAAGCCACGGCCTGGATTATGAGATCGAGTGGAAGCTGTCCGGCCAGCCGTTCCTCACCGACCGCGGTGCCCTGGTGGACGCCACCGTGGCGGCGATCAAGGAACGCACCGGCGCCGACGCGCACCTGTCCACCGCCGGCGGCACCAGTGACGGCCGCTTTATCGCCCCCACCGGCGCTCAGGTGGTGGAGCTGGGTCCGGTCAACGCCACCATCCACAAGGTGGACGAGCACACCTCCATCTCCGAACTGGACACGCTCACCGGTATCTACCAGGGCATCCTGAAAAACCTGCTCGCCGGGTAACGCCCGCTACTTCGCGGGCCGGGTGCCCAGCACCACCAGATAGATCAGCCCGACAATCGGAATGAACGCGGCCACGAAACCGGCCGCGGCGGGCAGCAGCGGTTTCATGCCTTTGTTGCGCGCGATCATGAAACTCAGCAGCGTGCACACCACTACCCAGGCGCCGTAGAGCGGCAGCCACGCATTGATATCCTCGATCATCGTTTCTCCTTTTTTATCCGTCGGTCAGCATATCAAAGTTTGACAGCGGCGCCGCTCACAGCGGCGGCATCGCCATTCCCCGGGCCGGGGGCGTATGCTTCCATTATCGTTTGTCACCCACCCGTTTTATCGTCCATGGCCGGAGCCACGAGATGACCGTCACCGATATCAACCCCGCCACCGGCGCCGCCGTGGCCGAGCTCAACGAAACCGATCTCGCCGGCATGCCCGAGCGCATGCAACGGGCCCGCGCCGCCCAGCGCCAGTGGGCGGCCAAGTCGTTCAAGGAACGGGCCCGCCATATCGAGCTGATGCGCCGCTATATCGTCGACCGCGCCGAGGACCTGGCCGCCACCGTCAGTGACAGCAACGGCAAGACCCGCATCGACGCCCTGGCCACGGAAGTGCTGCCCTGTGCCCTGGCGTGCAATTGGTACGCCAAAAATGCCGGCAAGGTGCTCGGCCCGCAAAAACGCGCCGCCGGCCACCTGCTGTTCGCCAACAAGCGCACCGAAGTGAGCCACCTGCCGCTGGGCGTGGTGGGCATCATCAGCCCCTGGAACTACCCGCTGTCGATCCCGTTCGGTGAAATCGTCATGGCGCTGATGGCCGGCAACGCGGTGCTGCTCAAGGTGGCCGCCGCCACCCCGGCGGTGGGCCGCGCCATCGAACGCATCCTGGACGCCGGCGAACTGCCGGAGGGGCTGTTCCAGCACATCGTCGGCTCAGGCTCCAAGGTGGCCACCGCCTTCTTCGAAAACGGCATCGACAAACTGTTCTTCACCGGCAGCGTGCCCGCCGGCAAGACCCTGATGGCCCAGGCCGCGCAGACGCTGACGCCGGTGTCCCTGGAACTGGGCGGCAACGACGCCATGATCGTGCTCGCCGACGCCGACCTGGAGCGCGCCACCAACGGCGCCGCCTGGGCCGGCTACCAGAACGCCGGCCAGAGCTGCGGCGGCGTGGAACGCATCTACGTGGAAGCCGCCGTCTACGACGACTTCGTGGAACGGCTGGCGAAAAAGACCCGCGCCCTGCGCCACGGCCCCGGCCACGGCAAGGAGGTCACCGCCGACATCGGCAGCCTGACCACCGAGGGCCAGCTGCGCACCGTCCAGCAGCACCTGGAAGACGCCCTCGCCAAGGGCGCGCGTATCCAGGCCCAGTCACAACCGGTGGGCGACGTGGACAACGGCTTCTTCTTCCCCGCCACCCTGCTCACGGAGATGTCCGACGACATGCTCACCGTGTGCGAGGAGACCTTCGGCCCGATCCTGGCGGTGGAAAAAGTCGCCAACGCGGAACAGGCGCTGGAGAAAGCCAACCGCTCCAACCTGGCGCTCACCTCGTCAATCTGGACCGGCGACAACAAGCGCGGCCGGGAACTGGCGGCGCGCCTGGAAAGCGGCGTCACCACCATCAACGACCACCTCTACACCCACGGCCTGTCGGAAGCGCCCTGGGGCGGCTGGAAGGAATCCGGCATCGGCCGCACCCACGGCCCCGAAGGCCTGCTGGAAATGACCAACGCCAAGGTGATCAACTGGGACCTGCTGCCGGCCAAGCGCAACCTCTGGTGGTACCCGTTCGACCAGGCCACCTACAAGGGCCTGCTCAACGCCCTGCGCTTCGCCTTCCCCACCGGCGTCGGCCAGTGGCTGGGCGCCAGCCTCAAGCTCACCCCCTTCCTGATCCGCAAGATGTTCACCGGCTGGAAGGCGGACTAGGTTTTGGGCAGGCGGCCTCCGGTGACCACCAGGAGGCCGCTGACCACGATCAAGGCGATACCGGTCCAGGTGAAAGCGTCCGGGAAATCGCCGAACACCAGCCAGCCCACCGTCACCGCGGACACCATCTCCATATAGCTGACCGGCGCGAGCGCCGGCGCCGGGGCGTATTCGAAGGCGCTGATAATCAGAAAGTGCGCCAGCGCGCCGACGCTGCCCATGATCAGCATCAGTCCCCAGCCCGCCAGATCCGGCGAGGTCCAGAACGGCGCCACCACCAGGCTGAGCACGGCGAAGCCGAACACCGAGGTGTAGAACAGCGTCACCGAGGCGCGGCCGCTGCCGGACAACTGCCGGGTGGTGAGTTGGTATAAGCCGTAGGAGAGGCCAGCGGCCACGCCCAGCAGCGAGCCCCATTCAAACGCCGCCAGGCCGGGCCGGATCACCACCAGGGTGCCGGCGAAGCCGATCATCACCGCCAGCCAGCGACGCGGCCCGGCGTGTTCGCCGAGCAGCCAGGGCGCCAGCGCGGTGCTCACCAGCGGGCCGATAAAGGCCAGCGCCAGCGCATTGGCCAGCGGCAGGAACGAGATGGCGCCGAAGTAGCACAGGGTGGTGGACAGCAGAAAGGCGCTGCGCAGCAGTTGCAGGCGGGGACGACGGGGTATCAGCTCGCGCAACGGCAGGCGCCACAACAGCAACGCGGCCAGCAGCGCGAAGTGGAACAGGTAGCGGGCCCAGGTGACCTGAACCACGTGGTACTCGGCGCTCAGGTATTTGGCCAGCCCGTCCATCACCGGCAGAATGCCCACGCCGAGGGCCATCAGGGCGACGCCCAGCAACGGGTGGGCGGCGGTTGCTCTCGTGATACTCACAGCGCGGCCAGCCACGCCCGCGTGGGCGCGTACCACCAGGACCCGGTGACCGGCTGGGTGAAGTCCAGCAGGCGGTCGCGGACGCCGTCGTCGGTCAGACCGTACATGCGGCGCAGCAGATAGTCGAAGCGGTCCAGTTCGCAACTGAACGCGATGAAATAGAGCCCGTATTCGGTGGTGTTGCCGTAGGGCACGGAGCGCCGCCAGATCTTCTGCGGCACGCCATGACGATCCACATCGGTGCGCCCCACATGGGCGTTGGCGGGCATGCGCTCGTCGTCGAATTCCACCGCGTCCGCCTTGGTGCGGCCGAACACGTTCTCCTGCTCCGCTTCCGGCAATTTATGGAAGTCCTCGAGACCGGTATGCACCCATTTCTGGGTCAGCACCCAGCTGCCGCCGGCCGCCGGGTGCGGCTCGGGGATGATGGCCGCCTCCTTGGCGCGCTCGCCCTCCGGGTTGCCGATGCCGTCGACGAAGCCGGACAGGTCACGCAGGTCGTGGTAAACGAACGCCTGCACTTCCAGTTGCAGATCCAGCTCCCGCGCCAACAGCCGGTGCACCCGCAGGCCGGCATCGAACAGCGCGCTGCGGTTGTCCGCCTGAATCCAGATCAGCAGGTCGCCCTGGGTAGCGGGCACCATGCCCTCCAGGGAGAACGGCGGAAAGTCGAAGCCCTCGCCGAGGCGGTCCCACAGCCCCGGGCCGAACGCCATCAGCACCGGGGTGCGTTCCCCGGCCACCGCCAGCGCCTCGCGCAGGGCGGCGCGCACCGCTTCAACCGAATGGCCGCCCCCCAGGGCGAATTCCAGGAACAAATGCTCGGTGAAACTGCGGTCGAAAATACCGGCCTGATGCTCGGACACGTTGGACTTCCTCTGCAAGCAATGGAAAGACCGTGATTGTAGCAACATCCCGGGCCCCGGACAGGGGCCACACCGGCACCGCTCAGGCGTTCGACGGACGGTAACATCTTGCAATATCCGGTTATGTCCGGGGGCCCGCCCTTTAGGTAGAATTCACAAACCTTTTCCCACAGTTTCGGCCCTTATGACGCCCTGGTTAGGACTTGATCGACTCTTTTTCCTGCTGATTCGCGCTTTTATGCGTCTGTGCACGCGTATCCGCGCGCTGCCCGGCGACCCCGCCGAACTGCAGCTGAACCCGGACATACCGGTGGTGTATGTGCTGCGCGACCGCTCCCTGGCGGACGCGGCGGTGGCCGACCAGGCGGCGCGCCGGCTCGGGCTGCGCGCCCCCAAGGCGTCACTGACCCTGGGCAAGCAGCATCTGTCGCGCAGCTACTTCCACCTCTACAAGCGGGAAACCACCATCAGCCGTCAGCGCCGGGCGATCACCCCGGCGCGACTGCAGCGGCTGGTGTCCGGCCTCAAGCACAACCCGGAACTGGATGTGCAGCTGGTGCCGGTGTCGGTGTTCTGGGGCCGCCAGCCGGAAAAAGAAAATTCCCTGTGGCGGATTATCTTCTCCGACAACTGGTCGCCGCCGGGCTTCATCAAGAAATTCTTCATCGTGCTGACCCAGGGTCGCGACCTTTACGTGCAGTTCAGCTCGCCCATGTCGCTGCGCCAGCTGGTCGACCAGTGCCGCTCCGACGACCAGGTGGTGCGCAAGACGTCGCGGATTCTGCGCGTGCACTTCCGCCGCCAGCAGGAAGCCGCCATCGGCCCCGACCTCTCCCACCGGCGGACGCTCACCAACTCGATCATGGAAGCCGCCTCGGTGCGCGAGGCGATCCAGCACACCGCCGAAGAGAACAAGGAAAGCGAGGACAAAACCCTGGCGCGGGCGCGCGGCTACGCGATGGAGATCGCGGCGGACTATTCGCACACCACCATCCGCGCGCTGGAACTGTTCCTCAACTGGTTGTGGAACCGCCTCTATGACGGCATCCGGCTATACAACCTGGACAACCTCACCCAGGTGGCCCGCGACCACGAAATCATTTACGTGCCCTGCCACCGCAGCCACATCGACTATCTGCTGCTGTCGTTCGTGGTCTACCGCAACGGCCTGGTGCCGCCGCACATCGCCGCCGGCATCAACCTGAACCTGCCGGTGGTGGGCACCATCCTGCGCCGGGGCGGCGCTTTCTTCATGCGCCGCAGCTTCCGCGACAACCCGCTGTACGCGGCGGTGTTCTACGAGTACCTGCACAGCATCACCACCCAGGGCTTCTCCATTGAGTATTTCGTGGAAGGCGGCCGCAGCCGCAGCGGCCGCATGCTGCAGCCGCGTACCGGCATGCTGGCGATGACGGTGCGCAGCTTCCTGCGCGACGCGCGCAAACCGATCGCCTTCGTGCCGGTCTATATCGGCTACGAAAAAGTGATCGAAGGCGGCTCCTACATCGGCGAACTGCACGGCGGCAAAAAGAAAAAAGAATCCGTGGGCGGCCTGATGAAATCGCTCAAGGTGCTGCGCAGCCATTTCGGCCAGGTGCACGTGAACTTCGGTGAGCCGATCAAGCTGGTGGACTACCTGGACAGCCACCGGGAAGGCTGGCGCAACGAAGAGCTGTCAGTGCACGAAACCCCGGACTGGTTCAAAACCACCATCAACAACCTGGGCCGCGACGTGGTCACCGGCATCAACGCCGCCGCCGTCGCCAACCCGGTGAACCTGATCAGCCTGGCGCTGCTGGCCACGCCCAAGCACACCATGGACCTGCAGCAACTGCGCCAGCAACTGCAGCTCTACATCAACCTGCTCGATCAGGCGCCCTACAGCGACACCGCGCGGCTGGCGGAGAACGATCCGGACGTGATCATCGAGTACGGGCTGGAGCACGAATTCCTGATCCGCGTCGCCCACCCGCTCGGCGACGTGGTCACCACCGACCCGAAAACCGCCCTGCAGATGGCCTATGTGCGCAACAACAGCCTGCACCTGTTCGTCCTGCCGGGGCTGATCTGCTCGCTGTTCCTGAACGCGCGCAGCATCCGCATGGACATGCTGCAAAGCATGATCGCCCTGCTCTACCCGTTCTTCCGCAACGAATACCTGCTGCACTGGCGCGAGGACGGCGAACTGCCGGCGGCGGTGGAGCGCATCGCCTCGGTGCTGGAAGAGCACGGCCTGGTGAGCCGCGAGGACGACTGCCTGCACGGCGCCGCGATCCACACCTATGCGTCGGACATGCTGGCGCACCTGGGGCAGACGGTGATGCCGTCCCTGGAGCGCTTCTACCTGACCATCCGGCTGCTGGTGCAGTACGGCAGCGGCAGGCTGGACGCCGACGCCCTCAGCGATCTCGCCCACCACACCGCCCAGCGGCTGTCGCTGCTTTACGAATTCAATTCCCCGGAATTCTTCGACAAGGTGGTGCTGCGCAACTTCATCAACCAGCTGCGCGATACCGACCTGGTCTGGCAGGACGACGACAAGGCGCTGTGCTTCGGCGACAACCTGCGCGCCCTGGACGACGAAGCCCGGCGCATCCTCAGCCCGGACATCAGCCAGGCGATCCAGCGCGTCACCCGCGTGCCCGAGCTGGAACGGGCGCTGGCGGAAACCGCCGAGCACGACGCCCAGGACGACGGCAACCCCGCCAAAGGCACCGAAGCCGACAAATGAATCAGTTGACAGTTAATAGTGAACAGTTAACAGCGAAAACAGCGCGCACCGACCAGCGTTTGCGCGATAGCAATGTTTGTCATGCGTTTTTGCAACGGTTTTTTGACGTTAACTATTAACTATTAACTATTAACTGTTAACTGTTAACTGCCATGCCGTTGTGGACGTCGAAGCGGACGGTTTTGCCTTCCAGGACGTGGTGCGGGGCTCGGCCGGCGAGGGGCGGCGCGCGGCGGGGGCGTTTGATGACGACTTTGCGGGCCGGCACGGTCAGTGCGACGTCCAGCAGGCGGCGCTCCTCGTCGTCGTCGGGATAGGGGCAAAGCTGCTGCAGCCACTGCAGGTCCTGCTTCACCGCCGCGCTTTTGCCGCGCGCCGGAAACATCGGGTCCAGATAGACCGCGTGCCAGGGGCCGGCGGGCAGCGTCAGCGTGGCGGCGTCGCCGTTATCCAGCAGCGTCAGCAAGGCGGCGGCGCCCTGCCCTTGGGCGCGCGCCAGCGCATCGGCGATCAGCGCGTGCAGCACCGGCTGGCGCTCCACCATGCTCACCGGATAGCCGGCGGCGGCCATCAGCGCCGCGTCCCGCGCCAGGCCGGCGGTCAGGTCCAGCACCCCCTGGACGCCGTCCCGGCAGCGCCCCAGCGCCTTCACCAGCCGCTCGTGGCGGGCACGGTCGGCGGCCAGCCGGTAGCCCTGCCGGCCGGCGAGGAAATCCACGCTCAGCGGCGTGGCGCGGTCCGCCGGGTCCCACAGCGACAAGGCGCCACTGTCACCAGTGGGGCCCAGCACCAGCGCCTGACCGCCTTCGCGGGCGGCCTGCGGCGACACCACCGGCACGGTACCCGCCACGGCGGGGGCGCCGGGCAGGCGGCCCACAAGGCTCACACGAACCACACAAACAGCACCGCCCCCAGCAACAGGCGGTAGACCATAAACGGCAGCATGCCGACCCGGTCCAGCAGCCGCAGGAACAGCATGATGGTCAGGTAGGCGGTGACCGCGCTCACCACCACGCCCAGGGCCATGTGCCCCCAATCCACCGGCACCGTGCTTTCCAGCAGGTCCTTGGTTTTCAGCAGGCCGGCGCCGAGGATCACCGGGATCGACAGCAGGAAGGAAAAGCGGGCCGCGTCCTCGCGGCGAAAGCCCAGCGCCAGCGCGGCGGTGATGGTGATGCCGCTGCGCGAGGTGCCGGGAATCAACGCCACCGCCTGGGCCACGCCGATCAGCAGCGCGCTGCCCACGCCCAGTTCGGCCACCGCCCGCTTGCGGGCGCCGTAGACATCGGCCAGCCACAGCAGCACGCCGAACACCACCGTGGTGACGGCGATCACCGCCGCCGAGCGCAGCTCGTTTTCAATCAGATCCTTGGCCAGGAAGCCCGCCGCCACCGCCGGCACCGTAGCCAGCACCACCAGCAGGCCGAGACGCAGATCCGGGTTCATGCGCCGCTGCATGACGCCGTCACCGGCGCCCCGGGTCATCGCCCAGAGATCCCGGCGGTAGTAGGCCACCACCGCCAGCAGCGTGCCCAGGTGCACCGCCACGTCGAACGCCAGGCCCTGATCCGGCCAGCCGAACATCTGCGCGGGCAGGATCAAATGCGCCGAGCTGGAGATCGGCAGGAACTCGGTGAGGCCCTGAACCAGGGCCAGAATCAACGCCTGGACATTATCCATTCAAACGGATTCCTGCGCCGTGGGCCGGTAGCCGGTCAGAAATTCCGGGGGCATGCGCCGGGGTTTGCCCGAGTCCAGCGCCACGCACACCCACTTGGTGCGACCGCGCAGCAGGGTTACGCCGTCGCTTTCGCGCACGATCTGGTAGCGGCGGGTGATGCTGATGCGCTGGTCGTTGTCGACGATCCAGGTGCCGATCAGCAGTTTTTCGCCTTCGAACGCCGGCGCCAGATAGTCCACCTCGGTGCGCCGCGCCACCATGCAGCGGTTGAGCCGCTGGTACTCGTCCCAGCCCAGGCCCAGCACCTGGGTGTGCTGCCAGGCGATCTTTTCCATGTAACGCAGGTATTCGGTGTTGTTGACGTGGCCGAGCACGTCGATGGATTCCGGCGCCACCACCACTTCGATCTGGTGCACGTCCGGCAGGTCCCAATGGATCATCGCGGTTACTCTCCCTTTTTTGTGCCGCGCTCCGGCGGCTTAATTCACGACACGGTCGCGCAGATAAACCGGTTGCGCCTGTTCCGCCGGCACGGTGCGGCCCTGCTCTACCATCGGCAGTGCCAGGCGGGCCACGGCGCCGGCGCGCGGCGCCACCTCGGCGTCCACCTCCGCCAGCCGCACGCGGGCCGCGATCTGTTCCCGGTAGACGGCGCCGGAGCCGGCCAGCAGCCAGTCGTCGCCGTCCAGTTCCGGCACCGCGTCCGGGTCGAACAGGCCATCGGCGAGCAGCGGCACCACGCCGTCCGGGCCGCATTGATACGCACCCAGATAGAGCTCGCCCATGCGCGCGTCGAACGCGGCCAGCACGCGGGAGCGGTGCGGGTAGCGGTCGAACGCCGCCAGGGCGCAGGCCGCCAGGGTGGACACGCCGGCCACCGGCAGGTCGCGGGCGAAGGCCAGGCCCTGCACCACCGAGGTGGCCACCCGTACCCCGGTGAAGGCGCCCGGCCCGTGACCGAACGCCAGCGCGTCCACCGCCGCCAGCGTCACCCCGGCTTCCGCCAGCAGCTCGTCCACCAGCGGCAGAATGCGCTCGGTCTGGCGCCGCGCGCCGGGTTCGAAACGCTCCTGGATGTCGCCGTTACGGTAGAGCGCCACGGAGCAGGCGTCGGTGGCGGTTTCAAGGGCCAGAATGCAGGTCATTGAAGGTGCTCGCGGTTGGCAATGTAGGTGAAAAACCGTTGCACGACCTCGGCCTTACGGGTGCGGGTCATGCCCGGCAGGCTGTCCAGAAACAGGCGCCCGTAGCCTTTGGTGATCAGACGCGGATCGCCTACCACCAGCAGCCCGGTGTCGCTGGGGTCGCGGATCAACCGGCCGGCGCCCTGGCGCAACGCCAGCACCGCCTGGGGCAGCTGGTAATCGCGGAAGGCGTTACCGCCGCTGCTGTTGATGTGCTCGATGCGCGCCGCCGCCACCGGGTCCCCCGGGGAGCCGAACGGTAACTTATCGATTATCACACAACTGAGGGTTTCGCCGCGCACGTCGATGCCTTCCCAGAAACTGCTGGTGCCCAGCAGCACCGCGTTGCCGAGGCTGCGGAAGTTGTCCAGCAGCTCGCGGCGGCCGGCCTCGCCCTGCACCAGCAGCGGGTACTCGAGCTGCGCCTGGCGCAGCAGGCCGGCGGCTTCGCGCAGGGCCCGGTGGCTGGTGAACAGAAAGAAGGTACGGCCGCCGGCGGCGCGGATCACCGGAATCATCGCCTTGGTGAGGGTGGCGGTGTAGTCCGGCGAGGACGGCGCCGGCATGCCCTCGGGCACATAGAACACCGCCTGGCGTTTGAAATCGAACGGGCTTTCCAGGCGCAGGGTGTCCGCCTCCTCCAGGCCCAGCCGCTTCTGCAGATGCTCGAAGCGACCGGCCACCGACAAGGTGGCGGAGGTGAGAATCCAGGTGCAGGGGTGCTTCTCGCGCTGGGCGCGCAGCTGCGCCGCCACCGACAGCGGCGTGCTGTGCAGCACCAGGGTGCGCTTGAAGGTCTCGAACCAGTACACCCGGTTGGGCGCCGACCCGTCGAGAATGGTCTTCAGGGTGATCACTTGCTCGGCGGCGCGCCGGGCGCAGGCGTCCAGCCCGCGGCTGGTTTTCGCCTGTGGCGCCAGGGAGGCCTCCAGGTCCACCAGCGCATCCAGCAGCGCTGTGCCGGCTTCCACCACCGCCGGCGTGTCCTGCACCTCGGACCAGGGCGCGCGCCGCTCCGCTTCGCCCAGGCTCAGCCGCAGATCCTGGCAGGCCTTGTCCACCGCCGCCACGGTCTGGTTGAGGGCGGCCAGATCCAGCGCGGAATGGGCCGCCTCGGACAGCGCGTCGCGGCCCAGCTCCTGCACCTGGCGCGTGCTCAGGGAGTCGCCGAAAAAGTTGGCGGCGATCTCCGGCAACTGGTGGGCCTCGTCGAAGATCACGGTATTGGCGCTGGGCAGCAGATCGGAAACGCCCTCGCCGCGCAGCGCCGCGTCGGCGAAGAACAGATGGTGATTGACCACCACCAGGTCCGCCTCCTGGGCTTCCTTGCGTGCGTTCATCAACGGGCATTCGCTGTATTTCGGGCATTCGGTGCCCAGGCAGTTGTCCGCGGTGCTGGTCACCCAGGGCCACACCGGCGCGTCCTCGGGCAACTGCTTCAGCTCGGCGATATCGCCGGTGCGGGTGCGCCCGGCCCAGTGGGCCACCACCTGCATCTGCTCGGCGGTTTCCCGGGTGAGAAAACGGGCTTCTTCCTGGTGCAGCTCCAGGCGGTAGGGGCACAGGTAGTTGGCGCGGCCTTTCAGCAGGGCCGCCTTGCGGGCCATGCCCAGCACCTTGAGGACCATGGGCAGGTCCTTGAAGAACAGCTGGTCCTGCAGGCTTTTGGTGCCGGTGGACACCAGCGTCGGGCCGTCGGACAACAACGCCGGCAGCAGATAGGCGAGCGTCTTGCCGGTGCCGGTTTCCGCTTCCACCAGCAGGGTGCCGCGGGCCTCGATGGCCTCGGCCACCGCGTCCGCCATGCGCAGCTGCGCCTCGCGGGGACGATACCCCTCCAGCAAACCGCCGAAGCGGGCGCTGTCGTTCAGGTAATCGCGGGCACTCTGGAATTCACCGACGCTGTTCACTCACTGTCTCTCGGGTCTCGCCATGCGGGGAAACACCCGCTTTCGGGGCTGAGAGGATAGCGGATAACCCGGCCCGCGCCCAACCGCGCGGCGCAAAAACGACAATGCCCGCACGGGGCGGGCATTGTCATTCACCGAGAGAGATGAAGAAAGCAGGTTCAGGCGGTAATGTCCTGGATCTGCTTCATCAGCTGCTTCTGCTCGTCGGTGGGCTGGGCGGACTGCAGCGCCATCAGCTTGCTCATGTCGCCTTCGATCTTGATCTGGCCGCTCATGAAGCCCTGCATGCCGGCGGACTGGTCGCCTTCGATGAAGATGCGCTTGGCCAGATCGGCGGGCAGGATCAGCGTGGTGGGCGCGTCGTCGTGGTGACCTTCCTCGATCATGCCACCGGCCATCGCCATGTGCTTCTCGCCGTCATCGGTTTTCACGGTGATGTTGATCACCAGGTCCGCGAGCGCCGCGGGCGCTTCCACGTCGCCAGCGGAATCACGGATTTCCTTAACCTTTGCAAACCACTCGTCGGACAAAAATTCCAGGCTCATTGTTATCTCCTTGGTTGCGATGGTCTCGACGCCCGGGTCGATGGGCCGCTCGATTCGCCTGAGCGATATTCAAACGAGCGTTCGAAACTTTCCTGTACCTTATAGAAAGGCCCCGGGGCTGACAATGTCTTCCTGGCACTCGGAATGAGCCAAAAAGTCATATCGACGACCCGGCCCGCGCGCCGCGAATCCAGTGCCGGCCGCAGGCATCGATTTCGCGCACCAGATTGAGCACGCTGATGCCCTCCGCGCGGGCCGCTTCCACCGCCTGGTAGGCCTGCCGGGTAAGTTGGGCCATGGCACGGCCGTGGGCGGTCTCGTCCAGAGCGGCGCCGTGCGCCAGCGCCGCCGCCAGCCCCCGGTGCAGGGCCGCGTCCAGCGCCACCAGAGCCGGCGCCCGGCTGTCATGCAGCGGCGCCAGGTCGTCGACCACGTCCTTGATCGCCTTGCAGGCGTACACCCACTCGCTCAGACACTGGCGCACCCTCTGCAAGCGCGCGGTCTGGCCGGCGTCCAGCGGTTGCTGCCCGACGCGGTTCAGGTAGGCCGTGATACGCATCTCGCGGTCGGTGATCGCTTCGTAGTCCCGATAGAAAGCCGGCAGCGCGCCGCGGTCCGGCCAGTCCAGACAACGCCGCCGGATGGTCTCGCCGAGCCGGGCGACACTCTGCTCCACCACCAGCAGCGCCGGCTCCACCGCCTTGGGGTCCACGTCCTCGAACGGATCCGGATCCCGCGCACGGCGCCCCACCCATCGCACCAGCCCGCGCTCCAGAGGCGCCAACCAGGGCAGGAACAGAAACACACCGAGCAGATTGAAGGTGCTGTGGAACGCGACCAGCCCCAGCAGCGGATCATTCCAGCCCAAGGCCGCCAGCAGGCGGGGCCAGAGCGGCAGAAGCACAAGAAACGCCAGCAGAGCCGTGGCGACGTTGTACAGCAGATGGAAGGCCGCCACCTGGCGCTTGTCGGCGGCGCCTTTCACCGAGCCCAACAACAAGGTACTGGTGGTGCCCAGGTCCGCGCCGATCATGAATGCCAGGGCCTCCGACAAGCTCACCAGGCCGCCGTTGAGCGCCGCCAGACTGATCAGCATGCTCGCCGAAGAAGACTGAATCAGCGCCGTCAGACCAACACCCACCAGCAGATAGACGATCGGCGGCAGCCCCTGCAACACCGCCAGCTCAAAGCGGGTGCCGACCACCTCGACCGCGGTCTTCATGGTATCCAGGCCGAGCAACAACAGGCCCAGGGCGAACACGAACCGGCCCAGCGACCGCTGCCCCTCCGGCAGGGCGATGGCGAGCAGCCCGCCCAGGCCGGCCAGCGCCTGCAGCAGGTTGGTCAGCGCCAAGGCTCAGTCCTCCTCGCCGCGCAGCAGCGCCCGATAGTGCTCAATGCAGTCGATATCCTCGCGGGGGTATTCCGGGGCCAGGCTTTCCAGCAGATCCGCCAGCAGACCGGCGACCCGGGCACGGGCGGACGGCTTGTCGTCATTGGGGATCAGATGCCAGGGCGCGTGGTCGGTGTGGGTGGCGGTGAGCGTCTCGTTGACCAGCGCCAGGTAGCGGTCGCGGGCGCGCCAGCTGTCCATGTCGGAGGGGTCGAACTTCCAGCGCTTGCGCGGCTTATCCAGGCGTTTAAGCAGGCGCCGGCGCTGTTCGTCCTGGGAGGTGTTCAGCCACACCTTGATCAGCCGCGTGCCTTCCCGGTGCAGATGCCCCTCGAACTCGTTGATCGCCCGGTAGCGGCCGCGCCAGTCCACGCCGATATCGCCGGTGGGCCACAGCCGCTCGGCCAGCACCGCCTCGTAGTGGCTGCGGTTGAAGGCCACCACTTCGCCCCGCTCCGGCAGATGCCGCCAAACCCGCCATAGAAAATCATGGCGGACTTCCTCGCCGAGTGGGCGAGCAAACGCATGGGCACGGAAAGCGGCCGGGTCCAGAGCCCGGGCCAGGGTGCGGATCAGGCTGTCCTTGCCGGCGGCGTCCAGTCCCTGGACCACCAGCAGCACGCCATAGCGCCGGCCGGCATAGAGCCGGCGCTGATACTCGTGAATACGGTCGAGGCTGTCCGCCAGGGGCGCCACGCCCTGCGCCCCCACCGCGGTGGGCAGCTGGCGAACGTCCAGGGCGCCGGCGCGGGGCCAGCCGTAGGGGTCCAGATCCAAGGGGAGCTCCTCGCGGGACGGTTTCCCCGAGCATACTGGACCCCGGCCGAAGGCGTTAGATGTCGTAGCCGCGCTCTTCGTGCAGCGCGATATCCAGACCCTGGCTCTCTTCCTCGGCGGTCACCCGCAGCGGCGTGAACAGGCCCACCAGCTTGAGCAGCAGGAAGGTGACCGCCCCGGTGTACACGAAGGTGGCGACCACGCCCAGCGCCTGCACACCCACCTGCTCGAGCATGCCGTATTCCGGCTTGGCGAAGCCGTAGCCGGAGAACACGCCCAGCTCCGTGGAGGCGAACACGCCGGCCAGCAGCGTGCCCAGCACACCGCCGATGCCGTGCACCGGGAACACGTCCAGGGAATCGTCGATGCGCCACTTCTGCTTGACCACCAGCACCATATAGAAACAGATCACGCCGGCGGCCAGGCCGATCAGCAGCGCGCCGCCGGGGCCGACAAAGCCGGACGCCGGGGTGATGGTGCCCAGGCCGGCCACCATGCCGGTGGCGATGCCCAGCGCCGAGGGCTTGCCGAACTTGACCGCTTCCAGCGTCACCCAGGCCAGGGAGCCGGCGGCGGCGGAAATATGAGTCACCAGCATGGCCATGGAGGCGTTGCCGTCGGCGGCCAGGGCGGAGCCGCCGTTAAAGCCGAACCAGCCCACCCACAGCATGCCGGCGCCCATCACCGTCATGGTCATGTTGTGCGGCTTCATGGCCTGGCCGGGCCAGTCCTGACGGCGGCCCAGCACCACCGCCGCCACCAGCGCCGCCACACCGGCGGTGATGTGCACCACGGTGCCGCCGGCGAAGTCATACAGGCCCAGTTCGGCGAGCCAGCCGCCGCCCCACACCCAGTGACAGATCGGCACGTACACGCCCAGCACCCACAGCACCGAAAACGCCAGCATGGCGCCGAAGCGCATGCGCTCGGCGAAGGCGCCGACAATCAGCGCCGGGGTAATGATCGCGAAGGTCATCTGGAACAAACCGTGCAGGCTCTTGGGCAGGCTGCCCTCCAGCGTGTCGCGGCCGATGCCGTCAAAGAACACATGGCTCAGGCCGCCGATCCAGGCATTGGCCGCGCCACCGTCGGAAAACGCCAGGGAGTAGCCGACCACCAGCCACACCAGCGACACCGCGCAGGCGATGGCGAAGCACTGCATCAACACCGACAACACGTTCTTGTTGCGCACCAGGCCGCCGTAGAACAGGGCCAGACCCGGCAGGGTCATGAACAGCACCAGCGCGGTGGCGGTGAGAATCCAGGCGCTGTCGCTTTTATCCAGGGTGTCCGCCAGCGCCAGAGACGGCGTCAGGGCCAGAAGGCCCGCAATCAGATATCGCATGGGGCCTCCTTACAGGGCGTCGTTGTCGGTTTCACCGGTGCGGATACGCAGTGCCTGCTCCAGCGCGGTGATAAAGATCTTGCCGTCGCCGATCTTGCCGCTGCTGGCCGCCTGGGCGATGGCTTCCACGGCCTGGTCGACGCGCTCGTCCACCACCGCCAGCTCCAGCTTCACCTTGGGCACGAAGTCCACCACGTACTCGGCGCCACGGTACAGCTCGGTGTGGCCCTTCTGACGGCCGAAGCCCTTTACCTCGGTGACGGTCATGCCCTGAACGCCGATCTGCGCCAGGGCGTCGCGTACGTCATCCACTTTGAACGGTTTGATTACCGCCGTGATCATTTTCATAGCTATAGGTCCCTAGTCCTCGCGGCCGCGCACGGCCCGGATTGCACCAACGGGAAGCAGCCCGCCGGAATTGCACCGGCTAAGGGCATACAAGAATCGGGCCAGGACAGGGAGCGCCAGAAAACGGGGCATTGGGAGGGCAAAGACGTGCGGAGACGTCTATTTTGCACTATTGGCGTGCACGACTTAGGCCGGAGTCACCAATATTGTGCACGACCGGTGTGCAGACCTGCGCCATCTGAAGGCAGCAGACTCTGTAGGGAGCGGTCCTTGTGGGAGATTCTATGGTGCCTAACA
>NZ_ARXR01000025.1 GCF_015356855.1 Alloalcanivorax venustensis ISO4
GGCGCCCACCATGGCCAGCTGCGGGCCGGCGAGCACCGCCGGGTCACCGCGGACCGCCAGCACCCCCGGCGCGTCCGGCAGGTCCGCCAGCAGCGGCGGGTAGTCGTCGTCGCCCAGGGCCAGCCAGCGCCAGCCGAGCCCCGACAGGGCCGTCAGAGGGCCGTGCAGGTCCTCCGGGTGCCGCAGCCGCCGATCCGGCAAGCGGTTTTTATTGGGCAGCCAGGACCGGAAGCGGTCCAGCGGGGTATCGTCGGGGGCGTGTTCACGCAATATCCGGCCGAGGAGGGCCGAATAGGGTGAAAAGGCGGCGCACAGCACCAGCCGTTTGAGTTGGGCATCCATCGCGCACCTCCCTGTGCGCCGTGCTAGACGGTTTTCAGAATCGAATCAGTAGCTGCCTTCCGGGCTCTCCACGATGTCCTGCATGTAGATCGGCCGGGTGGACTCCATGATCAGGCCGTAGCTGACCTTTTCATGGACCCGGAACAGCACCAGGGTGCCGGCCTTGGTGCGCGGCAGACGCACCATTTCATCCTGCTGGCGGTCGCGCACCAGCTCGCCCTGCTGGAAGATTTCCAGCACATGGCCGGGTTCCATGCCCTCGCGCTCGCCCTTGTTGATCACCACCACGTCATTGCGCGCCACGCTGTTGATGCGGTCGAAGAAACGAATGATGTTGCCGGTGATTTTCTCGTCGGGGGCATGGGGGTAAAGCACCGCGCGCACTTCCCGGTCCGGCTGCTGGAACAGGCGGTCGTCCACGCGCACGTCCTCGGAGGAGCGGATCACTTCCAGGGTGGTCATGTCCTCTTCCTGGTCCCGGACGCTGGCCAGACCGATGCGGCGGGCTTCGTAGCCGAGCACTTCCTGGGTCTCCGGGTCCACGTATTCCTCGCCCACCCGGTAGATACCGTAGCGGCGCTGCAGGTCGGCGAAGCGGTCTTCCGGATCCCGGGCGTAGACGGTGTCGCCCATGCCGAACACCACCCGGCGGTCCTGGCCGCCGATCAGGTAGGGGGCGGCGAGAATCTCGTCGCGGTCCATCACCAGGGCGTCCTTCAGGTAGCTCTGGATGGCGCTCATGGGAATCGCGGGGATGGCGCTGTCGCGGTCCACTTCGCGGACGCGGGGGGTCAGCTTGACGGTGCCGTCGGAGAGTTTGGTGCGCTTCACGTTATCCCGGTTAACCGTCAGGCGCGGCTCGCCATCCTGCCAGAATAGGCGGATTTCATCGCCGGGATAGATCAAATGCGGGTTGTCGATATCCGGGTTGTCGTGCCAGAGTTCCGGCCACTGCCAGGGGTTCTCGAGAAAACGACCGCTGATGTCCCAAAGGGTGTCGCCCTTTTTGACGTAATACACATTAGGATGGTCGTCTCGTAGCGCGATGGTGTCGGCCATGACGGCGGACGTCACCACCAGCAACCCCACGTACAGGATTCGCTGCAGCGATTTCATCATCAGCGGATTCCTTTTATCATTATTGGTGTCCGCGGAACGGCGAACACACCCCCGGATCGAGCACAGTCGTTTTTGGATATTAGCAACGCTATCATATATTTAGCAACCGACTTTAAAGCACCTTCCCAAGTGTTTGAAAACTCAGGAGCCCCATGGCCAAGCTTGAGATACTCGAATTCCCAGACCCACGCCTTCGCACGGTAGCAAAACCGGTCGAGACGGTGGATGACGCGCTTCGCAAACTGATCGACGACATGATTGAAACCATGTACGAGGCGTCGGGAATCGGGCTGGCGGCGTCCCAGGTGAACGTGCACAAGCGGGTTCTGGTGATCGACGTGTCGGAGACCCGTGACCAGCCGCAGGTGTTCATCAACCCGGAGATCACGCCCCTCACCGAGGATCTGGCCCCCTATGAAGAGGGCTGTCTGTCGGTGCCCGGCTTCTACGAGAAGGTGGAGCGCCCCTCGCGGGTGCGCATCAACGCCCTGGATCGCAATGGCGAGCCGTTCGAGATCGAGACCGACGGGCTGCTGGCCACCTGCATTCAGCATGAGATCGACCACCTCAACGGCAAGCTCTTTGTCGACTATGTGTCCCGCCTGAAGCGTGATCGGATCAAGAAGAAGCTTCAGAAAGTACACCGCCAACAGGCCTGAGAACTGATTTGAAACCGCTTCGCCTTGCCTTCGCCGGCACCCCGGACTTCGCCGCCGTCAGCCTGCAAGCGCTGCTCGACGGCCCGCACACCGTTGCCGCGGTGCTCACCCAGCCGGATCGCGGCGCCGGCCGCGGTAAGAAAGTGCAGCCCGGGCCGGTGAAAAAACTGGCCCTGGCACACGACCTGCCGGTGCTGCAGCCGGACACCCTCAAAACCGACGAGATTCAGAACCAGCTGCGCGATCTGGCGCTGGACGCGCTGATCGTGGTGGCCTACGGCCTGATCATCCCCCGCGCGGTGCTGGCCCTGCCCCGGCTCGGCTGCGTCAACGTGCACGGCTCGCTGCTGCCGCGCTGGCGCGGCGCCGCCCCGATCCAGTGGGCGATTCAGGCCGGCGACCGGGAAACCGGCACCACCATCATGCAGATGGACGCCGGCCTGGACACCGGCCCGATGCTGCTCAGCGAGTCGCTGACCATCGGCGCCCGCGAGACCGGCGGCGAGCTGCACGACCGCCTGGCCGAGCAGGGCGCCCGCCTGCTGGGCACCGTGCTCGAGGATCTGCCCGGCTACCTGGAAAAGGCCCGGCCGCAGCCGGAGGACGGCGTCACCTACGCCTCCAAACTCACCAAGGCCGGCGCCCGGCTGGACTTCCGCCTGCCCGGCGCCGCGCTGGTCAACCGGGTGCGCGCCTTCAATCCCTGGCCGGTGGCCTGGGTGGACTTCGACGGCCAGCCCCTGCGGATCTGGGACGCCGAGGAAGTGCCCGACACCGGCGAACCGGAACCCGGCCGCATCGTCACCGTCAGCGACGACGGCCTGACTGTGGCCTGCGGCGACGGCGCCGTTCTCTTGAGTCGGGTACAGCTGCCCGGCAAACGCCCCATGACCGTGGCCGAGGTACGACGCGGCCACCCGGAGCTGTTCCAGCCGGGGGCCACCCTTGAGTAAGGCGCCGGATCCCCGGCTGGCGGCGGTGCGCGCCCTGGAGCGGGTACTGCCCGGCGAGGGGGACGGCGCCAGCCTCCGCGAAGTGCTTGCCCGGGGCGTGCCCGACGGCGCCGCCGGCGGCCTGATGCGCGACCTCTGCTTCGGCGTCTGCCGCCACCTGCGGCCGCTCAACCAGTGGCTCAACGGCCAGCTCGACAAGCCCCTCAAACCCAAGGCCCAGGCGGTGCGCCTGGCGGTGCTGTGCGGTCTCTATGAACTGTGGTTCACGGAGCGCCCGGCCCACGCGGTGGTGAACGCCTACCCGGAGCTCTGCCGCCAGTTGAAAGCGGGCTGGGCCAGCGGCCTGATCAACGCCCTGCTGCGCAAGGCCGACGGCCTGGACCCGGCGCGGGTGTTCGCCGACTACGATCCGGCGGTGCGCTATTCACTGCCCGGCTGGCTGTGGCGGTCGTTCCAGCAGGACTGGCCGGAACAGGCCGACGACCTGGCCCGGGCGGCCCTGGCGCCGCCGCCGTTCACCCTGCGCGTAAACCGTCGCCAGCAGAGTCGCGAACAGGCTCTGGCCGCGCTCGGCGACGGCGCCCGCCCCGGCGATCTGTCGCCGTGGAGCCTTTACCTGTCGCCGCCGCGCCCGGTGTCGCAGCTGCCCGGTTTCGACAGCGGCGGCTTCTCGGTGCAGGACGAGGCCGCCCAGCTGCCGGTGGAACAGCTGGCGGCGCCGGACGGCGGCCGGGTGCTGGACGCCTGCGCCGCCCCCGGCGGCAAGACCGGCCAGATTCTGGAAGCCTTCCCCGGTGCCCGGGTTACCGCCCTGGACCTGTCCGCGCGCCGCCTGGACCGGGTGCGCAACGCCCTGCGACGCATCGGCGCGGAAGCGGAGCTGGTACAGGGCGACGCCGCCGAGCCGGCCGCCTGGTGGGACGGCGAACCCTTCGACGCCATCCTGCTCGACGCGCCCTGTTCCGCCAGCGGTATTTTGCGCCGCCAGCCGGACGTGAAATGGCACCGCCGGCGCACCGACCTGCCACCCTTGGTGGATTTACAAGCGCGCATGCTGGATGCACTATGGCCGCTTCTGCGCCCCGGCGGCCGGCTGGTGTACGCCACCTGCTCGGTGCTGCGCGATGAGAACGACCGCCAGATCGCGGACTTCCTGGCGCGCACCGACGACGCCGAGGACCGCACCGAGCGGCCGGCCGACGCCGCCCCGGTGGCGGCGGGATGGCAACTGCTGACACGGGATAACGGGCCCGACGGCTTTTATCTGGCCTGCCTGCATAAACGCGGGGCGGCCGACGACAACAAGGTGACCGACCAGCGATCATGAAGATCATCATTCTCGGTGCCGGCCAGGTGGGCGGCACCCTGGCGGAGAACCTGGCGGGGGAACGCAACGACATCACCGTCATCGACATCGACGGCGAACGCTTGCGGGAACTGGGGGACCGTCTGGACATTGGCACCGTGCTCGGCATGGGCTGCTATCCCTGGGTGCTCAAGGAAGCCGGAGCCGAAGACGCCGACATGCTGATCGCCGTGACCAACTCCGACGAGGTCAACATGGTCGCCTGCCAGGTGGCCTACACGCTGTTTCGCACCCCCACCAAGATCGCCCGTATCCGCACCGCCCACTACACCAGCCGCGCGGACAAGCTGTTCAACGAAAACGCCATTCCCATCGACGTGATCATCAGCCCGGAGCAGGTGGTCACCGACTACATCAAGCGGCTGATCGAGCACCCCGGCGCCCTGCAGGTGGTCAACTTCGCCACCGGCCGCGTGCAGCTGGTGGCGGTGCGCGCCTATTACGGGGGCCCGCTGGTGGGCAACGAACTGCGCGAGCTGCGCAAGCACATGCCCAACGTGGACACCCGGGTGGCGGCGATCTTCCGGCGCAACCGGCCGATCATTCCCGAGGGCAACACCGTCATCGAAGCGGACGACGAAGTGTTCTTCATCGCCGCCAAGAACGACATCCGCGCGGTGATGAGCGAGCTGCGCCGCCTGGAGCACAACTATAAGCGGGTGCTGATCGCCGGCGGCGGCAACATCGGCTACCGGCTGGCGAAGAGCATCCAGCACCGCTACAACGTGAAAATCATCGAGCGCTCGCCGCAGCGGGCCGAATGGCTCGGCGAGCGGCTGGGCCACACCGTGGTGCTGCAGGGCCTGGCCACCGACCGCGACGAGCTGCTCAAGGCCAACATCGAGAACACCGACGTGTTCTGCGCGCTGACCAACGACGACGAGGCCAACATCATGGCCTCGCTGCTGGCCAAGCGCCTTGGCGCGCGCAAGGTGATGACGCTGATCGCCAACCCGGCCTATGTGGATCTGGTGCAGGGCCACGACATCGACATCGCCATCTCGCCGCAGCAGTCCACCATCGGCAGCCTGCTCACCCATGTGCGGCGCGGCGACGTGGTCAACGTCTACTCCCTGCGCCGGGGCGCCGCCGAGGCCATCGAGGCGATCGCCCACGGCGACGCCAAATCCTCCAAGGTGGTGGGCCGCGCCATCGAGGACATCGACCTGCCCGAGGGCACCACCATCGGCGCCGTGGTGCGCGGCGAGAAGGTGCTGATCGCCCATGACGACATCGTCATCGAGCCGGACGACCACGTGATTCTGTTCCTGATCGACAAACGCCGCATTCGGGACGTGGAAAAACTGTTCCAAGTTGGTTTCACGTTCTTCTAGGGGACCCTGCCCATGCACTTCGCGCTGATCTCGAAGATTCTGGGCCTGCTGCTGGTGGTCTTCAGCTTCACCATGATGCCGCCGGTGGCGGTGGCCTACCTGTACCGGGACGGCAGCGAAGGCCCCTTCCTGGTGTCGTTCTCGATCTCCATGCTGCTGGGTCTGGCCCTGTGGCTGCCGTTCTTCCGCCAACGGGCGGAGCTGCAAGTGCGCGACGGTTTCCTGGTGGTGACCCTGTTCTGGTCGGTGCTGGGGGTGATCGGCGCGCTGCCGATGTTGATTTCCGAGGCGGTGCCGGTGGGCTTCACCGACGCGGTGTTCGAATCCGTGTCCGGCCTCACCACCACCGGCGCCACGGTGCTGTCCGGGCTCGACGAGCTGCCCAAGTCGATGTTGTTTTACCGCCAGCAACTGCAGTGGCTGGGCGGCATGGGCGTTATCGTGCTGGCGGTGGCGATTCTGCCGATGCTGGGCATTGGCGGCATGCAGCTGTACAAGGCGGAGATTCCCGGCCCGATGAAGGAGTCCAAGCTGACGCCGCGCATCGCCGAGACCGCCAAGGCCCTGTGGTACGTGTATCTCGCCATCACCATCGCCTGCGCGCTGGCCTACTGGCTGGCCGGCATGACGCTGTTCGACGCTATCTGTCACAGCTTCAGCACCGTCTCCACCGGCGGCTTCTCCACCCATGACGCCTCCATGGCGTACTGGAACAGCACGCCCATCGACATTATCGCCACGGCGTTCATGTTGATTGGGGGCATCAGTTTCGCCCTGCATTTCGCGGTGTGGCGCGGCAAAACCCTGCTCGCCTACATGCGCGATCCGGAGTGCCGCTTCTTCCTTGGCCTGATGCTGCTCTACATGCTGATGGTGGGCGGCGGCCTGCTGGTGTTCGGGATTCACGAGGCCCCCGGGGAAGCCACTCGCCACGCGGCCTTCCAGGTGGCGTCGTTCGGCACCGGCACCGGCCTGACCAGCACCAACGCGGCGGCCTGGCCGGGGTATATCCCGTTGCTGCTGGTGTTCACCAGTTTTATCGGCGGCTGCGCCGGCTCCACGGCGGCGGGCATGAAAGTGGTGCGCGCCGCGCTGGTGTTCCGGCACAGCATCCGCGAGCTGCGCCGGCTGATTTACCCCAACGGGGTGTTCGCGCTGCGCTTCGGCAAGCATGTGGTCAACGACCGGGTGCTGCAGGCGGTGTGGGGGTTCGTCGGCGTGTACATCACCCTGTCGGTAATCTTTACCCTGCTGTTCACCATGACCGGCATGGACCTGACCACCGCGGTGAGCGCGGTGGCCGCGTCGATCAACAACCTGGGCGTGGGCATCGGCCAGGTGGGCGGCGGCTTCGCCAACATCACCGACGAAGCCAAGTGGATGATGACCGTTTTGATGCTGCTCGGCCGCCTGGAGATCTTCACCTTCCTGGTGCTGTTCACGCCGCTGTTCTGGCGCCAGTAGCTCAGGGCACGTCGAGCCGGTAGACCCGCTTCGCGGTGTCGTAAAACAGCGCCTGCTTCTCCGCCTCGGAGCACGCCCCGGCCAGCCGTTTAAAGGCGTTCCACAGCACCGCGTAGGAACAGGACAGCTGGTCCACCGGGAAATTGCTCTCGAACATGGCGCGCTCCACGCCGAAGGCGTCCACGCAGACCTGGAACCAGGGCCGCCACAGGTCGGCCAGCTCCCGGGAAGAGGGCGGCCGGGGCCGTTGATCCAGCTCGAAGCCGCAGCTGTGCATGCCCAGCCCGCCCAGCTTCACCGACACATTGGGGCAGGCGGCCAGCGCCTCGATGGCGCGGCGCCACTCACTGAACACCTGCTCGCCCCGGCCGGCGTAATCGCCCACGCCCAGCACGCCGCCGACATGGTCCAGCGCGATATTAGTTTCCGGAAAGGCCCGCGCCAGGTCGGTGAGATCGTCGATCTGATGAAAGTAATTCCAGCAGTCAAAGCTCAGCCCCAGCGGCGCCAGCTCGGCGAAACCACGTCGCAGCTCCTGGTCCAGCAGCAGGCCCGCCGGCAGCACCCGGCGGGTGGTGCGGATGTTGGGGTCCGGGTCCCAGACGCTGGACTGGCGAATGCCCCGGAAGCGGCCCTTCCCGGCTTCCAGGTGGGCCTCCAGCACGCCTTTCACCGCCGCGCCCTGGCGCAGGTCCGTGTAGCCGACGATGCCGGTGCACACCCGCCCGCCGGTGGCGGCGGCCACGCCCTCGGCGAACACGGTTTCGCCCACCGGGCGCAGCGCCTCCTCGCCGTCGCTGTAGTACCCTTCGGAACACTCCACAAACACCGTGGCGCGCACGTCGTGGCCGGCGGCCAGATCCTGTTCGATGTCATCGCGCAGATAGCGCGGGCGGGGCGCGTCCCAAAGATGATGGTGCGGGTCGATGATGGCCCGCTCCGGTTCCAGAATCGGCTCCTGATGCAGGGCCAGCCAGTCGAGATCCGGGGCGGGCAGGATCACCCGGCCGGTGGAGGATGAAGACGTTTCCCTGGTCATTGAATTAGGCTCTCCCGATGGGTCGTTATTATTTACCTATCCAACACTAGCATGGAGTTCCCATGAGCGAACTGGTCCGCTATCAAAACCAAGACGGCATCGTCACCCTCACTCTCAACAGCCCTGAGACCCGCAACCCGATCTCCGACGACGACATGATCGAGGCACTGTTGACGGCGCTGGAGCGGCTGGAAACCGACCCGGACGCCCGCGTGGCGATCCTCACCGGCGCCGGCAGCGCCTTCTCCAGCGGCGGCAACGTCAAGAAGATGGGCGCCGCCGGCGGCCTCAACGACGCCCGCCCGGCCAAGACCCGGCTCAACTACAAACAGGGCATCCAGCGCATTCCGCTGGCGTTCGAGAAGCTGGAAGTGCCGGTGATCGCGGCGGTGAACGGCCCGGCGGTGGGCGCCGGCTGCGACCTGGCCTGCATGTGCGACCTGCGCATCGCCGGCGAAAGCGCCTGGTTCGCGGAGAGCTTCGTGAAGCTGGGCATCATTCCCGGCGACGGCGGCGCCTGGCTGCTGCAGCGGGTGGTGGGCTTTTCCAAGGCGGCGGAAATGGCGCTCACCGGCGACCGCGTTAAAGCGGACGAAGCGCTGGCCTGCGGCCTGGTGTCCCGGGTGGTGCCGGACGACCAGCTTCTCGACGAAGCCCGCGCCCTGGCTCAACGCATCGCCGTGAACCCCACCCAGGCGGTGCGCATGACCAAGCGGCTGCTGTGGGCCGGGCGCTCCCTGCGCCTGGACGCCCTGCTGGAAATGTCCGCCGCCATGCAGGCGCTGGCCCATTCCACCTCAGACCACCAGGAAGCGGTGCAGGCCTTTATCGACAAGCGCGCGCCGGACTTCACCGGCGACTGAAGGCGCTAAAGGGAACCCCAAAAAAAGCCCCGCGGGGTAGCGGGGCAAAAGGGGTCGAATCGCTCATCCCGAGCAAAAATCAGGCGATGTTGTTGACCCGTCGTTCGCCACGGAACAGCTGGTCCATCTCCCCCTCGTAGTAGGCTTCCACACGGGGGTTCATCACTTTCTTCCACAGCGGCGGCACCAGCGCCAGCACGTACATGGCGGCGTAACCGCCCGGCAGCTGCGGGCTCTCTTCGTAGTGACGCAGCACCTGATAGCGGCGCTTGGCGTAGGCGTGGTGGTCGCTGTGACGCTGCAGCTGGAACAACGCCAGATTGGTAAGCAGGTAGTTGGAGTTCCAGCTGTGCGCCGGGGTCACCCGCTCGTAGCGGCCCTTGTCGGTGACCCGGCGGTGCAGGCCGTAGTGCTCGATGTAGTTGATCACTTCCAGGGTAAAGGCGGCCACGAAGCTCTGCGCCAGGAAGAACAGCACGCCCATCCAGCCGAACGCGAGACCGAAGGCCACCGCGAACAGCGCGGAGATCGAGTACCACCAGATCAGCTCGTTGTGGCGGCTGAAGTTCTTCTTACCCTTGCGCTCCAGATACTGCTTCTCCAGCTTCCAGGCGTTCAGGAAGTTGTGCTTGAAGGCGCGCGGCAGGAACTCGTACAGGCCCTGGTTGTACTGGGACGAGGACGCATCTTCCGGGGTGGACACATGCACGTGGTGGCCACGGACGTGCTCCACCTTGAAGCCGGCGTAGGTGACCGAGGACAGCAGCAGGCCGCCCATCCAGTTTTCCAGCTTGGGGTCCTTGTGCACGAACTCATGGCCCAGGTTGATGGCGATGATGCCGCCCACGGTGCCGATGGAGACAATCCAGCCCAGCTGGCCGAGGAGGGAGTAATCGTTGTTCACGAACACCCAGCCGGAGAAGAACAGCACGCCCAGCCAGATAAAGCCCATCAGGAACAGCGCGCTGGTGTAGATGCGCTCCTGGCTCATGGAAGGCACCTGCTGGTGCTCGTCCGGGTTGGACGGGTCCTTGCCGATGATGTAATCGAGCACCGGAATGATGCCGAACACCACGAAATACAGGAACCAGGCCCAATAGTCCTGGGTGCCGGACTCGCGGCCGATGAAGGCGCTCATGGGCAGCAACGGCAGCACCGCCGCCCAGAAGGCCAGATAACCCCACTTCTTAAGCTTCAGCATCGTATCGGAATGCATTTTCGCGAACATGGTTCGTCTCCTCCCTGGCCGTGGTCCTCGCCAGGCTCTGTCTTTAGCCAGCAGGCGGTCGAGCGGACGGATCCAGCCGACTCAGCCATTACTTTGTCATTCTTCGATGGCAACATTAACAGCAATTCTTGAATTGTCAAACAACTCAATTCGTGACACAGAAGGAAAGTGCGCGGATAATAGCCGCCAGAACCCGGAGGAGCCCCATGTCGCTGAAAGCAGTGAGTCTCAGTGAACAGATCGCCGAACACCTGAGCGAGCGCATCGTGCGCGGCGACCTCGCGCCCGGCGAAAAGCTGCCGGAAGCGGAGCTCGCCAAAGAGCTGGATGTGAGCACTAACTCACTTCGAGAGGCCTTCAGACTGCTGGAAAAGCGTCACCTGATCCGGCTTCAACCGCGCCGGGGTGCGCGGGTGTGCGAGGTCACGGAAAGCGAGGTCCGCGACCTGTATAACTTCCTGTTTCTGCTGCTCTCCCACCTGGCCGCCCAGGCCGCCCGGGACTGGAAACCCGGCGAGATCGAGGATCTGGCCATGATGCTGCCCGAGCTGGAGCGCCACTACCGCAACGCCGACATGCCCGGCGCCCACCAGGTCGCCTTCCGCTTCGTGGAGATGGCCACCGCCCGCTTCGCCCGCAACCGCTACCTGGCCGACGACATCGAAGACCTGGTGCCCCTGCTCAAGCGCTTCTCGTTCATCGCCCTGCAGGAAGACACCACCGAATTCGACATGTCACTGAAGATCTTCCAGCGGCTGCTGGAAAACGTGCTCGCCCGCAACGCCGAGCAAGCCGCCGCCGACATCCGCGAGTACGGCGACAACCAGTGCCGGCTGGTGCTGCGGGCTATTGCTAAGCGGGATGCGGCCTGACCCACTCTTACCCGCCCAGTAACGCCCGCACCGCGGCGTCCGCCAACCCGTCCCGATGCTCCAGGGGACTGGCCGGCATCAGCCCGTCCAGCCAGGGCCGAACCAAGTAATCCACCGGACCGAACACCAGGGCCAGCACTAGAGCGGGACGTCCCGCCAGATGGCGGGTCTCCGGCCAGCGTTTCAGCCAGTCCCGAAGGGCCGTGAAGTAGAGGCCGTTGGCGTCGCGCAGTAAAGGCCCGGCCGCGCTCTCCAGGCGCGGGCGAGCAGCGAGCAGGAAACGCGCCCAGTCCGGGTGCGCCACGATCCAGTCCAGATAATCCTCCACCAGCGCACGCAAGCCCGCCTCGGCGGAATCCCCCTTGGCCATGGCGGCCATCGCGATCTCGCCGAAATGCTCCACCCCGGCCACGAACAGGGCGGCGAACACACCCTGCTTGTCGCCGAAGTGGTGATAAAGGCTACCCACGCTGACACCACTGCGGGCACGGATCGCATCGATGGTGACCGCATCCATCCCGCTTTCGGTGGCGCAGGCCAGTGCCGCCGCCAGTACACGCTCCCGGGCGCCGGCGCGGGGCCGCGCTGGACTTGCTTCGCTCATACTAGAACCTTATTCTAGAATTATATTCTAATTGCCATTCTGGAGGAGTCGCCATGACACCGCAAGACATGCAGGCCCTCGGCGAGCGCGTCCTGGCGGCGCAGCCGTTCAGCCGCTTCCTGGGCGCGCGCCTGGATCGTTTCGTGGAAGGGGAGGCCCAGCTTTCCCTGGCCCTGCGCCCGGAGTTCCTGCAGCAACACGGCCGCCCCCACGGTGGCATACTCAGCTATCTCGCCGATAACGCCCTGACGTTCGCCGGCGGCTCCTTGTACGGCGACGGCCTGACTCTGGAGTTCAAAATCAACTACACGAAGGCGGCCCAGGGCGACACCCTGGTGGCCCGCGCCCGGGTGGAAAGCTCAGGCCGCCAGGCGGCGGTGTGCCGCTGCGACCTGTTCTCGGTGGCCGAGGACGGCTCGGAAACCCTGTGCGCGGTGGCTCAGGGCACCATCATGGCGCCGGCGACCGCTACGGGTTGAGTGCGTCCGAGCAGTACGTCCCAGGCCTCAGGTCATTTGATGTTATGTCGGATATGACATATTTTATCGACATGATGCATGCCAATAAGCGTAAGAAGGTGGAGAAAGGCGGCTGGAAAGTTGGTGATGCCGATGAGTTCCTGGGGCTTACTCCTGAGGAGTCCGCCTACCTTGGAATGAAGCTGGCTCTCAGCCACGCTCTCAAAGAAAATCGGCGTAAGAAAGATCTGAGCCAAGTCGAGCTCGCCAAGCTGATCCAATCCAGCCAGTCTCGAGTCGCCAAGATGGAAGCAGGGGACCCCGGCGTTTCTATCGATTTACTCATGCGAGCTTTACTGGTGCTTGGCGCTTCGTCAGAAGAAGTTGGCAAAGTTATTTCGTCAGGAAAACCCCAAGCGGCATAGGCTCTAAGTCCGATTGAGACCGTTACACTTCAACCGGCCAGGTTGTGCAAGTCGACTGCGAGCAACCGCTAGACATCATGTTCAATTCTGCTGCCATAAATTTTTTTTACGGGAATGGCGTCAAGGTCGAGCCCTTCCAGACACCTTGCATTGACCGCCCAACCGTCGAAGGGCTCGACGCCCTCGCGCAGCTCCTGCGCAGTCGGGTCACTCGGTCGTCTGAAGGGCAGGATTCCGCACACCGGGCAGAAGTAGTCCTTCGCGGTTCGCGAGCCCCATTGGTACAACGTCAAATCGCTCCACGGAACCAGTAGGCGCAGCGAATCTTTCGCTACGCGATGATTCAGTGCACCTCTCCGCTGGCAGACGGAACAATCGCAAGAACGCACATGATCAATGTCCGCATCCACTTCAAACCGGATTCTTCCGCAATGGCATGAACCCTGATACGTCTTCACAGCACACAACCTTATACTTGTAGATACGATTACGGCAGCAGTTACTGATACGGTTAAGTGGCTCCACGAAGCAAAGCGAGTGTAGGGAGAGCACTTAACCTAAAGTTAGGCATTTACCACCAAATTGGGCCAAATTTCGAGCCACCTTTTTTCTTGCAGGCGTTGAGCGAATACCTCTGGCTTCGGCCTCTTTCGATTCGGAGTAATCGTGTATTCGAAAAGCACATCAATACCAAACGGTGCGACGATTTCTATATCGTCACTTTCATTCAGGGTGGCACCAACTGCCGTTTCCACTTCCACCCAGTAGCTCATAGCATCTTCAGTTGAAGCATACGGACGATCTGAATTCCGTTTATGCATTCTCGCCTGGTTCTTTACCGACCATGGAAAGTCGGAGATCGCTTTGAGCCGACTCTCTATGTCCTTGTCCGCTTCCTCGCTTGCCTTGTCCGGATCAAAGTAGATCAAATCGATGTCATTCAGAGCTGTGGCGCGGCTATACCCATGAACTTTATCCCACGCCAGGTTGCGAACGAACCCAGCGGCAAGGAACCAATCACTCAACCCCAGCGAACTTGCAATGACAAGTGCCTGCATTCGCATGGCGTCTTCCGATATCCATTTCTTGATCTGTGCACTGTTATCCATTTCGATGCCTAACGCCCACAGCACGAGCGGCCTTATGGTCGAGCCGCGGCCGTACGGGAAAGGTCGCCGCTGAGACTGTGCTTTTTAAGAGGTGATCTTCTTGTACATGACATCAACCGTCACACCCTTATAGTCGCATCGCTCCAGATGAAGCCAGCCGAGTTTTTCATAAAGTCTCGAGGCGGACTCGGTGTAGAGGTACCAAGTCTTAGCGTTCGAGCAAGCCGCCTCAGTTTCGCATCGAGCGATCAGGTCGGTTGCTACGCCTTGGTGCCGAAAGGCCTCTTTCACATAAACGGCGGCTAGCCAAGGCGTTAAATCCGTTTTGGTATCCATGTCGCTCTCTACTAGAGCAGCCGAGCCAACAAGCTGATTCCCAAACACCCCGATAAATATCGAAGGGATACCCTCTCGTCCCGCGGCCTCGGCGATCGCTGCGGCCCGGCCCTCCAGAGTCAGCGACGGGTTCAGATGCTTCCACTCCGCATGATGAAGCTCGGCCAACTCCGCAATGAATTCTTTCTTGTCAGCCAGCGGAAGAATTTCCACAGTCCTTACCCCTTAACGACAGTATCTCGAGGCGCCCTGATAAGGGCGTCCGACGGCGATCCTTTAGGGCCCCAACCAACCAGAATGACTCGCTATTTCCTCGAGTACGGTTTGCCACCCTTAACCGTGGGCCAGCCATAGACCTTGACGTGATGTACAAGCCTGTATTTTTCAGACTGCTGTTCAGATGACAATTCGTTGCCGCCCCATTCCTCGGTAAAGTAATGGTCATGGGGAAACTCGCCAGCTTTCGCTTTTGCGGCTATTTCGAGAAGCTGCTTCGCCAAATACTCCAGCCCTGCCGGATTGCCATGAACGAAAACCTGTTCACCTTCCTCGTCAGTTTCGAATGTTAGGAGATAATCGTCCATACTTCCTCGTAAAACGTAACGCTGAGCGTACCGGTGACATTGACGCAGCGACGCAACGACAAGGGCAGCCGTGTGCAGCGCATTGTTATGGTCATCGCTCACTAAGCTCGACCTTTCTCCCATCAGGGTCTTCAACAATGTAGATCTGCCTGCCGTTGAATTCATGCCGACTGACAGTCTTCACATGGGAGAGAACCTGCTGTATACCATTTAATGAAAAACCGACTCTGGAATTTTCCAATGTCTCGTTCTTCCACAATGGATAAAGCTCAAAAACAAAACCTGCATCTTGCGAAGCGTAGTGCGTAGGCCCGTCGCCGTGCCTCTCCTTGACGAAGTTGAACCCTAGCAGTTCATAAAACTGCTTACTCGCTTCCAATTCTTTACAGCGCAGGACGAGCAGGTTGATTTTCATTGTTCACCCTGAAGACCATAACGCCGCGCTTTGCGGCAGATGTGTAGCGCAGCGAAACATTTGTCCGGCAACAGCGCATTGTTAGCCTTAGCACCCGAATTCACCTGAAATGCGTTCCATGATCCTGTGAGCTAGCTCTGCCTCAGTTTGGGCAGTTTTAATCTCACCTGAATCAAAATAGGCCTTTTCGTGAACTAGCTCTTTCCTAGTAGCTTTGAAATCATCTACATCGTTCAATAACACCGCATCGGATACGCCAAGCAAAGTTAGCTTTTCGCGATACGGCTTAAAGTCGTATTGCTTGAACGTTTTCTCTCCGTGCTTTGAAACTATGAGTTGGTGGAGCACAGCTTCGAGCCACATGCCTGTAAAAACTACCACAATCATCGACTGTTTGAACGAGGCATGACTCGGATCGAATGCAAGAATAAAGCCTTCGGAACCGTCGTCTTTGGGCCTTCTGCCTGCCTTTGAGGCCTCGACCATTTTCACATACGCCTCCTCGGATATCTGCTTGTAAATCAAAGCATTTGATACAGGCACAATATCTCCCTAAGAGGCTAACGCCTGAGCTCAGGTGCGTTTGAGCCGACAGCCGTTTTTGCGGCAGCAAAAATTGGCGGCGGGTCAAACGTCACCTTCAGCGATTTGTTAGGTGGCAGCTGCACGACCAATACCGATGATCCTTAGGTATGCCGAATACTGCCTTGAGAAGCTTTGTGGCGCGTCGTTTTTGGATGTTTGCAGATGACACAAAAGCCCTGCAGAAGTACTTAGATCCAACTTTCCATACAGACAGATCGGAATTTCCTTATTGTCTTTGAAACGGCGATCTGGGCCACCACGCTTGTTAGCATATTTCCAAGTGGTATCGACTACGTTCGAATCCGACGGAACCGGCCCATCTTCGATGAAGCGCTCTTTACTTGCGGAAAAAGAGAGTGATGCGTGTTCGACGCAACCAACCCCAGAGCTGTCATAAACCAATATGCAATCGGGCATAAAATACGCAGTGACGCCCCTTGCCTTCAGCGTAGGAATAGTTACGTTGGTTTCGACCCAAGGCGGTGTTCCGGTACCAACCGCAGCAGCCTCTCTGTTTATGAGGCTGGACGCACCCGCATTGATTTTTGACTCATGAGCAGACGTTAAATCGCGAGAATCAACGTAGGCCCAAAGTCGCTTACATTCAGCGAGGTAATTTACTGCCTGTACCAGCTTGGAAAATGAGGACGTATCATCTGCCTCGAAATCGTAGAATATTTTGACCGTTCGACGACGTGATTCGAATATTGACGCCGCTATACCAAGGACGACACCAACTCCGCCAGCGATGGCCATTCCAAGCTGACTCTCATTGAACCAGGCGACTCCGAACGCTACGACTGCAACCACGAAAACCAGATAGTCGAGCCTGAAATCCTTGTAGGACTTGTTAAGACGATCAATCAGCTCTTGTCTCTCAGGACTCGTTAAATCGCGCGTACTTACCGCATCAAATTTTTGGGTCGGAGGCAGTTCGACAGGTTGAGAAGGGACTGGCTGGTTCCCACCTCGACGGCCTCCAAGCTCCTCGCGCATATACAAGCCATGCCGACCTGCGTGCACATATGAGGACCCATCCGGTCGCATGCCGATACGAAATCCTGTAACTCCGACCGAGGCACCAACGCCGCTCTTGGATAGGTTCAATCTGATCGGGCCAACTGAAACTGATTTTCTCAGATACCAAGCCATTCTATTCGCCCCCTTTCCCATATTCTTGGCACCTAGCTTACCTGCCACCTAACGCTGAAGCACAGCGGCGACCTTGGAGTGGCAACAAAGGAGCCACGGAAAGGGCGTCCAGAGGCCATCGGCCGCGAACTGCTGCACCTTGTTATAAGTTGGCCGAGAGCACAAGCTCCGAGGCTGTGCGAGTGAAAATATATAGATTGTCGCCTTTTCCATTAAAGTCATGGCGCAACAAACCGAGCTCAACCAAAGTCTTGAGGTCGTCTTCGAGAAAACGAGGGTCCGATATTTTCATCTCTCGCTCATTCCCGTCGAGATACATAAGCTCGACGCCATCAAAGGTGCGGAGTTCAAGAATTTTGCTAGCACCCGAACTCTGAAACTGAGATAGGATTTCTTTGGCCTGCTCGGACAGTTGGCTTCCACTGGGATACAGACCACTACTGATGTCCGAAAATCCAGGAATAAGACTTCCAAATGATGAAAGCGCGGAATCGAGAGCATCCAGTTTTTGGAGCAAGACATCATGATTTTGATTTAGAAGTGCTTTGATCCCAATAGCTGTCTTGGTGTTGCTCTCGATAAGAGATTTGACCTCTTCATGGTTGCTATCCACAAGCCACTGCAAAAACTCGTTGAAATCAGCTTGGTCAGCACTTCCACGGCTCGCCTGGAATTGCCCTAACAACCCGACAACAGAAGCAAAAGCCGTGGCAACGGAGATTGGTTCCATGCTTTCTCCCTGGTATTTATAACGCCCGCAATCACGCGCTTGTCGCGTGCATTGCTTTGTTAAGTGGCTTTCGGATGAACGCGCGGTAGCTGGACGTGGAATCACCACTCATAGTAGCTGCACTCACAACCTCATCGTGAAAGCAGGAAAAACTAGCGAATAGATCGCGGAGCTCTTCCGGGCTACTGTACCGCATTGGTAAACCGAGGCCGGAAATAAAGCTCTTACTTTCTTCCGAACAGAACTCCGATATATGAACGGCCCCGCCTGGCTTCAACACACGGGTTATTTCCGCAGCCACTCTACCCCGTTCATCAAGTGAAGGAATGCACGTAAGTACCGCGCAAATGACGACGGCATCGAATGCATTCTCGCCGAACGGAAGGTCCATCCCATCCAAATGCAGGAGAGGCAACCCAGGAAACGCCTTCCTTCCACGTTCGATCATTGCGCAGGAAGGATCAACGCCCATTACATCAGTGTACCCGGACTCAGTAAGTTCGTTGGAAATCCGCCCATATCCACACCCAAAGTCTAGCACCTTAGCTTTTCGGCTGATCAAGTCCAGAAATCGCGCTAGATCAATTTCCAGGTTGAAATCGACGTCGCTGGCGACCTTATCCCAACTGCCTTGGAGCATCGAATTCTCCACTTAACAGGTATTAGGCCGCGCGCTCGTCCATTGGATAAAGACGCGCGCGTCATATCCTGTAAACCTGCTTTCAACTGTCTGAAATAGAAGCAGAAATTTTTGAGCGTGACAAACCACACAGAACACTGGCGCACAAACACAAAAAACGCGGCCAAAGCCGCGTCCCTGATACGAAGGAAGCTGAGGCTTGCAGTCAGCAAGCCCCGGCTGATCACCGCCCCAAAATATCCCGAGCAATAATCTCCTTCATGATCTCACTGGTGCCGCCGTAAATGCGCTGGATGCGCGCGTCGACGAAGTCGCGGGAGATCGGGTATTCCTGCATGTAGCCGTAGCCGCCGAAGAGCTGCAGGCACTGGTCGGCCACCTTGCCTTGCAGCTCGGTGGTGGTGAGCTTGGCGATGGAGGCGTTGGTGGTGCTGAGTTCCCCGCGGTCGTACTGCTCAATGGATTGTTCGCAGAACGCTTTGTTGACCTGCACCTGGGCGTGCAGGTCGGCGAGTACGAAGCGGGTGTTCTGGAATTTGCTGATCGACTGGCCGAAGGCCTGGCGTTCCTGGGTGTAGGCAATGGTGCGCTCGATCATGCCTTCGCAGGCGGCAACGGCGCCGAGCGCCAGGATCAGGCGTTCGCGGGGCAGTTCGTTCATCAGGTTGGCGAAGCCGCGCCCTTCCCCGCCGAGGATCTGGTCGGCGCCGACCTTGACGTTCTCGAAGAACAACTCGGAGGTGTCGGCGGCGTGGTGGCCCATCTTTTCCAGGTTCCGGCCGCGGGCGAAGCCGGGCAGGCTGGTGTCGACGGTGAACAGGGTCATGCCCTTGGCGCCGGCGTTGGGGTCGGTTTTGGTGGCGAGCACGATGACGTCGCAGTGCTGGCCGTTGGTGATGAAGGTTTTCTGGCCGTTGATCACGTAGCCGTCGCCGTCTTTTTCGGCGCGGGTCTTCATGCCCTGCAGGTCGGAGCCGGCGCCGGGCTCGGTCATGCCGATGGCGCCCACGGCTTCACCGCTGACCATCTTCGGCAGCCAGGTCTGTTTCTGCTCTTCGGTGCCCAGGTGGAGGATGTAGGGCGCGACGATGTCCGAGTGCACGGACAGGTTGGAGGCCAGGGCGCCGAAGCCCATGCGCGAGGCTTCTTCCACCATGATCGCGGAGAGGCGGAAGTCCGCGCCGAAACCGCCGTATTGTTCCGGGACGTCAACGCACAGCAGGCCGTTTTCGCCCATGCGGTTCCAGAGGTCGCGGGGGAGTTTTTCGTCCTTTTCCCACTGGTCGTAGTGGGGCGCCACTTCCTTCTCGAGGAATTTGCGGACGTTATCGCGGAACAGATCGATTTCGTTCTGATCGAGCATGACTGACCCTTTTGGCTGGACACAAAAGGGTATTTTAACCGCTCCCGCCCCGGGGGTCGCCGTCCGGCCGTGGCCGGCCGGTCACGGCGTTCCCGGGCCGCAACTCAGGATTCCGGCTCGACGGTGACTTCCGAGCGCAGGGAGTTGGCGACGAAGCAGTTGCGGTGGGCGCTGTCGTGGAGCTTGGCCAGCGCGGCGGGATCGATGTCTTCCTCGAACACCACCTTGGGGCGCAGGTTGATGCGGGTGATCGCGAAGCGGCCTTCGGCGTTCTTCTCCACCACGCCGTGCGGCCGGTCCACATAGCTGAGCACGCGCAGGCGCTGCTTGGCGGCGATCGACAGGAAGGTGAGCATGTGGCAGCTGGCTGTGGCGGCGATCACCGCTTCGTCCGGGTTTACCCGCGAGGCGGTGCCGAAGTATTCCGGTGAGCCGGAAGCCTGCACCACCTCGCCGCCGGCGAAGGTCCATTCATGGGAGCGGTCGAAGGTTTCGTAGTCGAAGCTGGCCTGCGGCGGCAAGTGCCAGGCAACGGTGGCGCCATATTCACTCATGGTGGACTCCTTCTGCGTGTTGTCCTTATACCATGCTACCGAAGCGCGCCGGGGGCAATATTGAGCAGGATCAATAATGCCGCTCAGCGTTTGAGCGGCACCCCCAGGTACTGAAGTTTCACCGCGCCGGCGGGGATCTGTAGATGGATGCTGGCGCCCAAGAAGCCGAGCAGCTCGGTGAGCTCCACGGAGATCGGAATCACGTTGCCGTTCACCTGGTTGATCACCATGCGCCCGTTGGGCAGGAAGGTCACCGGGCCGGTGAGTTCCATGGTCAGCGGGTAGCTGTGCTGGTTGTGCTGGCCGCCCAGCGGCGCCTCCAGGTAGGGCGCATCCAGGTAGAGGTCCACGTCGGCGCGGAATTCCGGGCCCTGGTCGGTGGCGACGATCCAGCCGGGGATCAGGCCGCCGTCCTCGGGGTGGCGCATGCGCATCACCTGGGTGCCGGTGGGGCTTTCGATGGGGATGCCGCCTTCGATCAGCACATCCGCTTTCACCGTCACCGAGGAGGCGAGGATCTGCGTGGGGTAGAGCCCCACGCGTACCGCCGGCAGGCGTTCCTGCTGCTCGGTGCGCGGGTCGTCGTATTCGCCGGGGCCGATCACTTCGGAGTTGAGCGCGCCCACCACCTGAATATCACAGCGCTCCGGCGTGTCGCAGGCGAGGCGCGGGTTCTGGGTCAGGGTGCTGCCGCCGAGCACTTCCAGGCGGGTGGTGTTGACCGCCGGCTCGCCGTCGCCGTAGCCGGGTTCGCCGTCGTCGAAGAAGCCGTTGGCGTTGACGTCCGCGGTGGGCAGGTTGTTGAGCGCCTGGAACACGCTGTCGGTGACCGGCGCGCCGCGGAAATGGATCTCCAGGTCCGGGCCGCCCCAGTCCGGTTCCGGGCCTTCCAGCAGGGCGGTCTGCAGGCGCTTGCCGGCTTGCGAGCAGATCGCTTCGCCGGAGACACAGTCGTCCGGTTGCTGCCCGGAGGCGCGGTTCACCGATTGCAGGGTGTAGCGGTAGGCGGCGCCGTCTTCCCAGGGCTGGTCGGGGATGAAGGTGAGGGTGCGGGCCTCGACATTCAGACGGCCGGGCACGGCCGCGTCGCACTGGTACTTGCGCTTGTCGCCGTCCGGGATGGCCACCGGGTTGCCGTCGCCGTCCACGGCCACCCGCTCGACGCGGAAGCTGCCGCTGCCGCAGGTCTCACCAAGCTGCACCGAGGCGGGGTCGATATCCTGGGACACCGTGACCCGGATCGGCCGGTCGGCGGGCAACGTGGGCACCGGCAGATGGTCGTCGTCGTCGCGCCCGCCTCGGCAGCGGCCATGGTCGCCTTCGGCGATATGCCAGCTGGCCTTGTCCACGGCGCAGGGGAAGCCGGGGTAGGTGGTGATCAGCACCGGCGCCACCGGGTCGCCGACCAGGGCCGGCAGCCGGAAGGTGCGGCTGGCCGGCTGCACCGGGTTGGCGGGCTCGGCCAGGTCGGTGGCGCGGTCGCTCACCGCCAGGGTGTAGCGGTCGCCGGGTTGCAGCGGCCGGTGCGGGCGCACCACCACCGAGGCGCCGTCCAGCGACCAGTCGAACGGCTCGTCGACGCCCTCGCGGGTGAGCGACAGCGCCTGCTCCAGGCTCTCCGGGTCCAGCGGCTCGCTGAAATTCATCACCAGGGCGTCGCCGGGCTGCACCGTGGCGGCCAGGCCGTCCTCCGCCATCGGCATGGTGGATTGCAGGAAGGGCGCGCGGGTGTCCGGTATCGGCGCCGGGGCGTTGTTCTGGTCCGGGTAGGATTCGGTGTGCAGGCTGAGCAGGCCGAAGGCGGTTTCCTGGCCGAGCACTTCCGGCTCGACCACGCCCAGGGCGTCGATCACCAGGCGCTGGCCCTCCACCTTGGCGACACCCACCAGCTCCACCTGCAGCAGGGTCTGGCTGAGCGCGCCGTTGGCTTCCGGGTTTTCCGCCGTCATCGCCACGTCCATGAACAGACGCACCTGGCGCGGCGCCTCCGGGCGCCGGCTGAACGGGTTGGGCAGCAGGTAGCCGCTGGCGTCGGACAAAAACGTCACGGCGATGTCGCCGGTTTCGATGCCCGCCGGCACCGCGCCGGCCACCTTCACTTTAACGTTGCTGCCGGTGAGCAGGCTGCCGCGCGGGATGCGCAGCGGCGACACGTCCGGGTAGTGCGGCAGGAACGCCAGTTCGGTGAACACATTGCCGCTCTGCTGGGTGGCGTCGCCGTCGCCCAGCAGCACCGCCTCAATGGGCACGCAGTTCATCGCCTGGCCGGTGAGCCTGGAGCGGCGGCCATCCGGGTCGGCGCAGGGGTCGTCGCCACGGCCGGACGCCGGCGGCGTCTCCTGGACCATCACCGTGCGCGGCCGGGAATCCCGCGCCACCCAGCTGCGCTGCAGCCCGCCGCCGGCCAGGGCGGCGCCCTGGAAGCCGCGGATCGACGGCCCCAGAGTAAGGGTGTAGCGCTCTCCGGGCTGCAGGTCCTGTCGCGGGTCCAGGGTGACGGCGTCGCCTTTGGCGAGCATGATCGCCGGCACCAGCTCGCCGTCCCGGGTCAGCGAGATGGATTCCCCGTAGGTCAGGGTGTCCGTGTCCAGCATCTGGTTGAAGCGCAAACGCAGGGTGGAGAAGTCCATGAACGGCAGGTCGTCGCCGTCCGGCAGCACCTCGCGCAGCCGCAGCACGGTATCAAAGCCCCGCTGCCCATTGGCGCCGCCCGAGGCCAAGCGGGTTTCGAAGGTGAGCGCGCCGTCGGGGAAGGCCAGCGGGCCGGCCTCGGTCTCCAGGCCGTCCAGCGTCAGCCGGTAGCGGGTGCCCGGGCGCAGGTCGCCCTGCGCCGGGCGCACCAGCAGGCCCAGCCCGCCGTCCACCGGCTCCGGGGCGGCCAGGGCCACGCTGTTGCCGTCGGCGTCGCTGAGCCGCACGCCATCGGCGCCGCCGGTAAGCGGATGAGAAAACCGCAGCACCACCGGGCTGGCCGGGGACACCCGGCGCTGGCCGTCATGGGGGTAGCTGTAAAAGACTTCCGCCGGGGCCGCGCCGAGGTGGTTGGTGGGCCCTTCTTCGGCACCGCCGCAGGCGGTCAGCCCGGCCAGGCAGAGCATCATCAGCGGGAAAAGCGGGGCGAATCGAATCGAGCGCATGGGCGTCCTTCTCCATGGGCCGGGCCGATGGGGCGACCGGCGCGTTATTGTTTTACTGAGCCTGAATGGTACGTCTGTACTATATTGTACTATCGTACCAATTATTGGCCAGTAAAAGTCAACGCGCCGTGCTCGATTTCACATTCTCCGCCCGGTGATGCCCCTTAATCCGCCTTCAGGCGCTCGCACACGGCCCGCGCCACCCGCGGGCTGTAGAGCAAAGCGCAATGGCCCAGGTAGGGCAGGTGCAGGTTCTCCTCCGCGTCCGCCAGGGTGGCGGTGGAGGCGGGCATCACGAAGTTGTCCAGCTCTGAGTAGAGGCAATAGAAGCGTGCCTCGCCCGGGCACTGGCCGCCTTCCGCCAGTTCCTCGAGGAAGGGGCTGCGGTAACGCATCTGCGCGGCCGCGCCCCGGGCCGGGAACAGCGAGGAAATGCGGGTGCCGTAGTGGGGGCTGCCCAGAGTGATCACCTTGTTCACCTTGCCGGCCAGGCCCAGGTTCTTCAGGGCATAGCGGGTCAGCGGTCCGCCCATGGAGTGGCACACCAGGTCCACTTGCTCGGCGCCGGTGCGCGCCAGCACATTTTCCACGTGGCGGGCGACCTGGGCGGCGAGCTTGCGGGCGTTGATGTGCGGCGGCGTGTAGCTCACCGCGTAGACGTTGCGGAAGCCCTGGCGCCGCAGCCGCCACTGCATCCACAGAAAGTTGGCGCTGTTGCCGCCGTAGCCGTGCACCAGGATCACCGGGCGGTGATCGCAGGCGCGCGCCCGCTTGGGCGAGGCGTCGTGGAGCAGACGCAATGGATAGGTGCCGCTGAGGAAGGTGAGGCTGGCCGCTTCCACCAGAATCGCCCGGGCCACCGCGCTACCGCGCAACGGGTCGCGCTCGCCCTCCGCCGGGGGCGCCTGGAAGTTACGCCGGTCGTAATGCCAGACCAGATAGAACGCCAGCGTTACATAGGTGGGGATCAGTATCACCACCACCAGAATCAGCGAAAGAATCCAAATCATCGTCGTGCTCCCTGGTCCCCGGGGTCGTGCCGGTATGGAAAACGCTCTGACACTAACCAGCGGCCATCCTGGACACAACGCACCCTGCCCGATTGTCGGACCAGCCCGGCCATTGACTTCCCGGCGGCGGCGCGCCCCGGATGCAGCGGACCCGCCGCCGTGGCACACTTCCGTTCCTTAACTCTTCACGACGGGCAAGGCATGAAAGACAGGGCGATCGTTAATGAAGTGGGGCTGCGCGACGGCCTGCAGAATCAACCGGTGACGGTGGGCACCGAGGCCAAGGCGGCCATCGCACGGGCACTGGTGGGCGCCGGTGTGCGCTACCTGGAGCCGGTCAGCTTCGTCAGCCCCAAGGCGATTCCGCAGATGGCCGACGCGGCGGCGCTGACGCCGCTGCTGCCCCGGGACGAGGGCCTGCACTACACCGCCCTGGTGCCCAACCTGAAGGGCTACCAGCTGGCCCGCGACGCCGGCTACCCCACCGTGGCGCTGGTGCTGTCCACCACCGACACCTTCAACCAGCGCAACCTGAACATGAGCCTGGAGCAGGCGACGGCCAGTTGCGAGGCGATCATCCAGGCCGCCCGCGCCGACGGCGTGGCCACCCGCACCTATATTTCCGGCGCCTTCGCCTGCCCCTACGACGGGCCGGTGCCGGTGACGCTGCCACAGCGTCTCACCGAACGCATGTTCCAGGCCGGCAGCGACGAGGTAGCCATCGCCGACACCATCGGCGCCGGCAACCCACAGCAGATGAAGGACATCATGGCGCCGCTGATTCGCGACTTCGGGGCGGAGCGGTTCTACGTGCACCTGCACGACACCCGTGGCCTGGCGGCGGCCATGGCCTGGGCCGCCCTGGATCTGGGCGTGCGCCGCTTCGATGCGTCGCTGGGCGGCCTGGGCGGCTGCCCGTTCGCGCCGGGCGCCACCGGCAATGTGGCCACCGAGGATCTGGTCTACCTGCTGGAAAGCTGCGGCCTGGATACCGGCATCGAGATCCAGGCGCTGCGTGAGGCGGTGGCGCTGGCCGCCGAGGCCACCGAGCGGCCGCTGGGTGGCCGCATTCTCACCTGGATCGAGAGTCAGGAAGCGCGCGGCAAACAGATCACGCTGTAGGCGGCTGCAGCACCGCCATCTCGGCGCGCAGCGCGTCGGGCACCGGGGTGGGCCGGTGGGTGTCGCGGTCGATCAGCACCATCACGCTTTCCGCCATGGCCACCGGCCGGCCGTCCACAGCGGCGCGCCCGCGCAGCACGAAGGAGCTGTTGCCGATGCCGGCCAGCTCGGAGCTCAACGCCACTTCGCCCATGCCGGTGTCCCAGCGCTGGTAGCGGATGTCGATGCGCGCCACCAGCAGCCCCAGGTTCGGCTGGCGCAGCATGGTCACCGAGCCGGCCCGGGCCTGCTCCAGGTAACGCGCCTGGGCCAGCTCGGAGAGCCGCCGGTCCGGGTCCAGGTCCGCGTAGCGGGCGGTCAGGGCCACCTGGCGCGGCCCCGGCTCGAAGGTTTCGGTCTCTTCCGGCAGCTCCGGCCAGGGCAGTAGTGGCTGACCGTCCACCTGTTCGGCGGCCAGGGCCCGGCGCGCCGCGTCCGGCAGCGCCACCCAGCGGGATGCCGCCCAGCCGGCTTCCCCCCAGGCGCCCATCAGGCACTCCTGCACGCCCACGCATTCGCCGCTCTGGAACAGCGCCTGCACCAGACGGTAGCTGTCGTCCTCCACCGCCACCAGGCGCACGGCGGCGGTGACTTCGTGGGGGTAGTGGGTCTCGCGCAGAAAGTGGGTCACGGTGCGGCGCGGGCGCAGCAGCACGTCGTCGGAATACCAGGCCCGGTCGCCGAGCACCGCCATGTGGAAGCGGGTGCGCGCTTCGGTGTGAAAGCTCTGCACCGCCACGTTGTTTACGTGCCGTTCGGTGTCCAGGTGGCTGTAATGCGGGTTGAATCGGATCGAGAACGGGTAGGCGCCGGTCTCCAACTGCCAGGGCTGTGTTTTCACTCGAGGGCTCCACGACTGCGTTTCACGGATCAAACGCGCATCAAAGGGCAAAGCCCGGCGCCGCGCAACCCCGGTGTCCGAAGCCGCCGGCTTTTCGTCGCAAACGGTGGTTGCGGGTACCGGCCCGGCCCCGAATGATGGTCGCAAACAACACAACGAGGAGCCCGACAATGAGCGAACCGCAAACCCGTAGCGTGCAGCAACT
Organism: Alloalcanivorax venustensis ISO4; assembly: GCF_015356855.1. Taxonomy (GTDB): domain Bacteria; phylum Pseudomonadota; class Gammaproteobacteria; order Pseudomonadales; family Alcanivoracaceae; genus Alloalcanivorax; species Alloalcanivorax venustensis. Next base: position 26,549 of record NZ_ARXR01000025.1, read on the forward strand.
GATGGATCTGAGCGGCCGTACCGCCCTGGTTACCGGCGGGTCCCGGGGGCTGGGGCTGCAGATGGCCCAGGCCCTGGGCGAAGCCGGGGCGCGGCTGGTGATCAGCTCACGCAAGGCGAACGAGCTCGAAGAAGCCGCCGAACAACTGCGCGCCGCCGGTATCGACGTGACCCCGCTGGCGGTGGACCTGGCCGACGAGGACGCGGTGATGGGTCTGGCGGACCGGGCGCTGGAGGTGCTGGGCCGGGTGGACATTCTGGTCAACAACGCCGGCGCCTCCTGGGGCGCGCCCGCCGAGGATTACCCGCTGGAAGGCTGGGACAAGGTGATGACGCTGAACGTGCGCAACCTGTTCCTGCTGACCCGGGAAATCGGCCGGCGCAGCATGATCCCCAACGGCGGCGGCCGGGTGGTCAACGTCGCGTCCAACGCGGCCCTGGGCGGCAACCGGGATTTCATGCAGGCGGTGGGCTACAACACCAGCAAGGGCGCGGTGGTGACCTTCACCCGCGCGCTGGCGGCGGAATGGGGCGCCTACAACATCACCGTCAACGCCATCGGCCCGGGCGTGTTTCCCAGCAAGATGTCGCGCTATCTCACCGATCGGCACGGCGTCGAGGCGCTGGCCGCGCGGGTGCCGCTTAACCGGGTCGGCGACGAGGAGGATCTGAAAGGCACGGTGCTGCTGTTCGCGTCCGACGCCGGCAAGCACATCACCGGGCAGTTCCTGGTGGTGGACGGTGGCGCCAGCGCCATGATCGCCGGCTGAACCGGCGCCCGGGGAGGGCGCCGGCGAGTCCGGTCAGTGCAGCTGGAACAGAATCTTCAGCAGCTGCACGCCGAGCAGCACGATCAGCGGGCTCAGGTCGAGCCCGCCCATGTCCGGCAGCAGGCGGCGCACCGGCGCCATCAGCGGCTCGGTGATCTGGATCACCACCCGCACCACCGGGTTGGAGGGGTCCGGCGCCACCCAGCTCAGGATCACCCGGACCAGCACCGCCCAGAACACGTAATCCAATATCAGCGAGGCCAGTTCCCGGAGCGTGTAGACGAGCAGTTGCGGCCCGATACCCGCCGGCAGGCCGCCGATCTGGATGGTCAGCAGCATCAGCGCCTTGGCCACGATCAGAATCAGGATCAGCACCAGGGAGGCAATATCCAGCCCCCGGTAGCCGGGGATGAGGCGGCGCAGCGGTGCCAGCAACGGGTTGGTGGCGCGCAATACGAATTGCGAAATGGGGTTGTAGAAGTCCGCGCGCGCCAACTGCAGCACGAAGCGGGTCAGAACGATAAAGATGTATACGCTGAATGCGAAATCAATCAGGAAGACCGCGGCGCCCTGAGGATTCATGACGACTCCAGACTGTTCGTGTGGCGACAGAGTATTGGGGTAAAGGCGGCCGGTTTCAAATTTTTGGTCGGGCGGAGTCCGCCCGACCTCAAAGCATTAGCCGGAAAGCTGCTCGGAGCGCTCGCGGGCGGCGGCCACGGCGGCCTGCACCTGCTCGCGCAGACCGGCTTCTTCGAACACCTGCAGGGCGGCGGCGGTGGTGCCGCCAGGGCTGGTGACCCGCTGGCGCAGCACGTCCGGGCCGTCTTCGCTGGTGATCGCCAGCTGGGAGGCGCCCCAGGCGGTCTGCAGCACCAGCTGCCGCGCGGTGGCGGCGGACAACCCCTGGGCCCGGGCGGCGTCGATCAGCGCTTCCATGAGCAGGAAGAAGTAGGCCGGGCCGGAGCCGGACACCGCGGTGACCGCGTCCAGCTCGCCTTCGGTCTCGAACCAGAAGGTCAGGCCCACGGCGCTGAGAATCTGGCCGGCCATCTCTTTCTGCTCGGCGCTCACGTCCGGCGCGGCGTACAGGCCGGTGGCGCCGGCCTGCACCAGCGACGGGGTGTTCGGCATGCAGCGCACGATGGGCGCCTCGCCGAGCCAGTTACGCAGGTTGTCCACGGTGACGCCGGCGGCGATCGAGATGATCAGCGGCTGGCGCTCTTCGATGATCTCGCGCAGGGCGGCGCAGGCGTCGCCCATCACCTGGGGCTTCACCGCCAGCACCAGCACGTCCACGCGGCGCGCCACGTCCAGGTTGTCGCGGCTGACATGAACGCGGTGCAACTGGGCCACTTCGTCGAGGCGGTCCTGGGAGGGGTCGCTCATCCAGATGCGGGCCGGGCGGATCCCCTTGGCGATCATGCCGCCCGCCAGACTGTTCGCCATGTTACCGGCGCCGATGAAGCCGATCAGTTGTTGTGCCATAAGCTGCGTCGTCCTTTCAGCGAGTGTCCTTGGGCGGACGCGGGCCGAACAGGGCGGTGCCCAGCCGCACCAGGGTGGCGCCTTCTTCGATGGCCACCGTGTAGTCCGCGCTCATACCCATGGAGAGGGTGTCGAGGGCCGGCATTGTATTGCGCAATTGTGACAGTGTCATGGCGAGGGCGTGGAAAGCGGCGCGGTTGTGGTCGTCGCTGTCGGCGCGGGGAATCGCCATCAGCCCGCGCAGGCGCAGGCGCGGCCAGTCGGCGAATCCGGCGGCCAGCGCTTCCACCTGATCCAGGGCGACCCCGCTTTTGCTGGCTTCGTCGTCCACATTGACCTGGATGCAGACGTTGAGCGGCGGCAGGTGGTCCGGGCGCTGCTCGTTGAGCCGGCGCGCCACCTTGGCGCGGCCCACGGTGTGCACCCAGTCGAAATGGGCGGCGATGTCGCGGGTCTTGTTGGACTGGATCGGGCCGATGAAATGCCACGCCAGCCCCCGGTCCGCCAGGGCGGGCATCTTGTCGAGGGCTTCCTGGAGGTAGTTTTCACCGAAATGGCGCTGGCCCTGGTCGGCGAGCGCGGCGATCTCGTCGGCGCCGCGGGTCTTGCTGACCGCCAGCAGGGTGACGCTTTGCGGGGCCCGGCCGGCGCCGGCGCAGGCGGCGTCGATCCGTGCGCGAATCGAGGTTAGCGGGGTATCGGTTTCGGGCATGATTGAATGGCTCTCGGCGAGCGGTTAGTTTAAGGACCTATACCGTCCTGCGAAATTCTACTGAGAAGAATACATAAACCCATGGATATCACCGAACTGCTTGCCTTCAGCGCCAAAAACGGCGCCTCGGATTTGCACCTTTCCGCCGGCCTGCCCCCGATGATCCGGGTGGACGGCGACGTGCGCCGTATCAATCTGCCGGCCATGGAGCACAAGGAAGTGCACGCGCTCGTTTATGACATCATGAACGACAAGCAGCGCAAGGATTACGAGGAGTTCCTGGAGACCGACTTCTCGTTCGACGTGCCCGGCGTGGCCCGTTTCCGGGTCAACGCCTTCAACCAGAACCGCGGCGCCGGCGCCGTGTTCCGGACCATTCCCTCCAAGGTGCTGACCATGGAGGACCTGGGCATGGGCAAGGTGTTCCAGAAGATATCCGATTTCCCACGCGGCATCGTGCTGGTGACCGGGCCCACCGGCTCGGGTAAATCCACCACCCTGGCGGCGATGATGGACTACATCAACGAGAGCCGCTACGAGCACATCCTCACCATCGAGGACCCGATCGAATTCGTGCACGAATCCAAGAAGTGCCTGGTCAACCAGCGGGAAGTGCACCGCGACACCCTGGGCTTCGCCGAGGCGCTGCGCTCCGCCCTGCGGGAAGACCCGGACATTATTCTGGTGGGTGAGCTGCGGGACCTGGAGACCATCCGGCTGGCGCTCACCGCCGCCGAGACCGGCCACCTGGTGTTCGGCACCCTGCACACCACCTCGGCGGCCAAGACCATCGACCGGGTAGTGGACGTGTTCCCGGCGGAGGAGAAATCCATGGTCCGCTCAATGTTGTCGGAATCCCTGCAGGCGGTGATCTCGCAGACCCTGATGAAGAAAAACGGCGGCGGGCGGATCGCCGCCCACGAGATCATGATCGGCACCGCCGCGATCCGGAACCTGATCCGCGAGGACAAGGTGGCGCAGATGTACTCCGCCATCCAGACCGGCGGCGCCCTGGGCATGCAGACCCTGGACCAGTGCCTGCAGGGCCTGGTGAAGAAAGGCCTGGTGGCCCGTCAGGCGGCCCAGGAAAAAGCCAAGAACCCGGACGCCATCTGATTGGGGCAAGCGCATGGAATTTGAAGACCTTCTTAAACTGATGGTGCAGAAAGGCGGCTCGGACCTGTTCATCACCGCCGGCGTGCCGCCGAGCATGAAAATTCACGGCAAGGTGCTGCCGGTGACGCGCAACGCCCTGACCCCGGACATGACCCGGGACATCGTGCTCAGCACCATGAACGAAAAGCAGCGCAAGGAATTCCTCGAACACCACGAGTGCAACTTCGCGATTTCCGCCCGCGGCATCGGCCGGTTCCGGGCCAGCGCCTTTTACCAGCGCAACCTGGTGGGCATGGTGCTGCGCCGCATCGAGACCAAGATTCCCAACGTGGACGAGCTGCGCCTGCCGCCGGTGATCAAGGACCTGGCGATGACCAAGCGCGGCCTGGTGATTTTCGTCGGCGCCACCGGCACCGGTAAATCCACCTCGCTGGCGTCGATGATCGGCCACCGCAACAAGAACTCCAAAGGGCACATCATCTCCATCGAGGACCCGATCGAATTCATCCACCAGCACCAGGGTTGCATCGTCACGCAACGGGAAGTGGGCATCGACACGGAATCCTTCGAGGTGGCGCTGAAGAACACCCTGCGTCAGGCGCCGGACGTGATTCTGATCGGCGAGGTGCGCAGCCGCGAGGTGATGGACCACGCCATCGCGTTCGCCGAGACCGGCCACCTCTGCCTGGCCACCCTGCACGCCAACAACGCCAACCAGGCGCTGGACCGCATCATTCACTTCTTCCCGGCGGATCGCCATAACCAGCTTTACATGGACCTGTCGCTGAACCTGCGCGGCATCGTCGCCCAGCAGCTGATCCCCACCCCGGACGGCAAGGGCCGGCGCGCCGCCATCGAAGTGCTGCTCAACACGCCGCTGGTGTCCGACCATATCCGCAAGGGCGAGATTCACCTGCTGAAAGCGTTGATGAGCAAGTCCCGGGAACAGGGCATGCAGACCTTCGACCAGGCACTCTACGATCTCTACGACGCCGGCGAGATCACCTACGAGGACGCCATCGCCCACGCCGACTCGCCCAACGACCTGCGCCTGATGATCAAGCTCGGCAACGAAACCGACGCCACCAGTCTGGATCACGCCACCCGCGGCCTGACCATCGAAGGCGACCACGACTAGCCGGCGTTTATCCTTCTTTTACGGTCGGCCGGGCAAGAGTGCACCTATCCTTCACGGACGGGCTCCCACTCTTGCCCGGACATTCGTATCGGGAGGCAACGTCATGAACAAGTTCGCATCCGCCCACTGGGAAGGCGACATCAAGAAGGGCAAAGGCACCATTTCCACGCAAAGCGGTGCCCTCAAGGAACAGCCCTACGGTTTCAACACCCGCTTCGAGGACGAGCCCGGCACCAACCCGGAAGAGCTGATCGGCGCCGCCCACGCCGGTTGTTTCTCGATGGCGTTTTCGCTGGAGCTGGGTAACGCCGGCTACACCGCCGACAGCATCGACACCAAGGCGAAAGTGACCCTGGATAAAGACGGCGACGGCTTCAGCATCACCAAGATTCATCTGGATATGAACGCGAAGATTCCCGGCATCGACGACGCCGAGTTTCAGAAAATCGCCAACGGCGCCAAGGAAGGGTGTCCGGTGTCCAAGGTGCTCAACGCTGAGATCACCCTGGACGCCAAACTCGGCTGAAGGAGGTTGCGAGCGGGCCTGCTCCGAAAGCCGTCCTTGTGGGAGCGAGCCTGCTCGCGAAAGGGCGAGCTGGCTCGCCCGGCAGGATTCCAGAGGTCTACCCGACCCCTCAAGCTGGCTCAGCCAAAGTGCCGGCCCGGTAGTCCCGCAGCGCCTGCTCGATCTCTTCCTGCGTGTTCATCACGAAGGGACCGTACTGGGCCACCGGCTCGCCGATCGGCTTGCCCGCCAGCAACAACAGCCGGGCACCGTCCTCACCGGCGGCAAGCGTCACACGATCGCCGTCGCTCAGCGTGCCGGTGTGCTCCAGGCGCAGCGTCTCGCCATTCACCGTCAGGCTCCCTTCGAACAGATACAGCAGCGCGTTGTAGCCGCTTTTCACCGGCACGGTCAGGCTTTCGCCGCCGCGCAACTTCACGTCCAGGTAGAGCGGATCGGTGCTGCCGCCGACCACCGGGGCGGTGATCGTCTCACCGTTGAGCGTCACCTCGCCGGCCACCGCCTTGACCTGCCCGCCGCCGGGCAGATCCAGACGCGGCATTTCGGTGTCGGCCACGTCCCGGTAACCGGCCGGCTTCATCTTCTCCGCCGCGGGCAGGTTGATCCACAGCTGGAAGCCGCGCAGCAAACCGTCCTGCTGCTGGGGCATTTCCTCGTGGATGATGCCGCGCCCGGCGGTCATCCACTGCACGCCACCCTGCTTGAGATCGCCTTCGTTACCCAGGTGATCACGGTGCTTCATGTGCCCTTCCACCAGGTAGGTGACGGTCTCGAAGCCACGGTGCGGATGGGCCGGGAAGCCGGCCACGTAGTCGTCCGGATTGTCGGAGGAGAACGCGTCCAGCATCAGGAACGGATCCAGCCGCACCGCCGGGTTGTGGCCCAGCGCGCGCTTCAGGCGCACGCCGGCGCCATCGGATGTATCCAGGGCACGGAACGTATTGAGTATGCGACGCTCTTTCATGGTTGCCTCCTGTTGGCTGTCCTCCGGGGCGCCCTCAGACGCCCCGGATCTCCCGTTCGCCCAGCCGGTCGCGGTCGTGGGCGGCGGAAAGATCCTGCTCCGGGCCGATCGAGATGATCCCGTGGGGGTTCACCGTCGGGTGGCTGCGGAAATAATGGTTGCGGATATGATCCATATCCACGCTGCCGGCCACGCCGGGCAGCTGGTAGAGCTCGCGCAACAGACCGCTCAGGTTGGGGTAGTCGGCGATCCGCCGGCGGTCGCACTTGAAGTGCGTAACGTAAACCGGATCGAACCGCACCAACGTGGTCCACAGGCGCAGATCCGCCTCGGTGAGCGTGTTGCCCACCAGATAGCGGCTTTTACCGAGCCGCTCTTCCAATTCGTCGAGGGTGCCGAACAGCGCCTGCACCGCCTCGTCGTAGGCCTGCTGGCCGGTGGCGAAGCCGGCCTTGTAAACGCCGTTGTTGACCTTCTCGTAGACCGGGCTGTTGACCGCCTCGATCTGTTCGCGCAAATCGCTCGGGTAGTAATCCCCCGGCCGCGCACCGACCCCGTCAAAGGCACTGTTGAACATGCGGATAATGTCGGCGGACTCGTTGCTGACAATGGTCTCGCGCTGCTTGTCCCACAGCACCGGCACGGTGACGCGCCCGGTGTACTTACCGTCGGCCTTCAAATACAGCTGATACAGCTTATCCAGGCCGTACAGCGGGTCGCCGGTGGCGCCCGGGAAGTCCTCGCGCAGTTCCCAGCCGTGCTCCAGCATCAGCGGGTGGACCACGGACACGTCAATGTGTTTCTCAAGACCTTTCCAGGCGCGCATCACCAGCGCCCGGTGGGCCCAGGGGCAGGCGTAGGACACATACAGGTGGTAACGGCCGCTCTCCGCCGGGAAACCGCCCTCGCCGGTGGGGCCGGCTTCGCCCTCCGCGGTCACCCAGTTACGGAACTGGCTTTCCGAGCGCTTGAAATGGCCACCGGTGCTCTTGGTGTCGTACCACTTGTCTTGCCACTGTCCTTCTACCAGCAGTCCCATGGGACCTCCTTGGAATCATTGCTTGAAGCTGACCTCTATTATTGATTCTGAAAAGGCGATATAAAACAGCACATATTTGTGAAATATGGTCAATTGATTCGATATGTCGACGAAAATCACCCTGGACCAATGGCAGGCCCTGATCGCCGTGGTGGACGAGGGCGGCTACGCCGCCGCCGCCGAGGCGCTGGACAAAAGCCAGTCCGCGATCAGCTACGCGGTGCAGAAAATCGAGACCGAGCTGGGCGTGCGCGCCTTCGCCCTGGAGGGCCGCCGCGCCAAACTCACCGAGACCGGCAGCCTGTTGTACCGCCAGGCCAAGGTGCTGGTGGACGAGGCGGGCCGCATCGAGAACACCGCGATCCGCTTCGGCCACGGCTGGGAGCCGCTGGTGCGGCTCACCGCCGACGGCCTGTTCCCCCAGGATCAGGTACTCTGCGCCCTGGTGCGGCTGGCCAGCGAAAGCCCGCTGACCCGGGTGGAGTTCCAGGAAACCGTGCTGTCCGGTTCCGAGGAAGCGCTGCTGCGCCATGAGGCGGACGTGGTAATCACCGGCCGGGTGCCGCCCGGCTTCATGGGCGATCATCTGTCGCGGATCCGCTTCGTGGCGGTGGCGGCGCCGGAGCACGCGTTGCACCATCAGGGGCCGCTGGAGCTGGACCACCTGCGCCCGCACCGCCAGCTGGTGATCCGCGATTCCGGCAAGCGCCGGGTGGACTCGGGCTGGCTGGGCGCCGAGCAGCGCTGGACCTTTTCCCACGGCAGCGCGCGCCGCCAGGCGTTGCTGCGAGGCCTGGGTTTCGCCTGGGTGCCGGAGACCGAAATCGCCGCCGATCTGGCCGAAGGCCGCCTGCTGCCGCTGCCGCTTAAAGAGGGCGTGGAGCGCTTCCACGACCTCTATCTGGTCTACGCCGACGGTCAGTACGCCGGCCGGGCCGCACGCTTTCTCGGTGAATGCCTGAGGGCGGAAGCCGAACCCGTTTAACTGGTAGGAAAGAGAACACCATGACACCGAACACCACCGCGATTCGCATTGAGAACCGCTATAACGGCCCGCCGGGCTCTGCCAACGGCGGCTATATTTGCGGCCGCATGGCCGAGCACGCCGGCACGGCGTGCGTGGAAACCCGCCTGATGGCGCCGCCGCCGCTGGATACCGACATGCCGCTGCGGCTGGACAACGCGCAGTGGTTCGCCCTGCACGACGACCAGCCGGTGGCCCGCGCCCGCCAGGCCAGCCTGCCGGAACTGAACGTGCCGGCCCCGGCCACCGTGGACGAAGCGCGGGAGGCGGAAACCCGCTTCAGCGGTTTCGTCGACCATCCTTTCCCTGGCTGCTACGTGTGCGGCCCGGACCGGGACGACGGCCTGCGGCTGTTCCCCGGTTGGCTGGACGACCGCCGCGCGGTGGCCTGCCCGTGGACACCGGCGGCCAGCCACGGCGACGACCGGGGCCGGGTGACGCTGCCGCAGGTGTACGCGGCGCTGGACTGCCCGGGCTCGTTCACCCTGGAGAAAGACCCGGACACCTGGGTGGTGCTGGGCAGTTTCACGGTGCAGGTGGACGCGCTGCCGAACGTGGGCGAGACCTATGTGGTGAGTGGCTGGCCGCTGGGCCGCGACGGGCGCAAACACTTCGCCGGCACCGCGGTGCACGACGCCGCCGGTCGCTGTCTGGCCCGCGCCCATGCGGTCTGGGTGCAGATTCCGGCCGGTTCCCGTTGACGTCACCCTCGCGGAAGCGCTCTATACTGTTTGAGAATGATTCCCAGGGAGTTGTCCAATGCGAGCCTTACACAGCCTGCCCTTGATCGCCGCGCTCGCCCTGTTGCTGGGCGGGTGCGTGTCGCCGGTGGTGATCGACCATCGCGCCGGCACCGATTTCAGTCAGTACCGCAGTTACGCCATTGAGGCGCCGGACGCCGACCAGGAGGCGCTCAGCCTGAACGGCCAGCGGGTGCAGGAAGCCGTACACCGCGAACTGGCGGACGGACCGCTGACCCGTGCCGACCTGGATCAGGCGGACCTGGCGGTGCGCTACGCCTTCGTGCCGGTGGAGAAATTCCAGGGCAGCACCCTGCAATTCGGCTTCGGCTGGTTCAACCGGGGCTACGGCATCGGCGCCACCACCCCGGTGGAAGGCGAGACCTACGAAGAGCACAAGCTGCAAATCGCCCTGGTCGAACGCAGCAGCAGCGAAGTGGTCTGGGAAGCCACCAGCCGCGACACGCTCTACGAATCGATGAGCAGCGAACGCCGCAAGGAACGCATCGACGCGATGGTGGCGGAGATGTTCAATCGCTTCCCGCCGGGCGCGGCGAACTAAGCCACCGCAGGGTCACGCGCAGGCCGCCGCTGTCGGCGGCGTCCAGCGCAATGGTACCGCCGGTGCGCGCCATCACCGAGGCGACGATGGCCAGGCCCAGCCCCTGGCCCTCGCCACCGCCGCGCCAGCCCCGGTCCAGGGCGCGGGCGCGCTGATCCGGGGCCAGCCCGGGGCCCTGATCCTCGACGGCCACGGCAATGTCTTCGCCGTTGTGTCCGCTCTCTACCCGCACCCCTATCTCACCGCCGACCGGGCTGTGCCGGACCGCGTTCTCCAGCACATTGCGCAGCGCGATCCGCATCAGGCCCGGTCCGGCCGGAGCGGCCCGCCGCAACGCCCGGTCATCGTCCGCGTCCAGGTGAACGGTGAGACGCTTTTCGAGGCTGGCGGGCCGCAGTTCTTCCAGCACCGTGGCGAGCAGATCGCCGAGCGCTTCCGGCGGCTCCCGGCGCCGGCTTTCCGCGCCCTCTTCCCGGGCCAGGGCCAGCAGCTGATCCAGGTTGTTGGCCAGCCGCAGCACCGCCTGCCGGGCCTGCGCCCGGGCGTGGGCGGCGCGCTCGCCGTCGGTCATATCGGCGACCTGAAGCTGGGTGCGGATCGCCGCCAGCGGCGTGCGCAGTTCATGGGCCAGGTCGTCGGTGAGGCGCCGTTCGCGCATCAGGGCATCGCGGGCGTTGCCGAGCCAGTGGTTGAGGGTGTCGACCATGGGCGCCAGTTCCACCCCGCCTTCCGGCACACTCAGAGGCGCTTCGTCGGTGACGCGGCGCCGGGACAGGTCGGCACGCAGCACGGCCAGCGGCGCCAGGGCGCGCCCCACCGCCCACCACACCAACGCCAGGCTGGCCAGCAGGCCCAGGCCCAGGGTCACCAGCAGCACCAGCGCCACCTGGCGCATAAAGGCGGTGCGCCCGGCCATGCGTTCCGCCGAGGTGACGCGCAACTCGCCGTCGCTGACGGTGAACACCCGCCAGGTTTCGCCCTCGACCTGTTGCTCGCCGAAGCCGTCCTCGGGCAGCGCCAGTCCGGCGTTGGGGGCGCCGCCGGAACGGGCCAGCACCTCGCCGCGCAGGCTGCTGATTTCACAGGCGATGCCGCCCAAGGGCAGGGCGCCGGACTCCTGCAGTTTCAGGTCGCCGGCGGCGTCGCTTTCCAGCAGCGACACCACCATGCGCGCGGACGCCGCCAGGCGCTGGTCCAGCACCCGCGCGACCCGGTCACGGACCTCGCCGTGCAGCCACACCGCCAGCACCAGCCACAGCACCGACAGCCCCAGCCCCATGCACAGCAGCAAGCGGCCGCGCAAACTGGCGGGCCCGATCACGGCGGGGTCCCCAGCCGGTAGCCCTCACCACGCACGGTGTCGATCAGGGCGTCGCCGAGTTTGCGGCGCAGGTTGTGGATGTGCACCGCCAGGGCGTTGCTCTCCACGCCGTCGGTCCAGCCGTAGACCCGGTCGGCGAGCTGAACCGGGGTCAGCACCTGGCCACGGCTTTGCAGCAGGGCCTGCAGCAGGGCCCGCTCACGGCGCGGCAGGGTGACCGCCTCGCCGTGCAGCCAGAGCCGCTGGGCCGCCGGTTCGAACCGCAGGCCGCCGTACTCGATCACCGGCGCGGCGCGGCCGGCGGCGCGGCGCATCAAGGCGTGCAGGCGGGCCACCAGCTCGTCCAGGTCAAAGGGTTTCACCAGGTAGTCATCGGCGCCGGCGTTCAATCCCGTCACCCGGTGCTCGACGCCGTCCCGGGCGGTGAGCACCAGCACCGGCTCGTCCCGCCCCAGGCGGCGCCAGCGCGCCAGCAGCGACAGCCCGTCCTGGTCGGGCAGACCCAGATCGAGCACCACCAGGTCAAAGGCGGTACTGTCCAGGGCGGCGTCGGCATCGGCGGCGCGGGTCACCCAGGCCACGGAAAAGCCGTGGGCCTGAAGACCGGCCTGCACGCCGTCGCCGAGCAGGGCGTCGTCTTCGATCAGTAGTAGATGCATAGGAAACCAGAATGCGGGCGCCGGATTAACCCGGCGTTAATCATGGTCGGGAATGCTGGGCCCGGCAACCAGGACACCCAAGAGGCCCCATGAACGCTTTGCAACTCGGACCCTTCGCGCTACCGCTCGCCCTGCTGCCCTGGCTGGTGGGCCTGATCGCCGCCTGGCTGGTGGCCTGGTACCGCCGCCGCCGTGGCCACGGGGACGCCGAGCCGCTGCTGTGGCGCATTGGGCTGCTGGCGCTGATCGGCGCGCGGGTGGCGTTCGTGGCGCGCTACCACGACCGCTTCGCCGGGCCGCTGGAAATGATCGACCTGCGCGACGGCGGCCTCTGGTGGCCCGG
>NZ_ARXR01000026.1 GCF_015356855.1 Alloalcanivorax venustensis ISO4
ATACAAGCGGGCCTTGCCCGCGAAAGGGCGCCGCCAGGCCGCCCGGCAGGATACCAGAGACCCTGTTGGCGGCTTCATAGAAAAGCCTCTGGAATCCCGCCGGCAAGCTCCGCTTGCCTTTCGCGGGCGGGGCCCGCTCCCACAGTTTCCGCTAGCTTTCCTTCTTGCGCTTGTCCATTTTCACGGCGAGCACGTCGCAGTGGGCGCCGGGCACCAGGCCGCGCGCGGTGGAGCCGAGCAGCAGGGCGAGGCCGCTGCGGGTGTGGCTGCCGACCACGATCAGATCGGCGCCGATGTCGTCGGCCTTGTCGAGGATGGTTTTTTCGATCGACCCCAGTTCCACATGGATGCGGCTTTCCGGAATCCGGTAGTGGCCGGCGTATTCCAGCGCCGTGTCGCGGGCCTGCTTGACCAGGCCGCTTTGCAGGTCGGTGACGTCCATCGGCACGTCGGCGCCGTAGGCCAGCGCCAGCGGTTCGATCACGTGGATCAGGTGTAATTCCCCGTCGGTGCCTTCCTGGACCCCCGCCGCACGGGACAGAACCTCGGCGGATTCGTCGCTGCAATCAATCGCCACCAGTACCTTTCGATAGGGTGAGGTCATGGTGTTCTCCCTTAACCGGCAGAGGTTGTTTTCAGTACCTTCACGCCGAGTATAGCCTTCTCGGCGGGCTCTGCCAGCCCACCGTGAAAGGCGCCGCGACGCCATGGCCGGCGCGGCCTGGAGGGCTTCCGGGCGGCGTCGCCGGCGACCCCGGTGCTTGACCGGACGATACCGGCGCTGTCTAAATAGGCGCCCGCCGGGGTCCGCAAAGGCCCCGGCCCGACCTCTGAGGCGTGTCCTGCCCGGCGAATTTTCACCGCCGTGGCGGTCAGGCCTCAGAGGTTTCTTATGACGCAGCTTCTCATGATCGGGTGAGCAACGAATGGGTAAATCCCTTGTAATCGTGGAATCGCCGGCCAAGGCCAAGACCATTAATCGCTATCTGGGCGATGATTTCGTGGTCAAATCCAGTGTCGGCCATGTGCGTGACCTGCCGGTAAGCGGCGGCGCCAAGACCAGTACCCCCAAGGAGCGGGCCAAAGAAGCGGCCTATACCCGCTCACTGCCGAAGGAGGAGCGCGAAGCCTATAAAAAGAAGAAGGCCCGCGCGCAGCTGATCAACCGCATGGGCGTGGACCCGGACCACGGCTGGCAGGCGCAGTATCAGATCCTGCCGGGCAAGGAAAAGGTGATCGACGAGCTCAAGCGGCTCGCCAGCAGCGCCGACCGCATCTACCTCGCCACTGACTTGGACCGCGAAGGGGAGGCGATCGCCTGGCACCTGCGGGAAGTGATCGGCGGCGACGACCAGCGGTTCGACCGGGTGGTGTTCAACGAGATCACCAAGAAAGCGATCCAGGCCGCCTTCGAGGAGCCGGGCAAGCTCGACATGAGCCGGGTGGAAGCCCAGCAGGCGCGCCGCTTCCTGGACCGGGTGGTGGGCTTCATGATCTCGCCGCTGCTGTGGGAAAAGATCGCCCGCGGCCTGTCCGCCGGCCGGGTGCAATCGGTGGCGGTGGAGCTGGTGGTGGAGCGCGAGCGGGAAATCCGCGCCTTCACCCCGGAAGAGTACTGGGAGCTGCACGCCGACACCCATAACACGGCCAACGCGGCGGACGCCATCCGCATGCAGGTGGCCCGTTACCGGGGCGAGAACTTCCGCCCCAACAACGGCGACGACGCGGAGAAGCACCGCGCCGCCCTGGTGGCCGCGGGCAAGCTCACCATCAGCCAGCGCGAGGAGCGCCCGACCCGCTCCAAGGCGCCGCCTCCCTTTATTACCTCCACCCTGCAGCAGGCCGCCAGCACGCGCCTGGGCTTCGGGGTGAAGAAGACCATGATGATGGCCCAGCGCCTCTACGAGGCCGGCCACATCACCTATATGCGTACCGATTCCACCAACCTGAGCGCGGATGCGGTCAACGACTGCCGCGCCTGGATCGGCGAGCAACTGGGTAACAAGTACCTGCCCGAGCAGCCGCTGCGGTACTCCAACCGCGACGGCGCCCAGGAAGCCCACGAGGCGATCCGCCCCTCGGACGTGAAGCGCGACGCCAGCAACCTCAAGGACATGGAGCGCGACGCCCAGCGCCTTTACGAGCTGATCCGCCGCCAGTTCATCGCCTGCCAGATGCCGCCGGCGGAGTACCTGAGCACCACCATCACCGCGGAAGCGGACGGCTACGAGCTCAAGGCCCGGGGCCGCATCGTCAAGTTCGACGGCTGGACCCGCATCCAGCCCCAGGCGTCGCGCAAGGGCGCCGAGGACACCGTGCTGCCCGATCTCAAGCAGGGCGACGTGCTCGACATCGATCAGGTGGACGCCAACCAGCACTTCACCAAGCCGCCGGCGCGCTACACCGAAGCCAGCCTGGTGAAGGAACTGGAGAAGCGCGGCATTGGCCGGCCCTCCACCTACGCCTCGATTATTTCCACCATCCAGGATCGGGGCTATGTCCGTCAGGACAACCGCCGTTTCTACGCGGAGAAGATGGGCGACATCGTCACCGACCGGTTGGCGGAAAGCTTCCCCGACCTGATGGACTACAACTTCACCGCCCAGATGGAGGAAACCCTGGATCAGATCGCCGAGGGCAAGCGCGGCTGGCGCGACGTGCTCGACGAGTTCTACCGGGACTTCCTGGCCAAGCTGGAAGCGGCCCAGGGCGAGGGCAGCGGCAAGCAGGCCAAGGGCGGCATGCGCGCCAACCTGCCCACCGACACCGATATCGAGTGCCCCAAATGCGGCCGCCCGATGCAGATCCGCACCGGTTCCACCGGCGTGTTCCTGGGGTGCTCGGGCTACAGCCTGCCGCCCAAGGAGCGCTGCACCGCCACCCTCAACCTGCTGCCCGGCGAAGAGGCGGTGCGCGCCGACGACGAGGAAGCGGAAACCCAGGAGCTGCGCCGCAAGAAACGCTGTCCCAAGTGCGGCACGGCGATGGAAAACTACCTGATCGACGAAAAGCGCAAGCTGCACATCTGCGGCAACAACCCGGACTGCGACGGCTACGTGGTGGAGAAGGGCGAATTCCGCATCAAGGGCTACGACGGCCCGACACTGGAATGTGAAAAGTGCGGCAGCGAAATGCAGCTGCGCACCGGCCGCTTCGGCAAGTTCTTCAAGTGCACCAATGACGACTGCGGCAACACCCGCAAGCTGCTCAAGAACGGCGAGCCGGCGCCGCCGCGCGCCGACCCGGTGCCCATGCCGCACCTCAAATGCGAAAAGGTGGACGACCACTACCTGCTGCGCGACGGCGCCTCCGGCCTGTTCCTGGCCGCCAGCCAGTTTCCCAAGAACCGGGAAACCCGCGCGCCGCTGGTGGAAGAGGTGCAGTCGGTGGCCAAGGAACTGGACCCCAAGCACAAGTATCTCGCCGAGGCCCCCGCCGAGGACGCCAAAGGTCGCAAGGCGGTACTGCGCTACAGCCGCAAGGCGAAAGAGCAGTACGTGATGACCGAGGAGGACGGCAAGCCCACTGGCTGGTACGCCTTCTACCGCGACGGCGCCTGGGAAGTGGAAGAGAAAAAGACCGCGCCCAAGAAAAAAGCCGCCAAGAAAAAGGCGGCGAAGAAAAAAGCCCCGGCCAAGAAGAAGGCCGCCGCCAGGAAATAACGTTGCCCGCAGCCATCCAGAGAGCGATTGATCATGTCCCGAATGGTTCGAGAAAGCGAAGTGAGCGGCCTGCGCGAGCGGCTGTTCTTCGCCCGCAGTCTGCTCAAGCAGCTGTACAGCGACGAAAGCGCCGCCGTGGGCCAGCGCCTGGCGCTGCGCGGCGCGGTGGTGTTTCATTTGTATTCAGTGCTGGTGGGTCTGGCCCGGCAGGCGGCCAAGAACTATCAGGTGGCCGGCTACGAGGATCTGATCAGCCTGGCGGCCCTGGAGCAGGCGTTTCAGCGTGCCGAGGTGCGCGCCCAGGAAATCCAGGTGCTGGCCTCGGCGCGCGCCGACCGCGCGGATCTGGTGTTCTGGCTGGACCAGGAAATCCGCGCCGCGGTGGGCGCCGCCGGGCTGGCCCGCCGGCCCACGCCGCCGGGTGAAGGCAATGATCTGGCGATGCGCGCCGAGGACCCCTACGCGCCGCTCGCCTACGGCGATCTCGAACGTCTGGAACAGGCCGCGCGCCGTGTTGAGGAACTGATCGAGCATTGCGGCGCCTATATGGAAGAATGGTAGGAAATCACTGAATGGAAACGCCGATGTTTTTGCTTATCGTTTTTGCCCTGGTCGCCATCGGGTTTTCGTTCCTGTGCTCAATTCTGGAAGCCGCCCTGCTGTCGATCACCCCCAGCTATATCGCCGGCCTCAAGGGTGAGCGGCCCAAGCTGTTCGAGAAGCTGCGCAAGCTCAAGGACGACATCGACGACCCGCTGGCGGCGATCCTCACCCTCAACACCATCGCCCACACCGCCGGCGCCACCGGGGTCGGTGCCCAGGTGGCGGTGATCTTCGGCGAGGCCTATCTGGGCGCGGCGTCGGCGGTGATGACGCTGGCCATCCTGATTCTCTCCGAGATCATTCCCAAGACCATCGGCGCCAAGTTCTGGCGCACCCTGGCGCCCATGCTGCCGCCGGTGCTGAACCTGATGATTCTGGTGCTCAAGCCGTTCGTGTGGCTGTCCAAGATCGTCACCCGGCAGATCGGCGCCGGCGAGCCGGACACCGATATCCGCGCCGAGCTCAAGGCAATGGCGGCCATCGGCCGCGATCAGCAGGCCCTGGACGAGGACGAGCAGCGGGTGATCACCAATGTGCTCAACCTCCACGAGATCAAGGTGGAGAAGGTGATGACCCCGCGCACCGTGGTGCGCTCGCTGGGCCCGGACGAGAGCGTGGCCGACGTGCGCCAGCGCCTGGCCGGCTCGCCGTTTTCCCGCTTCCCGGTGATCAACGAACACGACGAAGCGGTCGGCTACGTGCACAAGAGCGACCTGCTGGAAGTGGAGGGCGACCGCAAGGTCAGTGAACTGGCCCGTGGCATGGCGCCGTTCCGCGCCACCATGAATATTGAATACGTGTTCGGCGAAATGCTGCGCGAGCGCCAGCACCTGGGCATGGTCTATGACGACCTGGGCACCTGGGTGGGGTTGATCACCATGGAAGACATTATCGAGACCCTGTTGGGGCACGAGATCATGGATGAGACCGATAACGTGTCCAATCTGCGGCGGTATGCGAAGCAGCGCTGGAGCCGGCGGTTGAAGAAGCGCGTTAGTCAGGACTAGTGACGTCTCTGGTATCCTGCCGGGCGCGTTGCGCCCTTTCGCGGGCTGGGCCCGCTCCTACAATTGACCTGTGGTGCCTCAAACGCTAGTTTAAAACGTCTGTTTCCAGGCGTGAGGCCGGCATGTCCCAATCCGATACCGTGCAGCGCATTCTTGATGCGGCGGAAGTTCTGTTCGCCCAGAAGGGGTTCGCCGAGACCAGCCTGCGCGCCATCACCAGCCGGGCCGGCGTCAATCTGGCGGCGGTCAATTACCACTTCGGTTCCAAGGAAGCGCTGATCCAGGCGGTGTTCGAGCGCTATCTGACGCCGTTCTGCCAGGCCCTGGACGCCAAGCTCGAGGAACTGGAAGGCGAAACCCGCAGCGGTGGCGAAGTGCCCCTGGAGAAGCTGTTCACCGTGGCCTCGCGGCTGGCGCTGGGCTCCCACGGCGACGAACCACGCCGGGCGATGATCTTCTTCCGCCTCTCCGGGCAGGCGTACAGCCAGCCGCAGGACCACCTGCGTGCCTGGCTGCGCGAACATTACGGCCCGGTGTTCCGCCGCTTCCTGGCCCTGCTGCGCCGGGCGGTGCCCGACGTGCCGCCGATGGAGCTGTTCTGGCGGGTGCACTTCAGCCTGGGCGCCGTGATCTTCACCCTGTCCGGCATGGAATCGCTGCAGGCGATCAGCAAGAAAGACTTCAACCAGAGCGTCACCGCCGCCCACATCACCCAGCAGCTCCTACCCTTCGTGGTCGGCGGCATCCGCGGCGGCGGCTAAGCCGCCGCGAGCTTCAAGCTTCAAACTGCAAGCTACAGGCAGGCCGTGCCGGCAGAGAGGCCGAGGGCGGCGTTCGCCGCCCGATACAGGATGCAGGATTCAGGATACAGCGCGGATGAGGTCTTGATGCGCCGCCCGGCTTTCGCTCCGCGCCGTGGCGTATTCGCAGCCGGCTCCATGCTAATGCGCAAAACTTGCCGCGTTCGCCAAGCCTTGCCCCTGTATCCTGCATCCTGAATCCTGCGTCGCGGCCAACGGCCGCCTGCACGGCCCCGCAGCCGGCACGGCCTGCCTGTAGCTTGAAGCTTGCGGCTTGTAGCTAATCCTGTATCTTCTCGCTATGCCTATTCTCGTGTCGCTCAGCGATCAAACCCTGACTCTGGAAAGCCCTGAAGACACGCTGCGGTTTCCGGTGTCCACCGCCGCCGTGGGCGCCGGTGAGCGCCACGGCAGCGGCGCCACGCCGCGCGGCCGGCATCTGGTGCGGGCCCGCTTCGGCGCTGGTTTGCCGGCGGGCGCGGTGTTCGCGGGCCGTCGCTTTCACGGTGAGTTTTACGACCCGGAGCGGGCACGGGAAGCCCCGGAACGGGACTGGATTCTCAGCCGCATTCTGTGGCTCGGCGGTCTGCAGCCGGGCGTCAATCAGGGCGGCGACGTGGATAGTTTCCGCCGCTTTATTTATATTCACGGCACGCCGGACGACCAGCCCATGGGCGAGCCGGCTTCGCATGGCTGCATCCGCATGCGCAACACGGATGTGATCACTCTTTTTGAACGGGTACCGGTGGCCACGCCGGTGACCATCGTCGAGTAAGACACCCCGCTTATGTCGAACCAAACCGATACCCAGCCGCTGCTGATGCTGGACCTGGAAGGCCTTACCGTCACGGCGGAAGAGCAGGAGTTGCTGCGTCACCCGGCGGTGGGCGGCCTGATTCTGTTCAGCCGCAACTACCAGGAACCGGACCAGCTTTACGAGCTGATTCACCAAGTGCGGGCGGCGCGCCCGGACCTGCTGATCGCCGTGGACCAGGAGGGCGGCCGGGTGCAGCGTTTCCGCACCGAGTTCACCCGCCTGCCGCCGATGGCGGCGCTGGGCCGTTACCACGGGCGCGATCCCGAAGCCGCTTGCCACGCCGCCGACCTGCTCGGCGAACTGATGGCGGACGAGCTGCGCGCCTACGACATCGACATCAGTTTCGCGCCGGTGCTGGATCTGGATTTCGGCACCAGCAGCGTGATCGGCGACCGCAGCTTCAACGCCGATCCGCACGCGGTCACCGAACTGGCCGGCGCCTTTATCGACGGCATGGCCCGCGCCGGCATGGCCGCCACCGGCAAGCACTTTCCCGGCCACGGCCACGTGGCGGCGGACTCCCATCTGGAGCTGCCGGAAGACCCGCGTACCTGGGAACAGCTGCACGACGACCTGGTGCCGTTCAAGGCGCTGGCGCCGCGTCTGGACGGCATCATGCCCGCCCATGTCCGTTACCAGGCGGTGGACGCCGAGCCGGCGGGTTTTTCCCGCCACTGGCTGGGCAAGGTGCTGCGCGGTGACTGCGGCTACCGCGGTGTGATCTTCTCCGACGATCTGGGCATGGCCGGCGCCGCCGGTGCCGGAGACTTTTCCCAGCGCGCCCAGGCCGCCCTGGGGGCGGGTTGCGACATGGTGCTGGTGTGCAACGACCGCCCCGGCGCCGTGGCCGTGGCGCAATGGCTGGAAGGCCGCCGCTTCGAGCACCGGGTCGGCGCCGCCGCCCTGCGCGGCAAGCCCCGCGCCCCCATGCATCTGAGCCGCCGCCGGCAGGCCGGCGACGTGGCCGACCTGCTTAATAAGGACCTGTAATGAATTGGGAAGCGCTGACCGACTGGCGACAACTTCTGGTGTGGCCCGGGCCGGACACCGAAACCGCGTTGTGGGTGACTCAGGTCTTCGCCGTGGTGCTGTGCACCGTCACCGTCAACTTCATCCTGATGCGGGTGATCGACATCATTGATCACTTCAGCCGCGAAACCCACAACCTGTGGGACGACGCCCTGCTGGATTCCCTGCGCATTCCGATCCGCCTGCTGATCTGGGTGGTGGGCCTGTCGGTGGCCGCGGAAATGATGCAGGCGGTCTCCGAGGCGGCGGTGTTCGATTACGTCGGCGACGCCCGCCGCGTGGCGTTCATCCTTATCGTCGCGCTGTTCCTGACCAAGCTGGTCGGCAACGTGGAAAAAAACCTGATCGACCCCGATCGCATGCGCAACCCCATGGATCAGACCACCGCCTCGGCGGTGGGCAAGCTGCTGCGCATTTCGGTGTTGATCACCGCCTTTCTGATCATTCTGCAGACGCTCGGTTACAGCATCTCCGGGGTGCTGGCGTTCGGCGGCCTGGGCGGCATGGCGGTGGCGTTCGCCGCCAAGGATCTGCTCGCCAACTTTTTCGGCGGTGCCATGGTGTACATGGACAAGCCGTTCAAAGTGGGCGAGTGGGTGCGCTCGCCGGACCGCAGCATCGAAGGCACGGTGGAGCACATCGGCTGGCGCCTGACGCGCATCCGCACCTTCGACCAGCGGCCGCTGTACGTGCCCAACGCCATGTTCACCACGGTGATCCTGGAAAACCCGTCGCGCATGCTTAACCGCCGCATCAACGAGAAGGTGGGCATCCGCTTCGACGACTGGGAGAAGATGCCCGCCATCGTCGACGCGGTGCGCGAGATGGCCAAGAAGCACAAGGATCTGGAAACCGAACACCGCACCCTGATCGTCAACTTCGACAGCTACGGCGCGTCGCACATTGAATTCTTTATCTACACCTTCACCAAGACCACGGACTGGGTCACCTACCATGAAATCAAACAGGACGTGCTGATGCGCATCATGGCCATTGTCCATGAGCACGGCGCCGAGTTCGCCTTCCCCAGCCGCACGCTGTACATGGCGGCCAACGATGAAGGGGACGAGGAATTCGAGGACGACGAGGACGAGGTCGCCGAAGGGCGCGCCGCGCAACGCCGTTCGCGCCGCCGCAGCCGCAACCGTCGCGACCGTAACCAGACCTGGAAAGGCGACCAGGACCAATCCGAGGAGGACGCCGATGGCGACTGAAATGGCCACTGAACTGAAGCAAGAACTGATGCGCGTGCGCCGCGAAGCCCGTGAGCTGTATTCCCGCGACCAGGTGGAAGAGGCGGTGGCCAAGGTGGCGATCAAGCTGGCCGAGGACTATTCCGAGCGCTTCCCGGTGTTCGTCACCATCATGAACGGCGGCCTGGTGTTCGCCGGCCAGTTGCTCACCCGTCTGGACATTCCGCTGGAGGTGGACTACCTGCACGCCAGCCGCTACCTGGGCGAGACCAGCGGCGGCGATGTGCAGTGGATCGTTACCCCCACCGCCAATCTGGAAGGCCGCGACGTGGTGATTCTGGACGACATTCTGGACGTGGGCTCCACGCTGCTGTCGATCATCGAGGCCTGCAAGGCGCAGGGCGCCGCCAGCGTGAAAACCTGCGTGCTGGTGGACAAGGTGCACGACCGCAAGGCGCAACCCGGCCTGAAAGCCGACTACACCGCCCTGGAAGCGGAAGACCTCTACCTGTTCGGCATGGGCATGGACTACAAAGGTTACTGGCGTAACGCGCCGGGTATCTTCGCGGTGGAGGAGGCCTGAGGTGCTGGCATTTATCGGCGGAACCGGCCTCACCCGCATGGACGACCTCGAGATTCGTCACCGGCACGACATCGAGACCCGCTACGGCAAGCCCTCGGCGCCGGTGGCGGAAGGCGAGCTCAACGGTGTGCCGGTGCTGTTTCTGGCCCGCCACGGCGACCCCCATGTGTGGCTGCCGCACCAGGTGAACTACCGGGCCAACATGCAGGCCCTCAAGGACGCCGGCGCCACCGCTATCGTGGCGGTCAACGCGGTGGGCGGCATCACCGCCCCGGCCGGCGCCCTGGTGTTGCCCGAGCAGATCATCGACTACACCTGGGGCCGCGACAGCACCCTGTTCGACGACCCGAACGACCCGCTGGTGCATGTGGACTTCAGCTGGCCGTTCGACCCGGTGCTTCGCCGCCGGCTGCGCGGTGCCCTGGAGCGCGCCGGCCTGCAATGGGTGGACGGCGGCTGCTACGCCGCCACCCAGGGGCCGCGCCTGGAAACCGCCGCCGAGATCCTGCGCCTGGAGCGCGACGGCTGCGACATCGTCGGCATGACCGGCATGCCGGAAGCGGTGCTCGCCCGCGAGCTGGGCATCCCCTATGCGATGCTGTCGCTGGTGGTGAACCCGGCCGCCGGCAAGGCCAGCCGGGAAATCACCATGGCGGAAATCGAAGCGGTGCTGCACACCGGCATGAGCGATGTGCGCACTGTCCTCGCCACCCTCGCAGCCGGCTAAGCGAATGCAGCAGTACGATGTGGTGGTAATCGGTGCCGGCGCGGCGGGCTTGATGTGCGCCGCCAGCGCCGGTTACCGCGGCCGCTCGGTGCTGGTGCTGGACCACGCCAACAAGGCCGGCAAGAAGATCCTGATGTCCGGCGGCGGGCGCTGCAATTTCACCAACCTGAACACCACGCCGGACCATTTCGTGTCCGCCAACCCGCATTTCTGCAAATCCGCGTTGCACCGCTACAGCCCCTGGCACTTCGTCGAGATGGTGGAGCGTCACGGCGTCGGTCATGTGGAGAAGGCGCCGGGCCAGTTGTTCTGCGACACCTCCAGCAAGGCGATTCTTCAGGTGCTGCTTACCGAGTGTGAGTGGGCCGGGGCCGAGGTGCGCCTCAAGACATCGGTGACGCACATTAACAACCGGCCGGTGGGCGAGGGCGCCGACAGTGGCGCCTCATCACAAGCGTTGGGGGACGACGGCTTTGTGCT
The DNA here is from genome assembly GCF_015356855.1 of Alloalcanivorax venustensis ISO4. Taxonomy (GTDB): domain Bacteria; phylum Pseudomonadota; class Gammaproteobacteria; order Pseudomonadales; family Alcanivoracaceae; genus Alloalcanivorax; species Alloalcanivorax venustensis. The sequence goes on from NZ_ARXR01000026.1 coordinate 10,902, forward strand.
GCGCGCCGAAGGCGAATCGATTCGCTGTGACAAGCTGGTGATCGCCAGCGGCGGGCTGTCGATTCCGACCCTGGGCGCCGGCCCGTTCGCCTACCGGGTGGCGGAGCAATTCGGTCTGCGGGTGCTGCCCACCCGGGCCGGGTTGGTGCCGTTCACGCTGCAGCCCGCCGATAAGGAATGGCTGGCGGCACTCAGCGGCGTCAGCGCCGAGGTGCGGGCCGAGGCCGGGGGGCGCGCGTTCGCCGAGCCCATGTTGATCACCCACCGTGGTCTGTCCGGTCCGGCGATGTTGCAGGTTTCCAGCTTCTGGTCGCCGGGGGAGGCGGTGACCGTGGACTGGCTGCCGGCCCTGGCGGACCCGCTGGCGGCGTTGCGCGAGGCGCGCAAGGCGCAGCCCGCCGCCGGCGTGGAAAAGTGGCTGCGGGGGTTTTTCTCGCAGCGGCTGGCCGCCGCGCTGGCCGAGCACTTCGGCTGGTCCGGACCGTTGCAGCATTACAGCAACGAGGCCCTGGCGGAAATCGCCTCGGTATTGAAAGGCTGGCGGTTCAAGCCGTCCGGCACGGAGGGCTACCGCACCGCCGAAGTGACCTTGGGCGGCATCGACACGGACGCGGTTTCCTCCAAGACGTTCGAAGTGAAAAGCGTGCCCGGTTTGTATTTTATCGGCGAAGCACTGGACGTGACCGGCGAGCTGGGCGGCTTCAATTTCCAGTGGGCCTGGGCGAGCGGCTGGTGCGCCGGCCAGGCGGTGTGATCTGATCCGCCGCGCTTGCAATCGTTCTTTGGTATTAGTACGTTAGTCTCCATAAGTGCTTGATTCCGCTACACAAACCCCCTCAATTTGTTTTCCCCGTCAGCAGCGCGTGAAAATTTTAAGGCGTCTTTGTTAAGCCGCATGTTCATGCGGTGAATAACTGTCGTGATGTGGTAAGACCTGGCACTACCTTCATGACGCCCCTCTTTCCCCCGGCGCACAATCTTGCGTGAGAAGACGTATGCATCGCGTCTCACTGATTGGTTTTGAACACCTCAGGTTTGAATAACAACGCCCTCGGGAGAGAGACAAATGAAAAACCTTGAACGGTTTATCGGACTGGGCTTGCTGACCACGGCGCTGATCGCCTGTGGCGGCGACAGCGGTTCCAGTGGTGCCGGCACAACGGCCAGCACCGGCGGCGGTGGTGGCGGTACCCCCGCCACCGACCCCGGCACGCCCCGCGCTGACGATCCGATGGCGCCTGCCCCGGCGCCTCAGGGATCGTCTTTCAGTGGTCGTCAGTACAGCTGTGAAGGCGATGAGTGTCAGGTGGGCAAATTCGAAGGCCCGTTCGCCGAGCCCACCATCCGTTACAGCGATTCCACCACCGGCGACAATCTGAAGGTGGTGACCACCGAGGACAAATGTCTGGAGGACGCCGAGGGCGCGCTGCGCTGTAAGCCCGCCGCCGGCTCCATCGCGCTGCTGCCGGACAACCGGCTGCTCTATTTCAACGCCCTGGAAGGCACCGAGAACGTGGAGTTCTCCATCGTCGCCGAATTCGGCTTCGTGGCGGTGAACGACCAGACCCGGGTGCTGAACTTCGGCCCCGCCGGCGCCAGTGACCAGATCTCCTGGGAGCGTCCGTCACCGGTTCGCGGCGGCGCCAACGTGGACGGCAACGACAGCGACACCCTGCTGCCCGGCGCCGAGCTCAGCGACGCGGAAAGCACCGCCGGCAACGACGGTGCCCTGTTCTGTTCCGACGTGATCCAGCTCGCCGACGGCCGCATCATGGCGGTGGGCGGCACCGACTACTACACCGAGCCGTCTCTGGGCTCCGTGTTCCCGCAGGCCCGCGACGTGCTCGGCTCCATCGATGCCGAGCTCCCGCTGCCCAGTAACTTCGGCGAAATCAGCGTGCCCGACGACATCGGCGTGGTGGAGCTGGAAGGTCTCAAAGACGCCCGTATCTTCAACCCGGAAGACAACAGCTGGACCCAGACCGGCCACATGAATCACGGCCGCTGGTACCCGACCATGGTGACCCTGCCGGACGGCGACGTATTCGTGGCCAGCGGCGTGACCAAGCTGCTCAAGCCGGTCTACACCGGCGCGCTGCTGGGCGGCGAAAGCACCGGCCTGCGTGAACTGCTGCAGTCCGCGGACAACGTGCGCACCAGCGAAACCTATGACCTCGACACCGGCACCTGGTCCGAGAACGGCGAGCGTCCGCTGCCGGGTCTGGACACCACCGCCGGTAAGCCGCTGCCGCTGTACCCGCGTCTGCACCTGCTGCCCAACGGCCAGGTGTTCTATAACGCGGCCGGTCAGGCGTTCAACCCGTTCGGCCAGTCCTACAACCAGGCGCAGTGGAACTTCGTTTCCGCTTACGATCCGGAAGAACAGCTGTGGACCGACCTGGGCTACGCCGGTCTCAACGTGCAGCTCGACGAGCTGGGCCTGGACCGCATCACCTCGGCGCTGACCCTGACCAGCCCGAACCTGCTGGAAGACTTGATCGGCACCGGCGAAGGCCTGCTGACCAACCTGCTGGGCGACCCCATCGGCAGCCTGGAACAGCTTCAAAACGTGCTCGGCGACGTGGCCGACCCGCAGGTGGCCAACCGTCTGATCGGCGCCGGCTTCCGCGGTTCCAGCTTCTCCATCATGATGCCCCTGCGCCAGGATGAGAGCGGCAACTACAATAAAGCCAGCTTCCTCACCGCCGGCGGTGTGCTGGGCGCGGTGGCGGCCACCAGCCCGGGCAGCTACCTGGCGGTGCCGAACAGCCGTCTGGATACCGTGGAAGTCAACGCGGACACCGAGTCCGGCATGCGTTACTCCTCCGAGATCGTTGGTAACCTGAATGGCCCGCGCTGGTTCTCCACCGGTGTGCTGCTGCCCGACGGTTCGGTGATGGCGTTCAACGGCGCCAACCGGGACGAAGTGGTCCTGCCCGGTTCCGCCACCCCGGTACAGATGACCGAACGGTTTGATCCGGAAACCGGCGAGTGGACCGAGATGGCCACTTCGTTGAACCCGCGTACCTACCACAACACCGCGCTGCTGCTGCCCGACGGCCGGGTGCTGGTGGGTGGCCACGCGCCGATCAACACCGCCTACCTGTTCAGCCTAAACCTGGAAGAGCTGGGCCTGTCCCCGAACGACGGTCGTGACCCGTCCTTCGAGATCTACAGCCCGCCGTACGTGTTCAAGGACCGTCCGGAAATCATCCAGGCGCCGAGTGAAGTGGATCACGGTGACACCATCGAAATCGCGGTGGACGACGCCTCCGCCATCAATGAGGTGATGATGGTGCGCCGCACCAGCCTGACCCACCTGGTGGACGGTGATCAGCGCAACGTGGTGCTGCCGCACACGGCCAACGGCAACAGCGTGCGTGTGCAGGTTCCGGAGAACGCGGCGGTGATGCCGGCCGGCCACTACATGCTGTTCGTGAACCGCGTCGCCAGTGACGGTTCCGGCATGGTGGTGCCGTCCGTATCCGCGCCGGTGCAGGTGATGCTGCCTTCCAGCACGTCGGGCCTGATGGTCCAACGCTAAGGAGCCGACATGACGAGACGTAATCGCAACACCCACGCTCGTCTTGCCGCTTGGTTGCTGGGTGCCGTGCTTGCCACGGCGCCCACTCTGGCCCTGGCCCACGGGCCGGAGGCCAAGGCGGTGAAGGCGCGGCTGGCGCCGTTGTCGGCCACCCTGGACGGCATCAACGCCCAGGTGCAGACGACGGTGGCGCCGCAATTGGTGGTGGCCAACGACAGCCCGCGCACCCTGGAGATTTTCGACCAGGAAGGGCGGGTGTTCCTGCGTATCAACGAGCAGGGCGTGCTGGCGGATCTGGCCAGCCCGGCCTGGTACCGCAGCCAGACCGCCGCCCGCGGCGTGCCGATTCCCGAAGGCGCCAGCCAGGACGCGGAGCCGCGCTGGGCGCTGGTGCACAAGGAACCCAACTGGGGCTGGTTCGATCCCCGCCTGCGCACCGATGAAATTGAAGTGCCCCACGACATGGAGCACGCCGGCAAGCCGGCGGCGATCAGCCAGTGGTCGGTGCCGGTGCGGCTCGACGGTGAGGAAAGCACCCTGGCCGGTGAATTCCGCTACGAGCCGCTGCCGCCCGGATCCTTCCAGTCGCGGCTGACCTCGGACCCGGAACCGGTCGAGGGCGTTTCCGTGAGCCTGGCGCCGGGCACCGTGCCGGCGGTGCACATTCATAACCAGAGCGGCAAGCCGGTGGTGGTGGCGGACGCTGAAGGTCGCGCGCATCTGCGCATCGGCCCCGGCGGCAGCTTTATGAACGCCAACCAGGAGAAGGGTGAGCCGCAATGGGTGAAGGTAGCCGGCGGTTCCCGCTACACCTGGACCGAGCCGCGCGCCACCTACGGCGATCTGCGGCCGCCGGAAAAGGTGTCCCAGGCCGGCCGCCGCGCCCAGGTCGCTACCTGGTCACTGCCGGTCACCGTGGACGGTGAACCGGTGGCGGTGAAAGGCGTGGTGGACTGGCTGCCCGGCGAGCAAGTCGCCGCCGGCGGCGGGCACCACTAAAGCGGAGGACTTGTAGGAGCGGGCCTTGTGGGCCCGCTCCCACCAGGTCGCTCCCACCCGTTGTTTTAAGCGTTTGAGCCGCTCAGGCGGTTCAGGACTTCCCCTACCACCTCAATGCGCTCCTGCGCGGTTTCGGATTCCAGCTCGAAGCGGAGAGTGCTGGCGCCTTCCAGCTTGTAGACGTTGGGGCCGGACTGGACCAGTTTGACGATGGTGAGCGGGTCCACCGGGGTGCGCTCGGCGAATTCCAGCTTGCCGCCGCGGCCGTGGGCGTCGAGCCGGGTGATGCCCAGCTTCTCCGCCTGTTGCCGCAGCTCGGTGACCTGGAACAGATTCTTCACCGGGTCCGGCAGCAGCCCGAAGCGGTCGATCATTTCCACCTGCAGTTCCTTGAGCTGGTCGGCGTTCTTGCTGCCGGCGATGCGCTTGTAGAGCGTCAGGCGGGTGTAGACGTCAGGCAGGTAGTCCTCGGGAATCAGCGCCGGAATGCGCAGGTTCACTTCCGGGCCGCCGGACAGCGGCTTGGCGGTATCCGGCTGCTCGCCGCGCTTGAGCGCTTCCACCGCCTGCTCGAGCATTTCCATGTACAGCGAGAAACCGATGCTCTCCATGTTGCCGTGCTGCTCTTCGCCGAGCAGTTCGCCGGCGCCGCGAATTTCCAGATCCTGGCTGGCGAGCACGAAGCCGGCCCCCAGGTCGGTGGCCTGTTCGATGGCCTCCAGCCGTTTGAGCGCGTCCTTGGTCATGGCGCGCGGCCCGGGGGTGGTGAGGTAGGCGTAGGCCTGGTGGTGGCTGCGGCCCACGCGCCCGCGCAGCTGGTGCAGCTGCGCCAGGCCCAGTTTGTCGGCGCGCTCGATGATGATGGTGTTGGCGCTGGGTACGTCGATGCCGGTTTCGATAATGGTGGAGCACACCAGCACGTTGAAGCGGCGGTGGTAGAAGTCGCTCATCACCGCTTCCAGCTCGCGCTCGCGCATCTGCCCGTGGGCGATGCCCACCCGGGCGTCGGGCACCAGCTTGCGGATGTCCTCGGCGGTGCGTGCCATGGTGTCGATGTCGTTGTGCAGGTAGTAAACCTGACCGCCGCGCAGCAGCTCGCGCAGGATCGCTTCCTTGATGGCGGTGTCGTCTTTCTGCTGCACGAAGGTCTTCACCGACAGCCGCTTCTGCGGCGGCGTGGCGATAATGGAAATATCGCGCATGCCGCTCATCGCCATGTTCAGGGTACGCGGGATCGGCGTGGCGGTGAGGGTGAGAATGTCACACTCGGCGCGCAGCTCTTTGAGGCGCTCTTTGTGGCGCACGCCGAAGCGGTGCTCCTCGTCGACGATGATCAGCCCCAGGTCGTGGAAGGTCACCGACTCCTGCAGTAGCTGGTGGGTGCCCACCACGATGTCCACCTTGCCGCTTTCCAGGCGCTTGAGTACGTCGGCGCGGTCCTTGGCGTTGCGGAAGCGCGACAATACTTCCACGTTCACGGCCCAGTCGGCGAAGCGGTCGATAAAGGATTCGTAGTGTTGCTGGGCGAGCAGGGTGGTGGGCACCAGCACCGCCACCTGGGCGCCTTTTTCCACCGCCACGAAGGCGGCGCGCATGGCCACCTCGGTCTTGCCGAAGCCGACGTCGCCGCACACCAGCCGGTCCATCGGCTTGGCCAGCTGCATGTCGCTGAGCACCGCGCGGATGGCGCTCTCCTGGTCCGGGGTCTCCTCGAACGGGAAGCCGGCGGCGAAGCGCTCGTAATCTTCCGCTTCCACCGCGAAGGCGCGCCCCTGGCGGGCTTCCCGGCGGGCGTAGGTGTTGAGCAGCTCGGCGGCCACGTCGTGGATCTTCTCCGCCGCCTTCTGGCGCGCCTTGGTCCACTGCTCGGTGCCCAGCCGGTTGAGCGGCGGGTTGTCGGCGCCGCCGTACCGGCTGATCAGATGCAGCGAGGACACCGGCACATAGAGCTTGTCGCCGCCGGCGTACTCCAGCAGCAGGAATTCGTGTTGCTGGCGGTCCACCTCCATGTGCACCAGGCCCTGGTAGCGCCCGACGCCGTGGTCCAGGTGCACCACCGCCGCGCCGGGGCTGATCTCGCCCAGGGTGCGGATACCCAGCTCGTTGCCGCTCTCCTCGCTGGTGCGCCGGCGGCGGCGCTGCATCACCCGCTCGCCGTAGAGCTCGCTTTCGGTGACCACCAGCAGGTCGTGATCGGGGGCGTAGAAGCCGGCGTCCAGCTCGCCGCGGGTGAGCGCCCAGCGGTCCGGCTCGTTGATGAAATGCGCCCAGCCCTCCTTCATCACCGGCTGGATGCCGATCTTCTGCATCATCTCCAGCAGCGCCTCGCGGCGGCCGGCGGTTTCCGCCACCACCAGAATGCGGGTGTCCGGGTGGGCGTCGGCGAAGGTGTGCAGCGGCGCCAGCGGGTTGCGCGCCTTGGCGTCGGCGGACACCGTGGGCGGCACCTCCACGTCGAAGCGTACCGCCTGGTCGGAATCCTTCTGGCGCGCCCGGGGCAGGGTCTGCCAGGCGCTGTTGAGCTGATCCGGGCGCAGGAACAGGTCCGTCGGCGGCAACACCGGCCGGCGGATGTCGTGGCGGCGTTGCTCGTAACGGGCGCTGACCTCGTCCCAGAAGTGCCGGGCGGCCTCTTCACAGCCGGCCATCTCCACCGCCCGCGCCTTGCCGGGCAGGTAGTCGAACAGGGTGGCCAGACCGTCGAAAAACAGCGGCAGATAGTATTCCAGGCCCGGGGTGGCGATGCCCTCGGACACGTCCTGATAGAGCGGCACCTTGCGCGGGTCCACGTCGAAGGTGTCGCGGAAGGCGGTGCGGAACCGGCGGATGCCCTCGGCGCTGAGCGGGTACTCGGCGGCGGGCAGCAGATTGATCTCGCTGACCTGGCCGGTGGAGCGCTGGGACTCCGGGTCGAACAGGCGCAGCGACTCGATGTCCTCGTCAAACAGCTCGACCCGGAACGGCTGCTCCGAACCCATCGGGAAGACGTCCATGATGGCGCCGCGCACCGCGAATTCGCCGTGCTCGTAGACGTTGTCGCGCTGCCGGTAGCCGCAGTCCACCAGCCGCGCGCGGGTGGTCTCCATATCGAAGGTTTCGCCCACCCGCAGCATGAAACTGTTGCCGCTGATGTGCAGCGGCGGCGCGATGCGCTGCATCAGGGTGTTCACCGGCACCACCAGCACGCCGGTGCCGGCGCCGTGCAGCCAGTTCAGCACCCGGATGCGGTCGCTGACGATGTCCTGGTGCGGGCTGAACAGGTCGTAGGGCAGGGTTTCCCAGTCCGGGAACAGCATCACCGGCACCTCGCCGGCGGCGCCCGGGTTGCCTGCCAAATAGAACCCCAGGGCATCCGCCAGCTGCTGGGCGCGGCTGCTGTCCGGCGCGGCCACCAGCAAGGGGCCGTCGGCGGCGCGCGCCACCTCGGCGAGCACGGCGGCCAGGCTGCCGTCGGACAGGCCTTGCCAGTCTTTGTAGTGGTCCTGACCGGTGGGGAACAGCGGGGTATCGGGTAACAGCGTCATTTCGTCTCCAGCAGAGGGCGCGCATTGTACCCCACCGGTGTGCCGGTTTGGGAGCTTGCCCTGTGGGAGCTTGCCTGCAAGCGAAAGGCCGGCAAAGCCGGCCGGCAGGATACCAGAGGCCTTTCTAACGGAGTTACAAACAGCGTCTCTGGCATCCTGCCGGGAGCTCCGCTCCCTTTCGCGGGCGGGGCCCGCTCCCACAAGCCCGCTCGCACAAGGCTTGCTCCCGCTGAGTTGTGGTAACATCTTCGCCGTTTTTATTGGCCCGGTCGCGGTAGGGGAGAGAGCATGAGGGAATCAGTCAGTGAATTGATGCAGCGGTTCCGCCTGGAGCCGCTGGAGGACAACCTGTTCCGGGGGCTCAGCGAGGCCAACGGGCAGAGCAGTATCTTCGGCGGCCTGGTGGCCGGGCAGGCGTTGCTGGCGGCCTCGATGACGGTGCCGGAGGACCGCCCGGTGCACTCCCTGCACGCCTATTTCCTGCGGCCCGGGGATATCCGCCAGCCGGTGGTCTACGACGTGGACCGGATCCGCGACGGCAAGAGCTTCACCACCCGCCGGGTCAACGCGATTCAGCACGGTCGTCCCATTTTCAGTCTGTCCACGTCTTTCCAGGTGGAAGAGGAGGGCAGCCGCCACCAGACGCCGATGCCGGACGTGCCGGCGCCGGAGGATCTGGAGAGCGACGAGAGCGCCCGCCTGCGGGTGGCGGACCGCATTCCCGAGCAGTTCCGCGCCGCCTTTCTGCGCGAGCGGCCGGTGGAGTTCCGCCCGGTGACGCCGCGCGACGTGTTCGCCCCGGAGTCCCGCGAGCCGCTCAAGCAGTTCTGGTTCCGGGTGCCGGACCCGATCGAGGCGGACCGCATGACCCACAAGGCGTTGCTGACTTATTGTTCGGATTTCGGTTTCATGGGCACCGCCATGCAGCCCCACGGCATGACCTTCTGGCAGAGCAACGTGCAGTGCGCCAGCCTGGACCACGCCATGTGGTTCTATGACGACCTGCGCGTGGACGACTGGCTGCTCTATCACTGCGAGAGCCCCGGCGCCGCCGGCGCGCGGGGGCTGACCTTCGGCGCCATCTACCGCCGCGACGGCACTCTGGTGGCCTCGGTGGCCCAGGAAGGGCTGATGCGGCTGCGGCCGGGCGAAGACCCGGTGTAAGTACCCTGGAAGATGCGCGGGTTTGGCGCTATCATGCGCGCCCCCATGACCGCCAACCCAAACCGATGAGGGGCGCAGCCGTGAACAAACTGGAAGACCACTTCGGACGCTGGAAAAACCGCGAAGAAATCGCAGAGGCCATGATCCCCATGATCGGCCGCCTCTACCGCGAGAAGAACGTGACCACCACCGTGTACAGCCGGTCCCTGGTCAACAATTCCGTGATCCAGATCCTCAAGACCCATCGCTTCGTCAAGCAGATCGAGGACTCCGAGCTGTTCGAGAGCGGTCTTTCCGTGGTCGATTCCTTCCCGATCCTGCAGGAAGTGACCAAGCTGGATCTGGGCCCCTGCCGCCTGGACATCGGCAAGCTGGCGGTGGAGTACAAGAAGGACAGCCGTGGCCTGTCCGTCGAGGACTATGTCCGCGAGGAGCTGGGCGAGGCGGTCAACGATAAGGTGGACCTGCCGGGCCAGACCGACGTGGTACTGTACGGCTTCGGCCGTATCGGCCGCCTGCTGGCCCGCCTGCTGATCGAGAAGACCGGCTCCGGCGACGGCCTGCGCCTGAAGGCGGTGGTGGTCCGCGAGACCGGCAAGGGCGACCTGCAGAAGCGCGCCAGCCTGCTGCGCCGCGATTCCGTGCACGGCCCGTTCGCCGGCACCATCGCCGTGGACGAGGAAGACAACGCGATCATCGCCAACGGCAACTACATCAAGATCATTTACGCCAATGATCCGTCGGCGATCGACTACACCCAGTACGGCATCAAGGACGCGCTGCTGGTGGACAACACCGGCAAATGGCGGGACCGCGAGGGTCTCGGCCAGCACCTGAAGTGCCCGGGCATCAGCAAGGCGATCCTCACCGCGCCCGGCAAGGGCGACATCAAGAACATCGTGCCCGGCGTCAACCACGGCATGGTGGAGGACAGCGACACCATTCTGTCCCTGGCGAGCTGCACCACCAACGCCATCGTGCCGCCGCTCAAGGCGCTCAGCGACAAATTCGGCATTGAGTACGGCCACGTGGAGACGGTGCACTCCTACACCAACGACCAGAACCTGCTGGACAACTTCCACAAGGGTCCGCGCCGGGGCCGGGCCGCGCCGCTGAACATGGTGCTGACCGAGACCGGGGCCGCCACGGCCGCCGCCAAGGCGCTGCCGGAGCTGGGCGGCAAGCTCAGCGGCAACTCCATCCGGGTGCCGACCCCGGACGTCTCCATGGCGATTCTCAACCTGACCCTGGAGCAGGAAACCACCCTTGAGGAGCTCAACGACTACCTGCGCTGGGTGAGCCTGCACTCGCCGCTGCAGCGTCAGCTGGACTTCATCCGCAGCCCGGACGCGGTGTCCACGGACTTCGTGGGCTCCCGGCACGCGTCGGTGGTGGACGCCGAGGCGACCATCGTCAACGGCCGCCACTGCGTGCTTTATGTCTGGTACGACAATGAGTTCGGCTACAGCTGCCAGGTGGTGCGGCTTCTGCAGCAACTGTCCGGGGTGGAATACCCGATTTACCCCAAGGATTGAGCCGTAGAACCTGAAAAAGCCCGCTTTCGCGGGCTTTTTTTCGACCGGGACACGCGGGCCCAGGCGGGTAATCCCACACGGTCAGTCCTGGCATCCGAACCACTCGGTCATTATAATGGCGCCGCCTTCCCACCTCCGCCTCCATCGCGGCCATCCGGGGAAAGCACCGCTTGACTTCAGAACACGCAACGTGGGCGAGACACTATGATCAAAATCAAGAAGGGGCTTGACCTGCCCATCGCTGGCGCGCCACGCCAGGCGATTGAGGAGGGTCATCAGGTCCGTTCTGTCGCCGTGCTCGGCGGCGACTACATGGGGATGAAGCCGACCATGGAGGTCCGCGAAGGCGACACGGTCAAGAAGGGCCAGCTGCTCTTCACGGATAAAAAGACCGATGGCGTGAAATACACCGCCCCCGCCGCCGGTAAGGTGGTGGCGATCAACCGCGGCCACAAGCGCGTGCTGCAGTCCGTGGTGATCGAGGTGGCCGACCAGGAAGACGAGGTCGAGTTCGACGCCCATGACGCCGCCGCCCTGGCTTCCCTGGACCGCGAGGCGGTACAGCGCCAGCTGATCGATTCCGGCGAGTGGACGCTGCTGCGCACCCGCCCGTTCGGCAAGGTGCCGGCGCCCGGCACCACCCCCAACTCGATTTTCGTCACCGCCATGGACACCAACCCCCTGGCGCAGGACCCGGCGGTGGTGATCAAGGCCAACGAGAGCAGCTTCCGCCACGGTCTCGCCGTGCTGGGCCGCCTCACCGACGGCCCGGTCTGGGTGTGCCGCGCGCCGGGCGGTGATCTGCCGGCCTTCGCCGAAGGCCAGATCCGTGAAGAAACCTTCACCGGCAAGCACCCGGCGGGCAACGCCGGCACCCATGTGCATTATCTTGACCCTGTCAGCCTCGCCAAGACCGTCTGGACGGTGGGCTATCAGGAAGTGATCGCCATCGGCAAGTTGTTCACCGAAGGCAAGATCAGCACCGACCGGGTAGTGGCGCTGACCGGTCCCCAGGTAAAAACGCCGCGTCTGATGCGCACCCGCGTGGGTGCCGGCATGGAAGACTTCACGCGCGGTGAACTCAAGGACGGCGACAATCGCATCGTGGGCGGCTCCGTGTTCAACGGCCATCACGCCCGCGGCCCGCTGATGTTCCTGAGCCGTTTCAGCAACCAGGTGACGGTGCTGCGCGAAGGCCGCGAGCGGCAGTTGCTGGGCTATATCTCACCGGGGCCCAACCGCTTCTCGGTGATGAACATTTATCTGTCCAAGCTGATGCCCGGCAAGCGCTTCAATCTGACCACCACCACCAACGGCAGTGAGCGCGCCATGGTGCCGATCGGTGCCTACGAGCAGGTGATGCCGCTGGACATTCTGCCCACTCAACTGTTGCGCTCGCTGATCGTCGGCGACACCGATTCCGCCATCGCGCTGGGCGCGCTGGAAGTGGTGGAAGAGGACCTGGCGCTGTGCACCTACGTGTGCCCCGGCAAGTACGAGTACGGGCCGATTCTGCGCGACAACCTGACCACGATCGAGGTGGAGAGCTGAGATGGGCCTGAGAAACTACATCGACGACAAAATCGCGCCTCATTTCCACGAGGGCGGCAAGCTCGAGAAGTACTACGTCTTCTTCGAGATGTTCGACACCATGCTGTACAGCCCGGATTCGGTGACCCGGTCCGCGGCCCACGTGCGCGACGGCATCGATCTGAAGCGGATCATGATGACGGTCTGGTTCGCCACCTTCCCGGCGATCCTGTTCGGCCTCTACAACACCGGTTATCAGGCCAACCTGCAGATCACCGAGTTCGGTTACGACGCCATTCCCGGTTGGCGCGCCGACCTGGTGGCCATGCTGGCGGGCTTCGACTACCAGAGCTTCTGGGCCAACATGCTGCACGGCCTGGTCTACTATGTGCCGATCCTGGCTACCGTCTACCTCACCGGCTTCTTCTGGGAAGCCCTGTTCGCGTGGAAGCGCGGCCATGAGGTGAACGAGGGCTTCTTCGTCACCGGTATCCTGTTCACCCTGATCCTGCCGCCGGCGATCCCGCTCTGGCAGGTGGTGCTGGGCGTCTCCTTCGGCGTGGTGATCGGCAAGGAAGTGTTCGGCGGCACCGGCAAGAACTTCCTCAACCCGGCGCTGGTGGGCCGTGCCTTCCTGTACTTCGCCTACCCGGCACAGATGTCCGGTGACGCGATCTGGACCGCGGTGGACAACTTCTCCGGCGCGACGCCGTTGTCCCTGGCCGCCAGCGGCGACCTGAACTTCGCCGCCGGCCTGGGCGAGAACGCCCTGGCCGCCGGCGCCAACGGCGCCACCCAGAGCCTGGCCTGGATGGACACCTTCCTGGGCGGTATCCAGGGTTGTATCGGCGAGACCTCGGTGATCGCCATCGGCCTGGGCGCGATCTTCCTGCTGTTCACCAAGATCGCCTCCTGGCGCATCATGCTGGGCGTGCTGCTGGGCATGGTGGCGATGAGCGCGGTGTTCAACGGCGTCGGCAGCGACAGCAACCCGATGTTCGCGATGCCCTGGTACTGGCACCTGACCGTGGGCGGCCTGGCGTTCGGCCTGGTGTTCATGGCCACCGACCCGGTGTCCGCGGCGATGACCAACACCGGCAAGCTGATCTTCGGCGCGCTGATCGGTGTTATGACGGTGCTGATCCGGGTGATCAACCCGGCATTCCCGGAGGGCATCATGCTGGCGATTCTGTTCGGCAACCTGTGCGCGCCCTTGATTGACTACTTTGTTACCCAGGCGAACATCCGTCGTCGCCTGCGTCGGACCGGGGGAGTGGCGTAATGGCTGGAAAGAACGAAAGCGTAGGCAAGACTCTGCTGGTCGCGTTCCTGGTGTGTCTGGTGTGCGCGGTGGTGGTTTCCACCGCCGCCGTGAGCCTGCGCCCGGTGCAGCAGAAGAACCAGACGCTGGACCGGCGCGTGAACATTCTGCAGGCCGCGGATCTGTACCAGCCGGGCATGGACGTGGAAAAGGCGTTCAACACCATCGAGCGCAAGTTCATTGATCTGGAAACCGGCGAGTACGTGGAAAAACCGGACTCCTACGACCAGCTCAAGGCGGCCAAGGATCCCGAGCGCAGCGAGCGCCTCAGCGGCGAGGAAGACATCGCCGGCATCAAGTCCCAGGCGGACGTGGCCGAGGTGTTCCTGGCGCGCAAGGATAACGGCGAGCTGAGCCGCATTATCCTGCCGGTGCGCGGCTACGGCCTGTGGTCCACCCTGTACGGGTTCATGGCCCTGGAAGCCGACGGCAAGACCATCGCCGGTCTGGGCTTCTACCAGCACGGGGAAACCCCGGGCCTGGGCGGCGAAGTGGACAACCCGAAGTGGAAAGCACTCTGGGAAGGCAAGAAGCTCTACGACGAAGACGGCGACATCGCCATCGAAGTGGTCAAGGGCTCCGTGGACAGCGGCACCCCCAACGCGGAAAACAAAGTCGACGGCCTGGCCGGCGCCACCCTGACCAGTAAGGGCGTCAGCAACCTGGTGCGGTTCTGGGTCGGCGAGAAGGGCTTCGGTCCTTATCTTGAGCGCATGCGGAACCAAAGCGGAGGAGAAGCGTAATGGCGGAGAAAACCAAGGACCTGTTATTCGGTCCCATTTTCGACAATAACCCCATCGCGCTGCAGATCCTGGGTATCTGCTCCGCGCTGGCGGTCACCAGTAACCTCAGCACCACGGTCACCATGTGTATCGCTCTGACCCTGGTGGTGGCGTTCTCCAACTTTTTCGTCAGCACGATCCGCAACAGCATTCCCTCGAGCATCCGGATCATCGTGCAGATGACCATCATCGCCTCGCTGGTCATCGTCGTGGATCAGTTCCTGAAAGCCTACGCGTACAGCATCTCCAAGCAGCTGTCGGTGTTCGTCGGCCTGATCATCACCAACTGTATCGTGATGGGCCGCGCCGAAGCGTTCGCCATGCAGAACAAGCCGCTGCCGTCGTTCATGGACGGCATCGGTAACGGCCTGGGCTATTCCGTGCTGCTGCTGGTGCTGGGCTTTATCCGTGAGCTGTTCGGCGCCGGCAGCCTGTTCGGCGTGCAGGTGCTGCCCTCGGTCGCCGACGGCGGCTGGTACCAGACCAACGGCCTGCTGTTGTTGCCGCCCAGCGCCTTCTTCCTGATCGGCTTCTTTATCTGGGCGGTGCGCGCCTGGAAGCCGGAGCAGGTGGAAGAGGACGACTTCAAGATGAAGCCGCACACCCGTGTCAGCGACGCGTTCTAAGCGACGGCCTGGAGGATTTGAAGCATGTTTGAACATTATCTGAGCCTGTTCGTACGCGCCGTTTTCGTTGAGAACATGGCGCTGGCTTTCTTCCTTGGCATGTGCACCTTTATCGCCGTGTCCAAGAAAATCTCCACGGCCATTGGTCTGGGTGTCGCCGTGGTGGTGACCCTCACCATCACCGTGCCGGTGAACAACCTGATCCTGAACTACCTGCTCGGCGAAGGCGCATTGGCCTGGACCGGCATCGAGGCGCTGGCCAATCTGGACCTGCGCTTCCTGGGGCTGCTCAGCTACATCGGGGTGATCGCCGCGCTGATCCAGATTCTCGAGATGACGCTGGATAAATACGTGCCCAGCCTCTACAACGCGCTGGGCGTGTTCCTGCCGCTGATCACGGTGAACTGCGCGATTCTCGGCGCGTCCCTGTTCATGGTGGAGCGTGACTACAACCTGGGCGAGTCCCTGGTTTACGGCATCGGCGCCGGCACCGGCTGGGCCCTGGCCATCACGCTGCTGGCCGGTATCCGTGAGAAACTGAAGTACAGCGATGTGCCCGACGGCCTCAAGGGGCTGGGCATCACCTTCATTACCGTGGGGCTGATGTCGCTCGGGTTCATGTCCTTCTCCGGCGTGCAGTTGTAAAGGGGAAACAGCATCATGAGTTTTGAAATTATTCTCGGCGTGGTCATGTTCACCACCATCGTGCTGGCACTGGTGGCGGTGATTCTGGTGGCCCGCTCCCGGCTGGTGGTCAGCGGCAATGTGCACATCGACATCAACAACGATGCCGAAAAGGCCATCGACGCCCCGGCCGGCGGCAAGCTGCTCGGCACCCTGGCCGACCAGGGTATCTTCCTGTCCTCCGCCTGTGGCGGCGGCGGTACCTGCGCGCAGTGCCGTTGCCAGGTGCTGGAAGGCGGCGGTGACATCCTGCCCACCGAGGAAGGCCATTTCACCAAAGGCCAGATCCGCGACGGCTGGCGCCTGAGCTGCCAGGTGGCGGTCAAGCAGGACATGAAGATCAAGGTGCCGGAGGAATTCTTCGGCGTGAAGAAGTGGGAATGCGAGGTGGTGTCCAACCCCAACGTGGCCACCTTCATCAAGGAACTGACCCTGAAGCTGCCGGAAGGCGAGAACGTGGATTTCCGCGCCGGCGGTTACGTGCAGCTGGAATCGCCGCCCTACGACATCAAGTTTTCCGACTTCGACATCGAAGAGGAATTCCGCGGTGACTGGGAGCGCTTCAACTTCTTCGATCTCACGGCGAAAAGCGACGAGACCGTGGTACGCGCCTACTCCATGGCCAACTACCCGGAAGAGAAGGGCATCCTCAAGTTCAACATCCGTATCGCCACGCCGCCCCCGGGCTCCCAGGGCATCCAGCCCGGCCTGATGAGCTCCTACGTGTTCAGCCTGAAGCCCGGCGACAAGATCACCGTATTCGGACCCTTCGGCGAGTTCTTCGCCAAGGACACCGACGCGGAGATGGTGTTCATCGGCGGTGGCGCCGGCATGGCGCCCATGCGCAGCCACATCTTCGACCAGCTCAAGCGCCTTAACTCCAAGCGTAAGATCAGCTTCTGGTACGGCGCCCGCTCGATCCGTGAGACCTTTTACTCGGAAGAGTACGACAAGCTGGCCGAAGAGAACGATAACTTCGAGTGGCACCTGGCGCTGTCCGATCCGCTGCCCGAGGACAACTGGGAAGGCCCCACCGGCTTCATCCACAACGTGGTCTACGACATGTACCTCAAGGACCATCCGGCGCCGGAGGACTGCGAGTACTACATGTGCGGCCCGCCGATGATGAACGCCTCGGTGATCAAGATGCTCGAGGACCTGGGCGTCGAACCCGAAAACATCATGCTGGATGATTTCGGCGGGTGAGCCTTCTGGCCAGGGCCCTTGTGGCATTTGGCTTGTGGGAGCGGGCCCAGCCCGCGAAAGGCAAGCTCCGCTTGCCGGCAGGATTCCAGAGACGTGGTTTGTGCTGCCGTTAGAAAGGGCTCTGGGATCCTGCCGGGAGCTTCGCTCCCTTTCGCGGGCAAGGCCCGCTCCCACAAGGCCCGCTCCCACAATTTCTGCAAGCCGCTTTCAACCTTCAACCTTGTCGTAGGCAGGCCGATGCGAAACCCGCTCCTTCGTTTTTCCTTACTGCTGGTGGCGTTCGCACTCCTCACCGCCTGCGACGACACCACCGATCGCCTTTCCCAGCTCTCCGGGCCCACCATGGGCACCAGCTGGTCGGTGAAGTTCACCGGCACCCCGGAGAACGGCGTGCCGGCGCTCAAGAGCGCGATTGAGTCCTCCCTGGAGGACATCAACCAGGAAATGAGCACCTACCTGCCGGATTCGGCGATCAGCCGGTTCAACGGCCTGGAGGCGGGCGGCAGCCTGGTGCTGCCGTCGGATTTCGCCATGGTGCTGGACGAGGCCCTGGGCCTGGCCGAGGCCACCGACGGCGCCTACGACGTGACCGTGGGGCCGCTGGTTAACCTGTGGGGCTTCGGGCCGGACCCGGAACGCTTCGAGCCGCCGGCGGCGGAAGACATCGAGGCGGCCCGCCGGCGGGTCGGCTGGCACAAGCTGAAGCTGGACGACCGCACCCTGACGCAGCCGGGCGGTGTCTATCTGGATCTGTCCTCCATCGCCAAGGGTTTCGCCGTGGATAAGCTGGCGCATCTGCTTGAAAAAGCGGGTATCAGCAATTATCTGGTGGAGATCGGCGGCGAACTGCGCGCTTCCGGCACCAAGCCCCAGGGCCTGCCCTGGCGGGTGGCGGTGGAACGGCCGATCCCCGGTGTGCGCGAAGTGGAGAAGGTGGTGCCGCTGCGCGACCTGGCCATCGCCTCCAGCGGCGACTACCGCAATTTCTTCGAGAAAGACGGCAAGCTCTATTCCCACACCCTGGACCCGCGCACCGGCCGGCCGGTGGAGCACAAACTGGGCTCGGTGACCGTGTTACACTCCAGTTGTGCCACCGCGGACGGGCTCGCCACCGCGCTCACCGTACTCGGCCCGGAGAAGGGCCTGGCGTTCGCCGAAGAGCGTGAACTGGCGGCGCTGTTTATTGTCCGAACTGATGACGGGGTCGAAGAAGTGATGACCCCGGCTTTCGAGGCGCTCCTCGAGAGCCGTGAAGGAGGAAACTGAAATGCTCGCAACCGTGATAGCCAGTATTGTTGTTTTCGCGCTGCTGTTCACCGGCATGGCGATCGGCTCGATTCTCGCCAACAAACCGGTGAAAGGCTCCTGCGGCGGCCTCGCCACCCTGGGCATGAAGCAGGGCTGTGAAATCTGCGGCGGCGACCAGGACGCCTGCGACGAAAACAGCCGCGAAGTGAACGCCAAGCGCGCCGGCGAGCTCGGCCAGGACGTTCTCAAGACCTGATCCGCTCTCTGGAATTCCGCGGGGCGACCTTTGCCGGCAAGCGGAGCTTGCCTTTCGCGGGCAGGGCCCGCTCCCACAAGCGGCTCCCACCAAGCTTACGAAGCAGGGTTTGTGGGAGCTTGCCTTGCAAGCGAAAGGCCAGCTAAAGCTGGCCGGCAGGATTCCAGAGACCTAAGTCAAATCCCCTTTCCCGACAATCACCGCCGTCCGCAACCTCGACTGCCCATAGCGCGTCATCTGCTCGAAGCGATCCCGGCTGATCGGCACGTGCTGGCAGTCCAGCGGCACCTGATCGTCCGCCGGATCCGGGTCGTGAATGTAGAAGCACTCCCGGTCGGCGCCGCTCACCACCACCCAGTGGGGCGCCTTGCGCCCGTCCAGCCGCCAGGTGCTGATCAGCACGATGGCCACTTCGCCGTCCTGTAACGCCTGATCCAGCCGCTCGGCGGTGAGCTCCTGGTAGTGCACCGGCACCGCCTGCTGTTTCGCTTCGTCCTCGAAATGCCGGTGTACGGTTTCGATCACCCGCTTCTTGTTCTCATCGCGCACCGAATCCAGAAACAACGGCCCGCTCTGGTTGCAGTAGACAGTGGCGCTCAGCCCCCGGCGGCGGGCGGCCAGCGCCAGGCCCAGCGGGTGGCAGCCGCCGTGGCCGGCGGTCATGAAGATGGTGGTGGCTTCCCGCCATATCAGCAGCTCGTCGGTGTCCGCCGGGGCGTGGCCGTCCAGGGCGTGGCGGGCCATCAGCAGGCAGGCGGGCCCGCAGGTGAATTCGGTGGTCTGGCGCACCCAGGGAATATCCAGCCGCGCCGGGTTCTCCGGCTTGTAGTGCAGCCGCTTCTGGAAGCGCAGGGCGTCCTGGTGGTCCTCGTAGTAATCCGGGGTTTCCGCGAACAACTTGTAGCCCAGACGCTCGTAAAGGCGGATCGCCGCCGGGTTGTCCCGGCGCACTTCCAGGCGCAGATAGAGGCGTTTTTCCCGGTGGGCGTAGCGCTCGGCGGCGTTCATCAACTGCTCGCCAAGCCCCTTGCCGCGACAGGCCGGGTCGGCGGCGATGGAATAGAGACGCGCCATGCGCGTGCCGCGCTGCAGAATCACCAGTGCGTAGCCGGCCAGGGCGCCCTCGGCGCCTGCTTCGTCGCTCAGGCCATGGGCCACGATCAGCCCGGAATGGGCCTGGCGGATCCAATGGCGGAAGCTGCGGCGTGACAGCCGGTCGCCGTCGAAGCAACGCTGCTCCAGGTCAACAAGGGCATCCAGGTCTTCGGGGCGGGCGGGGCGAAACGAAAAAGCGGCGGTCATGGCGTAATCCGGAAACAGACCGGGGCAGCATAAAGCGGAGTGGGGCGGTGAAGCCAGCGCTTCCCGACGGATGACGCCGGGGGCCGTCAAACGGCATACTGGCGCGATAAGGAGATCACATCATGCCCCAAGCGTCCGCCCCCAACCGAGGGCTGATTTTGTCCGGCGGCGGCGCCCGCGCCGCCTATCAGGTCGGCGTGCTGAGCGCCATCGCCGATATGCTGCCGGCCCACAGCAGCAACCCGTTTCCGATTATCTGCGGCACCTCCGCCGGCGGCATCAACGCCGCCGCCCTGGCCGCCGGCGCCCACGACTACCGGCTGGCGGTGCGCGGCCTGGAGCGGGTGTGGGCCAACATGACCGCCGAGCAGGTCTACCGCACCGATATCTTCGCCTTTCTGCGCAGCCTGCTGCGCTGGCTGATCAGCTCCGCCGCCGGCGGCCGGGCGGTGACCCGCAGCGCCTTGCTCGACAGCACGCCGCTGAAGCGGCTGCTGCGGCTGGTGATCAACTTCCAGCGCATCGAGGAGAGCATCCGCCAGGGGCATCTTCGGGCGCTGTCGATCACCGCCTCCAGCTACGCCACCGGCGAATCAGTGGCGTTTTTCCAGGGGGCTGAGGGCGTGGACGAGTGGACCCGCGCCCGCCGGCTGGGCCGGCGCTCGGACATCGGCGTGCAGCATCTGCTGGCGTCGGCGGCGATCCCGCTTCTGTTTCCCGCCGAGAAAGTGGACGGCAGCTACTACGGCGACGGCGCGGTGCGCCAGCTCGCCCCGGTGAGCCCGGCGCTGCACCTGGGCGCCGACAAGCTGCTGGTGATCGGCGTGTCCGGTAACGTCAGCGCCGACCACCAGCGCCAGCTCAGCGGCTACCCGTCGCTGGCCCAGGTGCTCGGCCACGTGCTCAACAGTGTGTTCGTGGACACCCTGGAAGGGGACGTGGAGCGGCTGGAGCGGATCAACCGCACCGTGGAGGCGCTCGGCAAACGGGCCCGCAGCCAGCACGGCATCCAGCTGCGCCAGGTGGACGTGCTCAAGATCTACCCCTCCCAGCCCATCGACGAGATCGCCGCCGAGCACATCAAGGAGCTGCCGCGCACGCTGCGCTTCTTCCTGAGCGGCTCCGGCGCCACCCGCTCGCCCGGCGCCAGCGCGGTCAGTTATCTGCTGTTCGAGCCCGGCTTCACCGGCCGATTGATGTCACTGGGGTACCAGGACGCCAAGGCGCGCGAAGATGAAATCCGCGCCTTTTTCGAGGATTGAAGCACGCAAAAAGCTTTGTGCGCGAGCGCCCTGTGGGAGCGGGCCCTGCCCGCGAAAGGCCGGCGACGCCGGCCGGCAGGATCCCAGAGACCTGTCTCAGCCCTTCCGCGCCGCGCGCCGCTGAAAATGGGCGATAAAACTGGTGGGGAAATCGGTGATGATGCCGTCCACGCCCAGCTCCACCATGCGCTCCGCCCGGGTCAGATCGTTCACCGTCCAGGTGGACACTTTCAGGTTGCGGCGCCGCGCCCGGCGCATCAGCGCCGGCGTCACCAGGGTGTGGCGCGGCATCAGCCAGGTGCAGCCCAGCGCCACCGCCCGCCGGGTGGGTTGCTGGTAGCGGTACTCCGCCACATAGCCGCGCTCGATGTGGGCGGTCATGGTGCCGAGCATGCGCAGAAAGCCGGTGTGGCTGGAGGTGACCACCACCCGGTCATTCATTTGTCGCTGGTTGATGAAGTCCACCAGCTGGTGGGCGAGGCGGTGCAGGATCACCCGGTCCGCGCCTTTCACTTCGAACTGAAAGCGCATCGACGGCCCGCACAGATCCACCACTTCCCGCAGTGAGGGGATGCCCAGGGGGCTGTGCCAGCCGGGGGTGTTGCGGCGCGCGTCCAGCACTTCCAGTTGCGAAAGGGTGTAGTGGTGCGCCTTGCCCCGCTCGCCGGTGGTGCGGGTGACGTTGGCGTCGTGCACCACGATCAGATGGCCGTCCCGGGACAGCCGCACGTCCAGCTCGATTTCGGTGACGCCCGCCTCCATGGCGACCTGGAAGCCCGCCGCGGTGTTTTCCGGGGCCTCGCCGCGGGCGCCGCGGTGGCCGACAATGGTGGGGAAGGTACTCATCACGCCTCAAATGAATCAGGTTGTCGTGGCGGCCCCGGCCGCGGTTCAGGATGCAGGATACAGGATTCCAGAGACCTTTCTAACGGCAGCAGAAACACATCACTGCGTAATTGTGTATGACATGGTTCTGTCATCTTTTTGCTGCTAGTGTCGGCGCGTCTTCGACGGAAGTAGAAAGCTATGGGTGCTTTGTTAAAAGCCTACGGGCGGTTGTTCGTGCGCTCCTGGTGTCCGGATTACGGCGGCACGCTGAAGGGGGTGTCGCCGCGCCGCTGGCTGGTGATGGCGCTGTTCTGGCCGCTGTTCGTGCTGCTGCAGGCGATCAACGGCGCCGGGCTGCTGCTCGATTACCTGCTGTTTCCCGACTTCCGCCGGGTGCGCGTGCGCGAGCCGTTGTTCGTGGTCGGTGTGCCGCGCAGCGGCACCACCTTTCTGCACCGGCTGCTGGCCGGCGACCGCGAGCGCTTCACCACCACCGCCCTGTGGGAGCTGATCTTCGCGCCGTCCATCACCCAGCGCTTTTTTTGGCGCGGGGTGGGGCGGCTGGACGCCCTGGTCGGCGCGCCGCTGAGCCGGCTGTTCTTCCGGCTGGAACGGTGGGTGCTGGGCGGGCTGGACGATGTCCATCAGACCGGCCTGCGCGACCCGGAGGAGGACTATCTGGCGCTGCTGCCGGTGCTGGGCTGCTTCCTGCTGGTCCTGGCGGTGCCGGACCCGGCGCTGTGGCGCCTCACCTACGCGGACCGGGATCTGCCGGCGGCGGAGAAACGGCGGCTGATGGCCGCCTACCGGCGCTTCGTGCAGCGCCACCTGTACTTCCACGGCGAGCACCGTACTTTCCTGTCCAAGAACCCGTCGTTCACGCCGTTCATGGCCACCCTGGCGGACGCCTTCCCCGACGCCCGCTTTATCGGCTGCCTGCGCAACCCCACCGCCGCGGTGCCCTCGCAGATCAACTCCATCGTGATCGGCGGCAAGCTGTTCGACGGCCGCGACACCGCCGACTACTGGCGCGAAGGCTTCCTCGCCATGCTCGATTACTACTACCGGCACTTGCTGGAACAGCTCGACGGCCTGCCGGAGGGACGCGGCGCCCTGTCGGTGATGGAAACCCTGGCCGCCGCCCCCGGCGAGAGTGTAAGCGGATTTTACCGGACCTTCGGCTGGACCCCGTCGCCGGCGTACCGCGCCTTTCTGGACGGCGAGGACCGCCGCGCCGCCGGCTACCGCAGCGGCCACCGCTATTCCTTGGAGAACCTGGGCGTGGACCCGGGCCGTCTGGCGGCGACCTTCGGCTGGGTCTACGACCGTTTCGGCTACCCCCGACCCGGTGACTGAACCGTGCTAGGGTAGGGGTGTCATAAATACGACACACGTGGTGCGGATACTGACGACCATGAAAACAAAAGACCTGCGCGTACTGTTCGTCGTCGACGCCATGAAAGGCCGCAATGGGGTCGGCGCCTACTTCCAGGACCTGGTCGCCCACCTGGACGGGGTGGTGGCCCGGGCGGAGCTGGTGTCCCCCAGCCTGGAGGATCCCCATCCCTGCCAGGGGCTGTCCATGCCGATCCCCGGCGATCCCACCCAGCGCCTGTTCCTGCCGAAAATGCGCGAGCTCACCGCCCTGGTGTGGGAGATGAAACCCCATGTGATCGTGATTCCCGGACCGGGGATTTTCTCCCTCGGCGCGTTCTGGGTGGCGCGCAAACTGGGCATCCCGGTGTGCGTGACCTTCCAGACCGACTACGACAGCCTGGTGCGGCTGTACTGGGGGCCGCGTCTGGCGCGCCTGGCCGGCGGCCTGCTCAACTGGGTCAACCGCACCCTGTTCCAGGGCAGCAGCGCGGTGGCCACCATCTGTGAAAGCCTGATCGCCGACGCCCGCGCCGCCGGCGCCCGGCACCCGCAACTGGTGGGCACACCGCTGGGCCCGGAGTTCGTCGAGCGGCCGCCGCTGCCGCTGGCGGAGAAACTGGATTCGGTGCTCTACGTGGGCCGCTTGGCGGCGGAGAAAAACATCGAACGCTTCCTGGCGCTGGCCGCCCAGCGACCGGACTGCCGATTCACCGTGGCCGGGGACGGCCCGCTGCGGGAGAAAGTGGAAGAGCAGGCCCGCCGACTGCCCAATCTCACCTTCCTGGGCTGGTGCAGCCGGGCGCAGGTGGTGGAGCAGCTGGACGCCGCCCAGGTGCTGGTGCTGCCGTCGGTGGTGGAGGCGTTCGGCACCGTGGCCCTGGAAGCCATGGCCCGCCAGCGGCTGGTGATCACCACGCCGGCCTGCGGCATCAATCAATGGCCGGAGCTGGCCCGCGGGCTGGCGATCATGGAAGAGGGCGAGAGCCTCGGCGACACCCTGGCGCGTCTGCAGGCGCAGAGCCCGGCGCAGCGCCGTGAGCGAGCCGAGCAGGCCCGCCACGCCGCCCTCACCATGAACCAGCGCGCCATGGACACCTGGCTGCAGGTGCTCGGCCATTGCGCCCGCCAGGCGCCGCTGCTGCCCAAGCGCTGGCCGTCGCCGACCCTGGCCGTGTTGCGCCGTTTGAGCACCGCCCGCCCGGAGCTCTGAGATGGCGCTAAGCGGCTTGATCTCGATTCACGATGTGATGCCGGAGACCCGTGAGCGGGTCACGGACATCCTCGAGCAGCTCGCCTGGCTGCCGCCGGCGGCGGTGACGCTGCTGGTGGTGCCCGGCAAGGACTGGCGGGCCGCCGATCTGGACTGGCTGCGCGACCTTAGCGAGCGCGGCTACCCGCTTGCCGGCCACGGCTGGCGGCACCGCTGCGACACCCCGAAAAGCCTTCACCACCGTCTGCACAGCACGTTCATTTCCCGGGACGCGGCCGAGCATCTGTCGCTGGACGAAGAGCGCATCATTGCGCTGATTCAGGATTGTCACCGCTGGTTCGTGGAGCACGGCCTCACCCCCGGACCGCTCTATGTGCCGCCCGCCTGGGCGCTGGGGGCGGTGAACAAACGCCGGCTGGCGGCGCTGCCGTTCCGCTACTACGAAACCCTGGGCGGCCTCTACGACGCCCGGGACCAGCGCTTTCACCCCATGCCGCTGCTGGGCTTCGAAGCGGACACCGCGCTGCGCGCCTGGAGCCTCAACCTGTTCAACCGGGGCAACTATCTGGCGGCCCTGGCCACTGGACGCACCCTGCGCGTGTCCATCCACCCCCAGGATCTGCAACTGCGCCTGGGTGCGCAGGTGCTGCCCTGGGTGCGGCGTCTGGAACGCCCGCTCGAGGCCTACGCCTGAATCACGCCTGTGCGGAATCCGAAATCGGCTGCTTCAGGCGCTCCACGTTTTCTTCCAGGAAGGCAATGAAGGCGCGGGTTTTCGCCGGCAGCAGGTCCCGTCCGGCGTACACCAGATAGAAATCCAGGTCCGGCGCCCGGTAGCGCGGCATCAGCTGTACCAGTTCGCCGCGGTCCAGGTGCTCGGCGATGTCCCAGCGGCTTTTCAGCGCCACGCCGTAGCCTTTCAGCGCCCACTCGCGCAGTGTTTCGCTGTTATCGGTGATCAGGTTGCCGGACACTTTGACGTGGTGCTGGCCGCCGTACTCGTCCTCAAGCTGCCACTGATCCTTGAAGGAACCGTGGCAATCCAGGATCAGGCAGTCGTGCCGTTTCAGGTCCTTGGGGTGGCGGGGCGCCTTGCGGCCTTTCAGGTAAGCCGGCGAGGCGCACACGCAGCAGGGGTTGCTCATCAGCCGCTTGGCCACCAGGGAGGCGTCGTCCGGCGCGCCGATGGAAATCGCCACGTCCACGTCGTCCAGCACCATGTCCACATAGCGGTCGCCCAACGACAGTTGCACCGTCACGTCGGGGTACAGCTTGGAAAACTCCGATACCAGCGGCGCAATACGATTGCGCCCCAGACCGATGGTGGAACTTACCTTGAGCATGCCCCGGGGAACGTCCCGGCAGGCACTGACATAGGCAATCGCTTTGTTGAGCTGGCTGAGCAGGGTATCCACCCGCACATACAGCGCCTGGCCCTCGCTGGTGAGCCTGAGTCCCCGCGCGTTACGCACCAACACCCGCACCCCGAGCTCCTGCTCGATGCGCGATATATACTTACTGATGGACGCTACGGAAAGACCCAGATCATTGGACGCTTCGGAAAGACTCCCCGCCTTAACGACCGACACAAACACACTGAGATCAGCTATCCGTTTCATCGTCGAATCCTTATTTTAAGGAACCGAGACGGCCGGCATAGGCGTTATTGAGCTACGCAAGACGGTACAGCGGTTCCTTCCACCTTTTGTTTTTCTTCAGGGTTTTGATCCCCTCCGGGCATTAGCCCGCCCCGGGGGCCCAGCACCCGTCCCGTTCAGGTGTGTTCTTACCGATCCTTGGACAGTTCTTAAAAAACTATAACACAAGACAACCGTTTTACGACGCTTTCGCCGTGGTGGCCGGGCGCGTCTTTTCTTTCGCCGCGAAGCCGCGCGGCGCGGGCATTTCAAAGAAAAAAGAGCGGTCTTCGCCGGCGCTCTGTTACAAAAAAGTTTGGCGCGGCGCGAAAAAAGTGGCCGGAAAGCGGCCGGTGTTTCCTCTGGTAACACCTGTAAACATGGTGGCGTTCTGATGGCGCTGAATAAGCGCCTCAGGCCCGCCACAACGGGTGGGCCTGCCGCACAAAAGAAGTAAATAAAGGTTCGGCATTTTGTTTATCTTTTTGTTTACTTTTTCATAAAGTTGGCGCTTTCGGCGGTCTGAAAACAAGCAAAAAGTGTCTGTCACCATAAAATGTGACCGTTTGGTCAGGCCCGTAATTAAAGGCTTTCCGCCATCCTTTCGTTTTTTGAAAGACCTGTTTTCACGTTTTCTTGTGTCCGACGTCAGTGGGGCATCTATAGCCTCAGCAGTTGCACCATCCCGTCGGTGCCTTACCCGTTCATGGACAGTTCGGGACATAAAACCAATAACGACTGTTTGCGGCGAACACCCGCGAACGAAAGAGAACAACAAACAATCGGAGGGAAAATCCGCATGCGACCGCTTCCTTATTTGAAGACCGGGCTGTGCGCCAGCGCCCTATTGCTGGCACCTGCTATCTCCCTGGCGAATATGGGCAACACCGCCACCACTTACGGCTTGCTGCCCACGGACATCGCGTCCGCGCAAGCGCTTTCCATGTTTAATACCCAGGTTTCCACCGCGTATTATAATCCGGCCTATCTGGCTCACAGCACCAAGAGCGAGCTGACCGCCGGCCTGATGCACGCCGAGCATAATCTCAAGGCCGATAGCCAGCAGTTCGGCACCTACACGGTGCAGGACGACCCCACCCAACAGGTGCTGCTGGGCCTCAAGGCAGATCTCAGCGACCTCACCGAGCTGGGCCAGCCCATGTACCTGGGCGTGATGATCGGCTCCGAGAAGTTCGGTGATGAGCTGCTCGCCTTCGGCTCCCGTACCGATCCGGACGGCCAGTACTTCAACTACGGCCGCCAG
>NZ_ARXR01000027.1 GCF_015356855.1 Alloalcanivorax venustensis ISO4
CCCACCCGATCCCGGCGCTCCTTGGAAGATTCCAAGCTTCCCCTCCCTGGACGGTCCGGCGGTGTTATGACCCGGGGCATCGGAATCTCGTCCCGGAGCGTGTCTGTGTTCTGCCCTTCCGGGACCCTGGAGAACAGGACGTTCGACAGGGAGCGTACAGGGACGTATTCACAGCGTTCCCGGAAGGGCAGAACACAGACCCGCGACCCCGGCTGGAGGGTCCAACCTTCCCGTTAAAGCACCACGCCCCAAGAAACTGGCATAACCGTTGCACCGTCCCCCTAACCAAAGGCTTTTCCCGTGGGGGATCTCATGGAACGACGCGCCGCGCTACTGCTCACCCTCATCGCCCTGCCCGCTTCCGGCCTGGCCGACACCCTGGAATACACCGCCAACGACGTGGTCTGGATCGCCATCGCGGCGGCCCTGGTGTTCCTCATGCAGGCCGGCTTCGCGCTCCTGGAAAGCGGCCTTAGCCGCACCAAGAACGCCATCAACGTGGTGATGAAGAACTACATGGACCTGTGCGTGGGGACGCTGATGTTCTGGGCGCTGGGCTTCGGCCTGATGTTCGGCGTCAATCCCAGCGGCTGGGTGGGCCAGGACCTGTTCGCGCCCAGCCAGGGCGACAGCGATCTGTGGACTCTGCTGCTGTTCCAGCTGATGTTCGCCGCCACCGCCGCCACCATCGCGTCCGGGGCGATGGCGGAACGCACCCGCTACCTGGGGTATCTGTGCGGCGCCATGCTGATCACCGGGCTGGTCTACCCGCTGTTCGGCAACTGGGCCTGGAACAGCGACGGCTGGCTGGCGGCTCTCGGGTTTATCGACTTCGCCGGCTCCACCGTGGTCCACAGCGTCGGCGGCTGGTGCGCGCTGGCCGGCATCATGGTGGTGGGGCCGCGCCTGGGCCGCTTCGACAGCCAGGGGCGGCCACGGGAGATTCGCGGCCACAATTTATCGTTCGTGGCCCTGGGCGGGTTCCTGTTGTGGTTCGGCTGGTTCGGCTTCAACGGCGGCTCCACCCTGGGGGCCGACGTCAATATCGCGCTGATCAACCTCAACACCCAGCTGGCGGCCGCCGCCGGCGCCCTGGGGGCCGCGCTCTACCGGGTTATCGCCCGCCGCCCGGTGCTGCTCACCGAAACCGTCAACGGCAGCCTGGCCGGGCTGGTGGCGATCACCGCCGGCTGCGCCACCATGACGCCCGGCTTCGCGATCATCACCGGCCTGCTCGGCGGGCTGCTGGTGGGCCCGGGCAGCCGCCTGCTGTTGTCGATGAAACTGGACGACGTGGTGGGCGCGGTGCCGGTGCATGCGTTCGCCGGGGCCTGGGGCACGCTGGCCGCCGGGCTGTTCTACCAGGGCGACCTGTTCGACCCGCAGCGGGTCACGGTGCAGTTGCTGGGCATTGTGGTCGCCTTCGCCTGGGCGTTCTTCGCCGCCTTGATCCTGTATATGGTGCTGTCGCTCACCGCCGGCCTGCGGGCGCCCAGCCAGCATGAACAGCGGGGCCTGGACGTCAGCGAGCACGCCGAGCTGGGCTACCCGGAATTCGCCCAGCAGCACCTCTACGACGCCGATGTGGCCAGCGGCCTGGATAGCCCACGATGAGCCCGGAAGAACGCCACCGCCGCGCCATCGCCACCGGCCTGGCCCCCTATCTGGACAGCCGCCAGGTGCCGGAGGCGGTGGCCCTCTGGCAGCGCGACTACGCCCACCGCCCGCGCTTTTCGCTGCAGGGCTACGTGAGCCATATCAGCCGCCTGTTCGAGGTGGAGGGCCGGCGCCATGATCTGCACCTGAGTCTGGTCCAGGCGATGACCCTGCCCGACCGGGAACTGCTGCCCGACCCGCTGGAGGACGAGGACGGCGCCCACCGGGCCCACCCCTGCACCGAGGCGTTTCAGCTTCTGATGCGCGCCCTGTGGGCGCAGCTCGACGCGGGCCAGGCCGGCCAGGTGCGCCTGGATCAGCTCACCGACCTGCGCCGCCCGGGCGTCGACCCGGCCCTGCGTGACGCCCTCGAATACTGGCTCAACCACGCCGACGGCGACCTGACGCCGCTGGACCAGGATCAGCTGCGGCGTCTGCTTAACCGCGCCTATGTGTTGCTGTGCGAACGGTTCGGCCCGGTGCACAGTGACCGGCTGCTGAAACTGGCCGCGGACCGCGTGCGTGAGCAGCGCCCGGGGCTGGAATCCGCACTGCACGCCCTGCTCTGACGGCCGACGTTGCTTGCCAGTGGTTCAAAGGGGTCATTATGCTAGCCCACACTGTGTAATCGGGGCGCTGAATGAAATTACATCACCAGATATTTCTGGCCATGGTGCTGGGCGGTATTGCCGGGGCGCTCACCGAAGAGAGCACCCGCCTGTTCGGGCTGCCGCTGCTGCCCGGCTATGACCTGATCGGCGATCTGTTCATCAATGCCCTGAAGATGGTGGTGGTGCCGCTGATCACCACCGCCATTATCAGCGGCATGGTCAACGTGGGCGACGGCGACGATCTCGGCCGGCTGGGCCTGAAAACCGTGCTGTTCTACCTGAGCACCAGCCTGATCGCGGTGCTGGTGGGGCTGGTGGTGGTGAATCTGATCGCCCCCGGCGTGATCGACGGCCAGCCGGCGCGGAACCTGCTGGGCCTGTCGGCGGACACCGACCGGGCCCTGGCCAGCATCGAGGGCCGCGGCGCCGGCGACTTCACCGAAATACTGCGCCAGTTGCTGCCGCCCAACCTGTTCCAGGCCGCCGCCGAAACCCAGATGCTGGGGCTGATCGTGTTCTCCCTGTTCTTCGGCTTCTTC
Organism: Alloalcanivorax venustensis ISO4; assembly: GCF_015356855.1. Taxonomy (GTDB): domain Bacteria; phylum Pseudomonadota; class Gammaproteobacteria; order Pseudomonadales; family Alcanivoracaceae; genus Alloalcanivorax; species Alloalcanivorax venustensis. The sequence continues at coordinate 2,807 of NZ_ARXR01000027.1, forward strand.
CTGCGCACCCTGCCCGGCGCGCCCGGTGAGCATCTGCGCCAGGTGGTGGAAGGCATCTATCAGGTCACCATGCGCATCACCATGGTGATCATCCGCTTCGCGCCGCTGGGCGTGTTCGGCCTGATCGCCGCCACCGTCACCCGCACCGGGCTGGACGCGGTGGAGCCGCTGGCGCTGTTCTTCGTCACCGTGTTGCTGGCGCTGGGCATTCACATGTTCGGCGTGATGCCGCTGCTGATCCGGCTGTTCGCCAAACGCTCGCCGGTGCGCCACCTGCAGGCCATGGCGCCGGCGCTGATGACCGCCTTTTCGTCGGCCAGCTCCGCCGCCACCCTGCCGCTGAGCATGGACTGCGTGCAGAAGCGCTCCGGCGTGTCCAAGCGCACCTCCAGCTTCGTGCTGCCGCTGGGCGCCACCGTCAACATGGACGGCACCGCCCTGTACGAGTGCGTGGCGGCGATCTTCATCGCCCAGGCCTACGGCATGGACCTGTCCCTGACCACCCAGTTCGTGATCGTGCTGACCGCCCTGCTCACCTCCATCGGCGTGGCCAGCATTCCCGCCGCCAGCCTGGTGGCGATCACCGTGATCCTGGGCACCATCGGCCTGCCCGCCGAAGCGATCGGCCTGATTCTGGTCACCGACCGGCTGCTGGACATGTGCCGGACCGCGGTGAACGTCTGGGGCGACAGCGTCGGCGCGGTGATCCTGGCGCGCAGCGAAGGCGAAGAAAACGTGCTGCGCACCCCCATGAAAGAACTCGATACGGAACGGGCCTGAGCGAATGAAACCGGTTCTTTTGATCACCGGCGCCGCCCACGGCCTGGGCCGGGCGCTCGCTCTCGGCGCCGCGCGGGACTACAAGCTGGCGCTGCTCGACCGGGAACGGGTGGCCGGCGAGCAGCTCGCCGATGCGCTGCGCCGGGACGGCGCCGAGGTGCTGTTCGTGCACGCCGACGTGGCCGTGGAGGCGGACTGGCGCCACGCCCTGGAGCGGGTACAGCGGCGCTGGGAACGGCTCGACATCCTGATCAACAACGCCGGGCTGGCCGCCATGGGCCCGTTCGAGGGACAGACCCCGGCCACCTGGGAGCAGCTCTGGCACACCAACCTGATGGGCGCGGTCCACGGCTGTCGCACCGCTCTGACGATGATGAAGCGCCAGGGTGACGGCCACCTGATCAACGTGGCGGCGCTGGCGGGCATCACCGCGCCGCCGGGCATGGCCGCCTATGTGGCCTGCAACGCCGCGCTGATCCGCTTCAGCGAGGCCCTGGCGGCGGAACTGGACGGGCTCAATATCGGCGTCAGCGTGGTCTGTCCGGATCTGTTCTCCAGCGACATGAGCCGGCGCATGCCCAACGCCGATCCGCTCAGCCGTGCCCGCCTGCAGCGCGCCATGGACGACGCCCCGGAAAGCGCCGCCGAGGTGGCGGACACCATCCTTCAGCAGATGGGCAAGCGGCCGCTGTACCTGTTTCCACAGCCGGAGGCCCGCCGCGACTGGCGCAGGAAGCGCTGGCGCCCGGAACGCTTCGTGGCGCGCATGGCGAAACTGGGCAGCAGCCTGCGCCGCTATCGTTGATGCACTTATTGCTGATGCACTTCCTCGATATAGCGCAGGGTGTGGCGGTAATCGCCTTCCAGCGCCTTATCGAAACGCTCGCCGATCAAACGCTCCAGTTTGCGACCCACCAGCGGCAGGGATGAATGCACCGCCACGCGGGTGATCTGGCGGGACTGATCGCCGTCGGCGAGCAGCGTCATGGTGCCGCTCACCTTCACCGGCACATTGCCCAGCTGAAAGCGATAGTCCGCCTGGTAGCCGCCGGTGGCCGGGCGCCAGTGGAATTCGGTGGTCAGTTCCGCTTCCGAGGGCAGCAACTTGCGCGCGAAGGCGGGCACCTTGTCCAGACGGATTTCAATGGGCTGCACAATACGGATGTGGAAGCCGTCGCCGGCCGGTTCGAACACCTCAAAGCGGTAATCGTCCACTTTGCCCCATTGATAACGCTGTTCGAAAAACGCCCGGCTGGTGAGAATGCCGTACAGCTCTTCAACATTCACCGGATAGCGGCGTTCCGCGGTGACATCCATGGTTTTCTCCCGAGTAAAAAGATGCCCTGAAGGCCAATCGCCGGGGTACCGGTAGGCCCGGGGCGAAGGCAAAGCTACACTGCGCCGACAAGCCATTTCAATTGTTCGGCGACTGCCCCTCGTCAAAAGTAAGGAGCGAGCATGAGTGCCACCCGTCCCTACGCCCTGGTTCTGTACGGCGCCACCGGTTTCACCGGCGGCCTGTGTGCCCGCTATCTGGCCCGCAAGCTGCCCGCGGGCACGCCCTGGGCCCTGGCGGGCCGCAACCGCGCCAAGCTTGAGCAGGTGGCCGCCGGCCTGCCCGGCGACAACCCGCCGGAGCTGATCGAGGCGGACAGCGGCGACCCCGCCAGCCTCACCGCCCTGGCCGCCCGGACCCGCGCCCTGGCCAGCACCGTGGGCCCCTACATGCAATACGGCGAGCCGCTGGTGCGCGCCTGCGTGGAACAGGGCACCCATTACTGCGACCTCACCGGCGAACCGGAATTCGTCAACACCCTGCTGAGCCGCTACCACGAGGCCGCCCAGGCCAGCGGCTGCGCGCTGGTCAACTGCTGCGGCTTCGACTCGATTCCCCATGACGCCGGGGTGTTGTTCGCGATCCGCGAACTGACCCTGGAGCACGGCGGCAAACTGGACGGCCCGGTGACCGCCGAAGGCGCGGTGGCGTTCTCCGCCAAGTTTTCCGGCGGCACCTGGCGCTCGGCGCTGGAGGCGTTCGCCCGGCCCGGCGCCAACCAGCGCAGCCAGCGCGACGCCCAGGCGCGCCTCAAACAATGGTACCCGCGCAAGGTGGGCGGTCTGGCGCCCAAGCCGCACAAGGACGACGCCCTGGGCGGCTGGCTGGCGCCCATGCCGACCATTGATCCGATGGTGGTGATGCGCTCGGCCCGGGCGCTGGACGATTACGGCCCGGAGTTCCGCTACGGCCATTATCTGGTCACCGGCGGGCTGGGCAAGCTGATCGGCGGCGCCGCCGGCGTCGGCGGGCTGGTGCTGGCGGCCCAGATCGGCCCGCTGCGGCGCCGTCTGATGAAGCTCAACCCGGCCGGTCAGGGCCCGGACGAAGCCACCCGCGCCCGTTCCTGGTTCCAGGTGAAGGTGCGCGCCCGTTGCGGCGACAGCGAAGTGCTGTGCCGGGTGTCCGGTGGCGATCCCGGCTACGACGAAACCGCCAAGATGCTCTCGGAAACCCTGATGGGCCTGGCGCTGGACGAGGGTTACCCCATGCACACCGGCGTGGTCACCCCGGTGATGGCGCTCGGTGACCGCCTGATCGACCGGCTCGAAGCCGCCGGCATGCTGTTCGAGCGCAACGCCTGATTCAGACGAAGTACATCAGCAGCCATTCGGCCACCAGGGCGGGCTTGTCCTCGCCCTCGATGTCCACCGTGAACAGGAATTTCAGCAACCACTGGCCGGGCTTCTTCTCATTGGCTTCGATCAGGGTGGCGCGGGCACGGATGCGCGCGTCGACCTTGACCGGGGCCATGAAGCGGAGCTTGTCGAAGCCGTAGTTCATGCCCATCTTCATGCCGCGCGGCACCAGAAAATCATCGATGCTGGTCTGCAGGTACGGCAACAGCGACAGCGTCAGGTAACCGTGGGCGATGGTGGTGCCGAACGGCGTCGCCTTGGCGCGCTCCGGATCCACATGGATAAACTGATGGTCCAGGGTGGCGGCGGCGAAGTCGTTGATGCGCCCCTGGTCGATGGTGAACCATTCCGAGGCGCCCATGTCCTCGCCGACGTACTCGTTGATCTGTGCGGCTTCCACCACTTTCATGCCCGGCTCTCCTCGCGTTTTTTATTAAGGTTTCACTACCGCGAGGATAACCGTGCCCGCCGGCGCCGCCATGACGGGATGGCTCGCCGGCGCCAATGTTTTGGTCAACCGAGGAAGGCTTTAATGGCCGCCGCCACCGGCAGCGGGTCGTCCATGTGCAGATGGTGACGCCCGGGCAGGCGGGTGACCCGCACGTCGCGCAGCCACTCGATGCGGTGATCGAAGCGCCCGTCGCCGCCAAGCCCCTCATTACCCAGCACCAGCAAGGTGGGCGCGGTGATGCGCTCGACGAACCCTTTCACCTGGTCGTCGGTGAGCCGCAGTGACGAGGTGATGCGCAGCCGCGCGTCGGTGCGCCAGGTCCAGCCGCCGTCCACCTGCTCCAGCCCGCGCTCGCACAGCAACCGGGCCGAGCTTTCCTCCAGGCCGCCCAGGGCCGGCAGCCGCGCCGCCACCGCCTGCTCCGGATCCGCGTACACCGGCTTGCGCTTGTCCGGCAGCGCCTGCATCTGATCGATGGCCTTACGCAGATTGGGCACCACTTCGTCGGCGGCGGTGGCCGGCGGCCCCAGGCCTTCGATCAGCACCAGGCGGCTGACCCGTTCCGGGAAGGTGGCGGCGAACAAACAGGCCACGCCGGCGCCCATGGAATGGCCGACCAGCACGAAGCGGTCCCAGCCCAACTGATCGGCCACCGCCAGCACGTCGCGGACGTGGTCCACGTAATGGGTGGCCTGGTGGCGCGGGCGGTGCTCGGAATGGCCGTGGCCGGCGAAATCCAGCGCCACCAGCGGATGGCCGAGCGGTTCCGCCAGCGGCTGAAAGGAGGCGGCGTTGTCCAGCCAGCCGTGCAGCGCCAGCACCGGTTCGCCCTCGCCGGGCCACTGCAGGCCGGCCAGTTCCTGGCCGTAGGCGCGGAAGCGGCGTTCCACCGGAGTCCGGGACGGGTTAGCGGGCATTGCCGGCGCCCTCCCCGGCTTCCGCGCCGCCTTGCCGGTGGTCCGGACCGAGCACGCCGTCCAGGGCGCGCAGCACCAGTTGCGCGGTGCCCTCCGGGCGCTCCAGCGGGTACATATGGCTGCCCGGGGCGAACAGGCGCGTCATCCGGTGGCGGCGGGCGTGGCGGGCACCGCCGAGATGGAACAGCTTCGGCGATTGCTCGCCGGTGACCAGCACGCCGGGCACCCGGGTGCGCGGCAGCGCCGTGACCCCGGTGGGGGTCTCGCGGAACACCGCCACTTCCACCTCCGGGCGGAAGCGCAGACGCCAGCCGTCGCCGTGGCGCTCCAGGCCGGCTTCCAGGTAGTTCTTCAGCGACCGCGGGTCGAACGCCTTGAACAGGCCGCGGGAGTTGAAATAGCTCTCCACGTCGTCCCAGCTGGCCCAGTAATCCAGCCGGCCTTTGCTCTTTTTCGCCGGCGAGAAACGGTCGCCCTGCCCGGTCAGCCGGGCGAGACGGTAGGCGGCGCCCTGCAGGCCGTTGGCCAGGGGCGGGTCGAGCATCACCTGGGCCCGGAACCAGTCCGGATGGCGGTGGGCGACCCAGAACATCAGCACCGAACCCATCGAGTGCCCCAGACCGATAATCGGCTTGGGCAGCGGTTCGAGGAAGGCTTCCAGTTCCAGGCTCAGGCTTTTCCAGTCCCGGTCCACCGGGTAACGGGGGTCCTGGCCGAGGCACTCCACCACATAGATGTCGTAGTGCTCCGCCAGGGGCGCCAGGAAGGTGTCGTAGCTGTGCCCGGGCACGCCGTTGGCGTGGGCAAAGGCCAGCACCGGTTTGCGTCCCGCCGCCGCTTGGGTGTTCATCCAGCGCTCTCCTCGAAAAATCGGTAATGCAAAAGGTCCATGATAACCGCCCCCGGCGGCAAACCCATGGCGAAATCCGCCAACGCGCGGACAGTTCGCGTCGGGGATTGTACAATGCGCGGCAAACAGGAGGTGTCATGACGCTGATCTCGTTCAATATCAATGGTATTCGCGCACGCTTGCATCAGCTGGAAGAGCTGCTGGGCAAATACAAACCCACCCTGGTGGGCCTGCAGGAAACCAAGGTTCAGGACAGCGAGTTTCCGGAACAGGCGATCCGCGACCTGGGCTATCACCCCTATTATCACGGCCAGAAAGGCCATTACGGGGTGGCGCTGCTGACCCGGGAACCGCTGGAGGAGGTGCAATACGGTTTTCCCTCCGACGGCGAGGACGCCCAGCGCCGCATGATCATCGGCCGGCTGCGTGACGCCGACGGCCAGCCACTGACGGTGCTCAACGGTTATTTCCCGCAGGGCGAAAACCGCGAGCATCCGGTGAAGTTTCCCGCCAAGGAAAAGTTCTACCAGGATCTGCAGCATTATCTGGAGAACCACCACGACGCCAGCGAGAAGCTGGCCATCATGGGCGATTTCAACATCTCCTCCACCGACCTGGACATCGGCATCGGCGAAGCCAACCGCAAGCGCTGGTTGCGCGAGGGCAAGACCAGCTTTCTGCCCGAGGAACGGGAATGGTGGCAGCGTCTGATCGACTGGGGCCTGGAAGACACCTTCCGCTGCCGGTACCCGGACACCGACGACGTGTTTTCCTGGTTTGATTACCGTTCCAGAGGCTTTGAACGGGATCCGCGCCGCGGCCTGCGCATTGATACCGTGCTGGCCACCAAGCCCCTGGTGGAGCGCCTGACCGATTGCGGCGTCGACTACGAGATGCGCGCCATGGAGCGCCCTTCGGACCACTGCCCGGTGTGGAGCCGGTTCGATAACCTGCCCTCATGAGCGTTCATTTCAACCTCAAGCGGCTGAGGCCCAACCTGGACGGGCTCGGGTTCCTGATCGATGTGGGCATGATCCTGCTGGTGATCGCCAACCTGAGCCTGATCCTGTTTGACTGGATCTACCGGGTCGAAGCGGTGCAGTCGGCGATGGAAACCTACACGCCGGACTTCTATCGCTTCTACAGCGACAGCATTCATGCCAACTTCTTTGAAATCGATCTGGCCTTCGTCAGTGTCTATCTCACCGAGTTCGTGATCCGCTGGGCCGCCGCCATCGCCCGCCAAACCTATCACCGCTGGTTCTTCTATCCGTTCGTGCACTGGTACGACCTGCTCGGCTGCATCCCGGTGGGCAGCTTCCGCTGGCTGCGGATCCTGCGTGTGGTGAGCCTGATGTACCGGCTGCAGAAGCTCGGCGTGGTGGACTTTTCCGACACCGCCGTTGGCCGTGCGGTGATCAAGTACTACGGCGTACTGGTGGAAGAGATTTCGGATCGGGTAGTCATCAATGTGTTGGACGGGGCGCAGCGGGAAATCCGCACCGGCGGCAACACCATGCGGCGCATCGAACAGGACGTGCTGGCACCGCGCCGTGAACAGCTGGTCGACTACCTGGCCGGCCGCATCGCCGACGCCACCCGTCGCAGCCACGACCAGTACCGCGATCAACTGGGCGAGTATCTCGAACACCTTACCGACGAAGCGGTGCAGCGGACTCCCGCCGGACGGCGCCTGGCGTCGATCCCGGTCGCCGGGCCCAGGGCCATCGCGCTGATGCGCGAGACGGTCCGTGAGTCCGGTTCGGCGCTGATCGCGCAACTGGTCGACGACATCAGTGACCCGAGCCAGCGGCAGCGTCTGGATGCGCTGATCAACGATCTGCTGGTGGCATCATCCAGTGACGGGCGGGAGTTGAATCAGATGGTCAAGGAAACGCTTTTGGAGATACTTGATCACATCAAGGATCAGGTGGCGGTGCAGCAATGGAAGCAGGACGACGATGAGCCGACGGACCAGCCCAAACAGCGTTTTAATCCGGATCTGCACAATCGCGGCGCCTGACTTTACCTCAGGGCTCGCGAATCCAGAGTAGACGAGCGCCGCCGCTGGCGGCGACCTCCACATCCAGCGCGGCGACACTGCCCACCCGGAAGCCGGGGCGGGAGCGCGGCTCGCCGACCCATACGGCGCTCAGCAGCGACACCAGCGGCATGTGGCTGACCAGCACCAGGTTCTCGCAGGACGGCTGCTCGATCAGCCAGTCGAGAAACTGATCCGGCGCCGCTTCCGGCACCAGATACCCGCACGCCTCCTGATCCATGCCGCCGTAGGCACGGGCGATGCACAGCGCGGTCTGCTGGGCGCGCCGGTAGGGGCTGGCGATCAGGCGGTCCACGGTCACCCCCTCCTCGCGCAATCTCTGCCACAGGGCCATCACTTCCAGGCGCCCGCGTTCGGTGAGCGGGCGCTCGGCGTCGGTGGGGGCCTGAGCCACGGCTTCGCCGTGCCGGCAAAGGTAGACTCTCAAGCCGCCCCCCCGTGGAAGCTGAACTCCACGTCGTGCTTGTGCTCGCCGCTCATCAACCGGGCGATCATGGTCTCCAGCGGCTTGCCCTGATAGATGATCTCGTAGAGGGCGGTGGCCAGCGGCATGTAGACGTTGAGTTTTTCCGCGTGGGTGGCGACCAGCCGAATGGTGTTAAGGCCCTCGGCGGTCTGGCCCAGGGTATCGAGCGCCTGCTGCAGTTCCTGGCCCTGGCCGAGCTGATAACCGAGCCGGTAATTGCGCGACAGCGAGGAGGAACAGGTGGCGATCAGGTCGCCGACCCCGGACAGCCCCAGGAAGGTGAGCGGGTTGGCGCCCAGCTCCACGGCGAAGCGGCTCATTTCCGCCAACGCCCGGGTGAGCATGAAACTGCGGCTGTTCTCGCCGATGTCGATGGCGGCGGCCATGCCGGACGCCACCGCGTAGATGTTCTTGAGCGCGCCGCCCAGCTCCACGCCGTAAATGTCCGGGTTGTCGTAAACCCGGAAATATTCACAGCTGAGCGCCTGCTGGATGGTGTGGCAGAGCGCCTCGTCGGGGCTGGCGATCACCGAGCCGGTGAACTTGCGCTCGACGATCTCCCGCGCCAGGTTGGGGCCGCTGAGCACGCCGATGCGGGTGTGGTCCCACTCGCGCTTGAGCAGCTGGCTCATCAGCAGGAAGCCGTCTTCGTGGATGCCCTTGGTGCAGCTCACCACCAGGGTGCCGTCCTTGACCATGGGGCGGGCCTGGCGCAGCACCTCCACGAAGGCGCTGGAGGGCACCGCCACGAAGATCAGATCGGCGCCGTCGAGCACCTCGTCGAGATGCTCGGTGGCGTGAACCCCCTCGGGCAGAGTCTGGCCGGGCAGATAACGGGGGTTCTCCCCGTCCTCGTTAATGGCGGCGGCGGTTTCCGGATCGCGCACCCAGAGGCGGGTGCGGTGGCCGTTTTCGGCCAGGATGCTGGCCGTGGCGGTGCCGAAACTGCCACCGCCGAGAATCGCGGCGGTGTGTTTGCGCTGCTCCATCAAGAGCCCCTCTGTTCGGGCGGGTGGGTCACCAAAGGGGGCATCATAAGCGCCTCCACCAGGCCAGGCAATGCGCCCGGCCGGGTCCGTTCAGGACTGGTCGGCACGCTCCTGCAGCAGCCGGTTCAGGCGCCGGGCGGTGGCCGCCGGGTCCGAGGGCAGCTGGCCTTCGGCGAGCAGCGCCTGATCGAGCAGCAGTTCGGCCAGTTCCGTGAAGGTGGCGCTCTCCTCGATGCCTTCCAGCCGTTTCAGCAGCGGGTGCGCCAGATTCACTTCCAGCGTCGGCTTGCTGTCCGGCACCGGCTGCCCGGCGGCTTCCAGCATCATGCGCATCTGCGGGCCCAGCTCGTCCTCGGCCAGCACCAGGCAGGCCGGCGAATCCACCAGCCGGCTGGTGGGCCGCACTTCCGCCACCTGATCGCCCAGGCTGTCACTGAGACGGCCGATCAGCGGCGCCTGCTTGTCCTGGTCGGCGCGCTCCTGATCTTCCTGGTCCATGTCCAGCTGGCCGCGGGCGGCGTTGACCAGTTTGCACCCTTTGTATTCGCCCAGATAGCCGGCCATCCATTCGTCGACCCGCTCGGTGAGCAGCAGCACCTCAATGCCTTTCTTGCGGAACACTTCCAGGTGCGGGCTGTTGCGCGCCGCGTTCAGGTTGTCGGCCAGCAGGTAATAGATCTTGTCCTGCTTTTCACCGGCGCGCTCCAGGTACTGGTCGAGCCCCACGGCGCCGGGCCGGACGTCCTCGGTGGACGGGAAGCGCAGCAAGGCGGCGATCGCCTCGCGGTTGTCCGGGTCCTCGCCGATGCCTTCCTTGAGCACCTCGCCGAACTGCGACCAGAAGGTGGCGTATTTTTCCTCGTCGTTGCCCAGTTTCTTGAGCGTCTGCAGAACACGCTTGGTGAGCGCGGCGCGGATCTTGCGCACCGGGCCGTAGTCCTGCAGCAGCTCGCGGCTGACGTTGAGCGGCAGGTTGGGCGCGTCGATCACGCCCTTCACGAAGCGCAGGTACAGGGGCAGGAACTGCTCCGCGTCGTCCATGATGAACACACGCTGCACGTAAAGCTTCAGGCCACGGCTGGCTTCACGGTGATAGAGATCGAACGGCGCCCGGGCGGGCACGTAGAGCAGACTGGTGTATTCCAGTGCCCCTTCCACCTTGTTGTGGCTCCAGGTCAGCGCGTCCTGGAAATCATGGCTCAGGTGGCGATAGAAATTCTGGTATTCCTCGTCGCTGATCTCCTGGCGGGGGCGTTGCCAGAGCGCGGTGGCGGAATTGATGGTTTGCCACTCGCTGGTGCCGTCTTCGCCCTCACCGCCGGTCTCCGCCGGGGTCGGCATCAGAATCGGGAACGCCACATGGTCGGAATACTGCTGCACGGTGGCGCGCACTTTCTGGTCGTCCAGGAATTCCTTGGCGTCGTCGCGCAGGTGCAGCACCACCGCGGTGCCGCGCTGGGGGCGCTCGATGGTTTCCACGGTGAACTCGCCCTCGCCGTCGCTCTCCCAGCGCACACCCTGGTCGGCGGGGTCGCCGGCACGGCGGCTGAACACCTCGACGCGGCCGGCGACGATAAAGGCGGAATAGAAGCCCACGCCGAACTGGCCGATCAACTGGGCGTCCTTACGGCGGTCGCCGGTCATGCTGGCGAGAAACTTTTCAGTGCCGGAGCGGGCGATGGTACCCAGGTTGTCGACCACCTCTTCCCGGTTCATGCCGATGCCGTTGTCGGCGATGGTGAGCGTGCCCTCGTCCTTGTCCACCGAGAGCCGGATCCAGGGCTCCGGATCGTTTTCCAGCAGCTCGGCGTCGTCGAGCGCCCGGAAACGCAGTTTGTCGCAGGCGTCGGAGGCGTTGGATATCAGCTCGCGCAGGAAAATCTCACGGTTGCTGTACAAGGAGTGCACCATCAGGTGCAAAAGGCGGGATACTTCCGCCTGGAAACCACGGGTTTCGCGGTCTTGACTCATAGATTCTTCTCCGCCGGATAATCACTGAACACCACGGCGCCCTCCCCGGCACCGCCGCCTTCTAGATAGGCACCCGGACGGACTTTTTCAAGGTCCGGACCTCTCTACGAAGCGGTGTTGGCGAGATCGTCGAGCGCCTCTTCGAGGCTCGGAAAGCGGAAGGTGAAGCCCTGGTCTTCCAGGCGGCGCGGGTAGACGCGCTGGCCGCCCAGCAACAGCCCGGACAGCTCGCCCAGGCCCAGGCGCAGCAGCGGCGCCGGCGCCACCCAGGGCGCGGGGCGGTGGACGGCGCTGGCCAGCGCCCGGTGAAAATGCCGCTGGGTCACCGGCTGGGGGGCGGTGGCGTTGAAAATGCCTTCCACGCCCGGCGTTTCCAGCGCGCGCATCAGAATCGCCACCATGTCCTGGATATGGATCCAGCTCAGCCACTGGCTGCCGTCACCGAGACGGGCGCCGAGCCCCAGCCGGTAGACCGGCCAGAGTCCTTTCAGCATGCCGCCGTCGCGCCCCAGCACCACGCCGGTACGGATGATGCTCAGGCGCACGCCCTGCCCCGTCACCTCGCGGGCGGTCTGCTCCCAGGCGTCGCAGAGCCGGTAGCCGAAATCCTTGCGCCGGGCGGAGCTGTGCTCGGTCAGCTCGGCGTCGCCGGCGTCGCCGTAAAAACCCACCGCCGAGCCGCTCACCATCACCGAGGGCGTGGTGTCGAGCCGTCGGCACAGCGCCACGAGCTCGCGGGTGGTGTCCAGCCGCGAAGCCATCAGGGTGCGCTTGCGGGATTCACTCCAGCGGCGGGTGAAGAGGTTTTCGCCGGCCAGATTGACGACGCCGTCGATAGCCTCGTCGTCGCCGATGTCGTCCAGGGACGCCACCACCCGGGTGCCCTCGGGCAGTTTCGACCGCGCCCGCTCCGGCGACCGGCTGAGCACGGTCAGAGCGTGGCCGTGGGCGGCCAGCCGCCGGCATAGCTCGCCGCCGATGAAACCACTGCCGCCGGTTATCAGAACCTTCATTGCGCCTCCTCAATTGAAGCCACGTCGCCGAGGTCGTAGAAGTACTCGACCTTGCCGGAACCCATTGCCACCGCCAGCGTCACGCGTTTCTTGTCGACGTCCACCAGGGTACCCCGGTGGCGTTCACCGCTTTCCAGGGTCACCGCCACCGGGCCGCCGATCAAGCCCTGATACGGCGCCCCGTCATCGTCCGGGGCGGCCCGCTCGGGCGCCGGCGCGGCCGCCGTCTCGCCGCCGCCGGCGGTGTCCAGCACCAGCCGGGTACCGTCGGCGAGCATCAGTTCACGCACGCTGTCCTCACGCAGATTGATTTCCGCCCGCCCGGAGCCCATGGTCATTTCCAGCCACAGGCGCTGCTCGTTGACCCGGGTCAGCGTGCCGCTGCTGACACTGCCGTCCCGCTCCGTGACGGTAACCTGCTGACCCAGGTAGGAGGCCAGATCGGTAAACCGGTGCAGCCGCACGGTCACCGCCGGCGACAGCGATGCCCGCGGCGCGGAGGCGCCGAGCACGCCGCTGTCCGCTGTCTCGGCGGCGCCGGCGGCGAGCACCCGGGTCTCCATGGAGCCCGGGGTCACCGCCCAGCCGACGCTGTTTTCTTCCAACTGCAACCGCCGGCGTTCCACGGTGCCGTCGCGCAGTGCCACGCGGGCCTGCACTTCCCCTTCCCGGGAGGCGCGCCGCAGATTGACGTTCTCGATGCGGATCGACGCCACCGCCCCGGCCGGAAACTGGGTATGCAGATATTCCCGCGCCACGTAGCCGAGCGTGTCCGGGTGATCGAAAAACAGATCCACTTTGCCGTTACGGTAGCGCAGGTGGTTGGTCTGTACCGTGAAGTCTCCGACCAGATAGCTGCGCAGGGTGTCGGGAAGCACCAGCTGCAGGGCACCGGTGAACTGCTGGTCGCCGAGCGGCGCCAGCGCCAGCTCCAGCCGGTAGCCCTCGTTGAAGATGCGGGTCTCGGGGTAACTGCGCCCTTCCGGTTTCCAGGACACATGCACCGGCGGGCCGCCGGACTCCGCCGGGGTGATCAGCAGGGTGCGCCGTTCCTGGATGTCCTCCGGGCGCCAGCCGAGCAGGATGCTGACGGAGAGGTCCGGCAGAAACGCTTCCCCCTGGTGGATGCTGAGCACGCCGTTGATCAGGGTCACCCGCACCGGGTTCAGCAATGTCTGGCCGTGGATCAGGCCGGACAGCGGCTTGCCGCCGCCCTGCACCATCAACAGCGCCGCCTCCGGGGAGCGCACGAAGGTGGTGGCCGCCGGAGTCTTGGCGCCACGCAGCACCTGACCGGGCACCGCGTTGATCGGCTCCAGCCGCTCATGCTGCACGTAGATCAGCCCGGCGCCGACCAGCAGGCACACGGTGCCGAGCACTCTGAGCAGTGCCAGCACCCCGTAGCTTTGCCAGTTTTCCTGAACCTGGCGCAAACCGGCCAGGGGTATTAGAAAAAGCAGCGTGCTGTCGCCACGGAACGCGGCCTGTCGCACCAGCCCCACCGTGGCCATGATCAGCAGGCTGAGGCCGGCCACTAATAGCCATTCCGCCATTTTATTATGCTCTCCCCAATAGCCGGCCGGCGGCCGGCGTCATGCCGCCATGGTAAACGTCAGCTTACAAAGCCTTACCCGGTCAATCCACACTTTCACCATCGCGATATGTTCCCGGCCCCCAGGGTATGACGGTGGTCACACCGGGCCGGAAATACCGGTCATCGGATTTCATCAAAAAACGCTTGTCTCGATAAAAAACTGACGTTATACAGGCGCTGAGGTGGTCAGAGCTGGAATCCTCCCAGGGGGATGCCGCTCGGTACCCGGTTGTTTACGGCGGTTCCGTTTCCGAAGGAGGCGACCATGAGTGACCGACGCACTGAGAATGACTATGAGTCGGATGATTTACTGATGAACGATGATTTTGAACTCGAAGATGGCGTGGACGACGATCTCCAGGAAGAGAAAGCAGCCCGTTCACGCAGTTTCAACATGGACATGAGGCACCGCATCGAAGACCGTCTGGAAGAGCGTCGTCTCAAGCGCGAGCTTGGTGATTACGAGTTCTTCAATATGGACGACGATGACGAGGACATCCTGCACTGACAGGGGCGGGACATAAAAAAGGCCGGCGATTGCCGGCCTTTTTATTAACCACTCCGGTACGTCCTGGGACTACCAGCCGGTGGCTTTTTTCACGCCTTCGCCGATTTCGGCGGGGTTGCGGACGGTGACCACACCGGCCGCTTCCAGGGCGGCGAACTTCTCGTCCGCGGTGCCCTTGCCGCCGGCGATGATGGCGCCCGCGTGGCCCATGCGCTTACCCGGGGGCGCGGTGACACCGGCGATGTAGCTGACTACCGGTTTGGTCACGTTGTCCTTGATGTACGCGGCGGCCTCGTCTTCGGCGGTACCGCCGATTTCACCGACCATCACGATGGCTTCGGTCTGCGGGTCGTTCTGGAACAGTTCCAGCGCCTCGATAAAGGTGGTCCCGGGAATCGGGTCGCCGCCGATGCCGATGCAGGTGGACTGGCCGTAACCCAGTTTGGTGGTCTGGTTGACCGCCTCGTAGGTCAGGGTGCCGGAACGGGACACGATGCCCACCTTGCCGGGCTTGTGAATGTGACCGGGCATGATGCCGATCTTGCATTCACCGGGGGTGATCACACCCGGGCAGTTCGGGCCGATCAGGCGCACGCCCTGCTTACGGTCCAGGTATTCCTTCACATAGAGCATGTCCAGCGCCGGGATACCCTCGGTGATGCAGACGATCAGCTCGATGCCGGCGTCGGCGGCTTCCAGGATGGAATCCTTGCAGAACGGGGCCGGTACGTAGATCACGGACGCGGTGGCGCCGGTCTCTTTAACCGCTTCGGCCACGGTGTTGAACACCGGCAGGCCCAGATGGGTCTGACCGCCCTTACCCGGGGTCACGCCGCCCACCATCTTGGTGCCGTATTCCAGCGCCTGTTCGGAATGGAAGGTGCCCTGGCTGCCGGTGAAACCCTGGCAGATCACCTTGGTGTTCTTATCAATCAATACGCTCATTTGGCACCTCCAGCGGCTTTCACCACCTGTTCGGCGGCGTCGTCGAAACTTTCTGCGGCAACGATGTTCATGCCGCTCTCGGCGAGCTTCTTGGCGCCCAGTTCGGCGTTGTTGCCTTCCAGACGCACCACGACCGGCACGTCCACGCCGACCTCTTCCACGGCACCGATGATGCCCTCGGCGATCAGGTCACAACGGACGATGCCGCCGAAGATGTTCACCAGAACCGCTTTCACCTGGTCGTCGGACAGGATGATCTTGAACGCTTCGGTAACGCGTTCCTTGGTGGCGCCGCCACCCACATCCAGGAAGTTGGCGGGCGCGCCGCCTTTCAGCTTGACCAGGTCCATGGTGCCCATGGCCAGGCCGGCGCCGTTGACCATGCAGCCGATGTTGCCTTCCAGGGCCACGTAGTTGAGGTCCCATTCGGCGGCGCGGCGTTCGCGGTCGTCTTCCTGGGTCGGATCGTCCAGTGCCTTGATGTCCGGATGGCGGAACAGCGCGCTGCCGTCCACGTTGATCTTGGCGTCCAGGCAGTGCAGGTCGCCCTGGTCGGTGATCACCAGCGGGTTCACTTCGATCAGCGCCAGATCCTTCTCTTCGAACAGCTTCGCCAGGCCCACGAAAATTTTCGCGAACTGGTTGATCTGCTTGCCTTCCAGACCCAGCTGGAACGCGATCTCGCGGGCCTGATAGGGCTGCGCGCCGACCAGCGGATCGACGATCGCTTTGAGAATTTTCTCGGGGGTTTCCTCGGCGACTTTCTCGATCTCCACGCCGCCCTCGGTGGACGCCATGAACACCACCCGGCGGGTGGCACGGTCGAGCACCGCGCTCAGGTAGAGTTCGCGGGCGATGTCGGTGCAGGTTTCCACCAGAATTTTGGTGACCGGCTGGCCGTGCTCATCGGTCTGGAACGTCACCAGGCGCTGGCCCAGCCACTTCTTGGCGAATTCCGCCGCTTCCTCGGGGCTGTCGACCAGTTTGACGCCACCGGCCTTACCGCGGCCACCGGCGTGCACCTGGGCCTTCACGACCCATTTGTCACCACCGATTTCCTTTGCCTTCGCCGCCACCTCTTCCGGTGTATCGCAAGCGAAGCCCGGAGAAACCGGCAGGCCGTAATCAGCAAAAAGCTGTTTCGACTGATACTCGTGGAGATTCATGCCTTAACTTCCGTAAGCTTGTCTGTGGATAGCGCTCCCGGCGCAATATCGGGGCCTCTGCGGGCCCCTCTTGTGTCGGGGCCCGCTGGGTATCTTCGGGGCCCTACTTTTTGCGGCGGCGTTGCGCCACGTGGATAGCCTTGTAGTCCGTGGCCAGAGCCGCTTCGTGCACGGTCTCGGAGAGGCTCGGGTGGCCGAACACCATCAATTGCAGATCCTCGATGCTGGCACCGAATTCCATGGCCACGACCCCTTGCTGAATCAGCTCGGAGGCCTGTGGGCCGAGGATGTGCATGCCCAGCACCCGGTCGGTTTTTTCGTCCACCACGAACTTCACCAGACCGCCGGGCTCGCCGGCGGCCAGTGCGCGGCCATTGGCGGCGAAGGGTACCGCGCCGGTTTTATACGGCTCGCCGGAATCCTTCACCTCTTCCTCGGTCTTGCCCACCCAGGCGACTTCCGGGTGGGTATAAATGACGCCCGGCACGGCGTCGTAATTGACCTGGGTATGCTCCCCGGCAATCACATCCGCCACCATCACGCCCTCTTCGATCGCTTTGTGGGCCAGAGCCGGTCCACGCACCAGATCGCCGATCGCGTACACGCCCGGGACATCGGTGCGACACTGGCTGTCGACGTACACATAGTTACGTTCGTCCATGGTCACGCCGGCGTCCTGGCTGAGCAGGCCTTCGGTGTAAGGACGGCGGCCCACCGCCACGATCAGGCGGTCGAACGTCTCTTCGTGCTCTTCACCGTCGTAGCTGTAGGTGACGCGCACGGAATTCTTGTTCTTCTTGGTTCCGGTGACCCGCGCACCCAGGTGGATGTCGAGCCCTTGTTTGGAAAACAGTTTGAAGGCTTCCTTGCCGATCTGCCTGTCCACGGTGGGCAGGAACGTATCCACCGCTTCGAGCACCTTCACTTCACTGCCGAGGCGGGCCCAGACACTGCCCAGCTCCAGGCCGATGATGCCGGCGCCGATCACGCCCAGCTTTTTGGGCACGGAATCGAATTCCAGTGCGCCGGTGGAATCAACAATGATCTTCTGATCCACCTCGGCCACCGGAATGTCCACCGGCACGGAACCGGCGGCGAGAATCACGTGTTCGGCTTCCAGGCTCTGTTCGTCGCCGTCCAGCGGCGAGAACTGCACCTGTTTGTTGGCCTTGAGCTGGCCGCTGCCCTGCAGCCAGGTGACCTTGTTCGACTTGAACAGGGAGGCCACGCCGCCGGTGAGCTGCTGCACCACTTTGTCCTTGCGCTGCTGCATGGTGTCCAGGTCCAGGGTCAGTTTCCCCACCCCGACGCCATGCTCGGCGAGGGCGTGCTCCGCTTCATGATACTTCCAGGAGGAATCCAGCAACGCCTTGGACGGGATACAGCCCACGTTCAGGCAGGTGCCACCCAGTGCCGGCTGGTCCTGTTTGTTGACGCGCTTCTCGATGCAGGCCGTGTTGTAGCCCAGCTGCGCGCAGCGAATCGCGGCGACGTAACCGCCGGGGCCGCCGCCGATGACGATGACATCGTATTTATCAGCCATAACTAATCCTTTAAATGTCCAGCAGCAGCCGCGCCGGATCCTCGATAAAGTTCTTCACCGCGACCAGGAACTGCACCGCCTGCTTACCGTCGATCAGACGGTGATCGTAGGACAGTGCCAGGTACATCATCGGCAGAATCTTCACTTCACCGTCCACCGCCATGGGCCGTTCCTGGATTTTATGCATGCCCAGGATGGCGGTCTGCGGCGGGTTGAGGATCGGCATCGACATCAGGGAACCGAACACGCCACCGTTGGAAATGGTAAAGGTGCCGCCGGTCATTTCATCGATGGACAGCTTGCCCTTCTGAGCCTTCTGGCCGTAATCGATGATCTGTGATTCCACTTCCGCGAGGCCCTTCTGGTCCGCGTCGCGTACCACCGGCACCACCAGACCGCGCTCGGTGGACACCGCCATGCCGATGTCGTAGTAACCGTGGTAGACCACGTCGTCATCGTCGATGGAGGCGTTCACTTCCGGGAAGCGTTTGAGTGCTTCCACACAGGCGCGGGTAAAGAAGCCCATGAAACCAAGACGAACGCCGTGGGCCTTCTCGAAGGCGTCCTTGTAGTTCTTGCGCATATCCATGATCGGCTTCATGTTGACCTCGTTGAAGGTGGTCAACATGGCCGCGTTCTGTTGCGCGGAAACCAGACGCTCGGCGATGCGCTTGCGCAGGCGGGTCATCGGTACCCGGCGCTCTTCACGCTCGCCCGGCTCCGGTGCCGGAATCGGCGCCGCCTTGGGCGCGTCGCTCTTGGCCTCGCCGCCGGAGGACTGCTTGCGCTCCTCGCGGCCGGCCAGGGCTTTCTCCACGTCTTCCTTGGTGATGCGGCCGTCGCGGCCGCTGCCCTTGACGTCGGACGCGGAGAGGTTGTGTTCGCTCATCATCTTGCGCGCCGCGGGACCGGCCTGGGCGTCCTTGTCACCGCCCTGCTCGTCCTTCTCCTGCGCGCCTTTATCGTCCGCCGCGGGCGCCTCTTTCTCTTCGCCCTTGTCGTCGCCTGCGCTGTCTTTCGCGGCGTTCTTGTCTTCGTCCTTGCCGTCACCGCTGTCCGCGCCGCCGGCGCCGCCGGCGCCGCTGCCGGCTTCCAGCTGACCCAGTACTTCCTGGCTTTCCACGGTGTCGCCTTCGTCCTTGATGATCTTCGCCACCACACCGTCGCTGGGGGCCACCACCTCCAGCACTACTTTGTCGGTTTCGATGTCCACCAGCAGCTCGTCACGCTTGACCGCCTCGCCTTCTTTCTTGTGCCAGGTCGCCACGGTGCCGTCCGCTACGGATTCGGGAAACTGTGGGGCTTTGATGTCTGTCGCCATGCTTATTCCTTAACCCTATCTCGGTTGGCTGTCGCTCAGTTGATCTGGAAGGCGTCTTCGACGAGACGCTGTTGCTGTTCCACGTGCAGGGACATGGAGCCCACGGCCGGGGCCGCCGCCATGTCACGGCCGGCGTAATGCACATGCAGTTTGTCGTTGACCGCCCGCGCCACCCGGAACATATGGTGCTGCGAGCAGTACCAGGCGCCCTGGTTCATCGGCTCTTCCTGGCACCACACCAGATTTTCCAGATTGGGGTAGCTTTCCAGGACTTCCTGGAGGCGCTTTTCCGGGAACGGATACAGCTGCTCGATGCGCACCAGCGCGGTGTCGTTGAGGTCGTCCGATTCGCGTTTTTCCAGCAGGTCGTAGAACACCTTGCCGGAGCACATCACCACGCGTTTGATGTCCTTGTGGTCGATGTCGGCGCGGTCGTCCAGAACGGTCTGGAAACGGCCTTCGGACAAATCCTCCAGGGACGATTTGGCGCGCTTGTGCCGCAGCAGGCTCTTCGGCGTCATCACCACCAGCGGCTTGCGCAGCGGCCGCACCGCCTGGCGCCGCAGCAGATGGAAAATCTGCGCCGGGGTGGTGGGCACGCACACCTGCATGTTGTGCTCGGCGCACAGCTGCAGGAAGCGTTCCAGCCGGGCGGAGGAGTGCTCCGGGCCCTGACCTTCGTAGCCGTGCGGCAGCAACAGGGTGAGGCCGCACAAACGCCCCCACTTGGCTTCGCCGGAGGACATGAACTGGTCGATCACCACCTGGGCGCCGTTGGCGAAATCACCGAACTGCGCTTCCCAGACGATCAGCGCTTCCGGGGTGGTGGTGGCGTAGCCGTACTCGAAGCCCAGCACCGCCTCCTCGGAGAGCAGCGAATCGTAGATATCAAAGCGCGGCTGACCTTCCTGAAGGTGGGCCAGAGGCACATAGTCCTCGCCGTTCTTCTGGTTGTGCAGCACCGCGTGGCGGTGCGAGAAGGTACCGCGCCCGGAATCCTGGCCGGTGAGCCGCACCATCACGCCCTGGTCCAGCAGGCTGGCGTAGGCGAGGGTCTCGCCGTAACCCCAGTTGATCGACATGGCGCCGGCGGTCATTTTGCGGCGGTCCTCGAGAATCTTCTTCACCTGCCGCTGCAGCACCACGCCCTCGGGCACGGTTTCCAGACGGTTGGCCAGATCCTGGAGTTTCTTGAGCGGGTAACCGGTGTCCCAGTCGTCCTCGACCTGATGGCCGACGTAGGGGCTCCAGTCCACGAACAGGGACTTGTTGGGCTCGCGCACCAGTGATTTGACCACGTGGTTGCCCTCGTCCAGCGCGTCGCGATAGTCGTCGACCATCTTCTGCGCGTCCTGCTCGGAGAGTATCTGCTCGTTGATCAGACGCTCGGCGTACAGCGTGCGGCTGGACGGGTGCGACTTGATCTTCTTGTACATCAGCGGCTGCGTGGAGGACGGCTCGTCCGCCTCGTTGTGACCGGAACGACGGTAGCAGATCAGGTCGATCACCACGTCCTTCTTGAACTGCATGCGGTAGTCCACCGCCAGCTGGGTGACGAAGTAGACCGCTTCCGGATCGTCCGCGTTGACGTGGAAGATCGGCGACTGAACCATCTTCGCCACGTCAGTGCAGTATTCGGTGGAGCGGGCGTCGTCACGGCGGCTGGTGGTGAAGCCGACCTGGTTGTTGACGATCACGTGCAGGGTGCCGCCGGTCTTGAAGCCGCGGGTCTGGGACATCTGGAAGGTCTCCATGACCACGCCCTGACCGGCGAACGCCGCGTCACCGTGAATCAGAATCGGCACCACCTGGTCCCCGCCGGCGTCGTTGCGGCGATCCTGCCGGGCGCGCACCGAGCCTTCCACCACCGGCGATACGATCTCCAGGTGGGACGGGTTGAAGGCCAGCGCCAGATGCACTTCGCCGCCGGAGGTCTGCACGTTGGACGAGAAGCCCTGGTGGTACTTCACGTCGCCGGAGCCGTTCTCGTTGAAGCTCTTGCCCTCGAACTCGCCGAACAAATCGCGGGGGCTCTTGCCGAGGATGTTGACCAGCAGATTCAGGCGGCCACGGTGGGCCATGCCGATCACCATCTCCTTGGCGCCGTAACTGCCGACCCGCTGGATCATCTCGTCCATCAGCGGAATCATCGATTCGCCGCCTTCCAGGCCGAAACGCTTGGTGCCGGGGTAACGGCTGCCCAGGTATTTTTCCAGGCCTTCGGCGGCGGTCAGACGCTCGAGAATATGGCTCTTGATGTCGGCGCCGTACTGCGGGTGGCTGCGCACGCCCTCCAGCCGCTGCTGAAGCCAGCGCTTCTCGGCGGTGTTGACGATGTGCATGTACTCACAGCCCACCGTGGAGCAATAGGTGCCCTTCAGGCAGTCCATGATCTCGCGCAGGGTGGCTTCCGGCTTACCGATGAACAGGTTGCCGGTCTGGAACACCGTGTCCATGTCCGCCTTGCTCAGGCCGTGGTGCGCCAGCTCCAGGTCGGAGACCGCCTCGCGCTCCATCAAACCGAGCGGGTCCAGCTTGGCCACCTGATGGCCCCGGTTGCGGTACGCGGCGATCAGATGAAGCACCCGCACCTGGCGGCGTTCATGCTCGCTGCTGACGGCGCCGGCGCCGACTTTCTGCACACGGGACTTGTTCTTGGCTTCGAGCAGGAAATACTCACGGACCGCCGAATGGGGGACATCGGACTCAACGGCGCCGTTGGAGGGCAGTTTTTCGAAGTAGGCGCGCCAGTCTTCCGGCACGGAATTGGGATCAGTCAGATAGGATTCGTACAGTTCATCAACATAGGCCGCGTTGGAGCCCCCGATATGGGAGGACTGCCACTGACGGTACATGGAACTGTCTTGCATCGTCGCTCGTTCCTTAGCCGGGCGAACGTCACGCCTGTGGGCATGTATTCTGCTCTGTCCACAGGGCTGCGACCCTGTTACCCGCGCTCATCGCTGTTTACGGACCGGCACCTTTTAAGCTCCGGCCCACTTGCTGTCTGGAGGCTCCGGGGTTGCCGAAACCGCCACCTAGTGTAGTACCTTTGTGGTGGTTTTGTTAGGCGTCTACGGAGAAAATGACTTATCGGTCTTTTTTCTCCTCGCCGCAATCCCACCAATGTCTAACGCTTGCCGACCCTCTATTAAGGCATGGGGGCGACGGCACCGATCTCAAGCTTAACCAAAGCCACCCTTCCCCGAACCCTCCCGTCGCATCCGGATACAATTTGCAGCCGGGGAAGGCGCCCACAAAAAAGGCGGCCCGCAGGCCGCCTTCTTCGCTTTCCGTTACACGCCCCGTTCCAGGAGCATGGACCGGATGTGGCCGATGGCCCGCGTTGGGTTCAGCCCCTTGGGGCAGACGCTCACGCAGTTCATGATGCCGTGGCACCGGAACAGGCTGAACGGGTCATCCAGGCGCGACAGGCGCTCCTCGGTGGCCTCGTCACGGCTGTCCGCCAGGAACCGGTAGCTCTGCAGCAGCGCCGCCGGACCCAGGAACTTCTCCGGGTTCCACCAGAAGCTGGGGCAGCTGGTGGAGCAGCACGCGCACAGAATGCATTCGTAGAGGCCGTCCAGCTTGGCCCGGTCCTCCGGCGTCTGCAGGCGCTCGATGGCCGGCGCCGGCGTGTCGTTCTGCAGGTACGGCTGCACCTTCTCGTACTGGTTGTAGAACATGGTCATGTCCACCACCAGGTCGCGAATCACCGGCAGGCCGGGCAGCGGGCGCAGCACCAGCGGCTTCTTGCCTTCCTTCACACCCGGCGCCACTTCAGACAGCGGGGTGATGCAGGCGAGGCCGTTCTTGCCGTTGATGTTCATGCCGTCGGAACCGCAAACGCCTTCCCGGCAGGACCGGCGGTAGGCCATCGACGGGTCCTGCTCTTTGACCAGATTGAGCACGTCGAGCACCATCAGGTCCTTGCCCTGGGTGTCCACCTCGTACTCTTTCATGGACGGTTCGCGGTCGGTGTCCGGGTTGTAGCGATAGATACTGACTTTCATGGCTACGCGCCTCCGTTAGTAGGTCCGGATCTTCGGCTGGAAGGTATCGACGGTCTTCGGCTTGAAGTTCACATCCCGCTTGCCCAGTTTTTTCGACTTGGGGTCGAACACGGAATGGCACAGCCAGTTTTCGTCGTCACGATCCGGGAAGTCGTAGCGGGAATGGGCGCCCCGGCTTTCGGTGCGTCCGGACGCCGCCAGCGCGGTGGCTTCCGCGACTTCCAGCAGGTTGTCCAGTTCCAGCGCTTCGACACGGGCGGTGTTGAAGGACTGGCTCTTGTCCTCGAGATGGGCGTTGGCGATGCGCTCGCGCAACTTGGCCAGCTTCTGAACGCCCTCTTCCATCAGATCACCCTTGCGGAATACACCGAAGTGATTCTGCATGGTGCTCTGCAGTTCCTTGCGCAGCGAGGACACGGATTCGCCGTCCTGGGACTCGTTCCAGCGGTTGACGCGGCTCAGCGCCCGCTCCAGGTCCTCTTCGCTGGGCTCGTACTGGGTCATGCCCTGACGCAGCGCCTCTTCGATGTGCAGACCCGCCGCGCGGCCGAACACCACCAGGTCGAGCAGCGAGTTGCCGCCCAGACGGTTGGCGCCGTGTACCGACACGCAGGCTACCTCGCCCACCGCGAACAGGCCGTTGACGAACTGATCCTCGCCTTCGTGGCCGCCGCTGAACTTGAGCGCCTGGCCGTTCACGTTGGTGGGGATGCCGCCCATCATGTAGTGACAGGTGGGCACCACCGGGATCGGTTCCTTGACCGGGTCCACCTGGGCGAAGGTGATGGACAGCTCGCAAATGCCGGGCAGACGGCTGTGCAGCACTTCCTCGCCGAGATGGTCCAGCTTCAGATAGACGTAGTCGCCGTCCGGGCCGTCGCCGCGGCCGTCGAGGATCTCCATCATCATGGAGCGGGCCACCACGTCACGGGACGCGAGGTCCTTGGCGTTGGGCGCGTAGCGCTCCATGAAGCGCTCGCCGTCCTTATTAATAAGGTAGCCGCCCTCGCCCCGGCACCCTTCGGTGACCAGGGTACCCGCGCCGGCAATGCCGGTGGGGTGGAACTGCCACATTTCCATGTCCTGCACCGGCACGCCGGCACGCAGGGCCATGCCCACGCCATCGCCGGTGTTGATCAGGGCGTTGGTGGTGGAGGAGTAGATACGGCCGGCGCCGCCGGTGGCGAACACCGTGGCCTTGGCTTTGAAGAACACGGTCTCGCCGGTCTCGATGCTGATCGCGATCACACCGCAGACGTTATCGTCGGCGTCCTTCACCAGATCCACGGCGTACCATTCGTTGTAGAACTGGGTGCCGTTCTTGAGGTTCTGCTGGTAAAGGGTGTGCAGCAGCGCGTGACCGGTACGGTCGGCGGCGGCACAGGTGCGGGCGGCCTGGCCACCCTCACCGAAATTCTTGGACTGGCCACCGAAAGGACGCTGGTAGATGCGGCCTTCCTCGGTGCGGGAGAAAGGCAGACCCATGTGGTCCAGCTCGAACACCGCTTCCGGGCCCACCTGGCACATGTATTCGATGGCTTCCTGGTCACCGATATAGTCGGAGCCCTTCACCGTGTCGTACATGTGCCAGCGCCAATCGTCATTGGGATCGGCGGAGGCGATCGCGCAGGTGATACCGCCCTGGGCGGACACCGTGTGCGAACGGGTCGGGAATACTTTGGAAATCAGCGCGGTTTTGAAACCGGACTGCGCCATCTGCAGGGAAGCACGCATGCCTGCGCCCCCGCCGCCAACGACGATCGCGTCAAAGGTGATGGTACGAATGGACATGGATTATGCGCCTCCCCAGATCATCAGCAGGCCCCACAGCAGGTACACAAGCAGCAGCAGCGCGATGGCCATCTGCACCACCAGACGAACACTGGTGGCCGCTTTGCCGAAGGTCAGGCTGGTCAGATAGTCGGTGGTCACGCTCCACAGGCCGATCCAGGTGTGGGCGGCCACGGAGAACAACAGAAGGGTGTTAGCGATCTGCATGGGCACGGAGCCCATAAAGGCACTCCAGGTGCCGTAATCCAGATCCGGCTGGGCGATCAGAAAGCCCAGCATGCCGATCACGTACACGGCGATCACCACAGCGGAAACCCGCTGGATCAGCCAATCATAAAGGCCGTTACGGCCCAGGCTCGTTACACTGGTTACCATACCCAGGCTCCTGCCAACAGAATCAGTACCGCGGTGACAACGAAAGTGGCGAAGGCACCACGACGTCCACCTTCCAGGGTCTCACCCATGCCCATATCCATAATCAAATGGCGGATACCGGCGACCAGGTGATAAAGAATGACGGCCAGGATCGCCCAGACCACCAATTTGGCGAGGGGCGAGGTCATCAGCTGTTTCAGGTCCGCAAAGCTCTCGGGGGACGCCAAGGAGCGATCCAGCATCCACAGCAAGACGGGGATGGCAACGAAAATGGCCACGCCAGTAATACGGTGAGTGATGGATGCAATGGCGGTGACCGGGAACTTGATCGTCGTTAGATCGAGGTTAACGGGTCTCTTATCGTTCACGGTAGCCTACACTTTTGCCGGGCCCCGGATACACCGGAGCGGTTATCGGGAACTTGGCATCAACGGCGACATCAGAGTGTGAATGCGGATAAAGCCGATGGTGCCCGGGCCGGGGTTGGAGCCCACAGGGAACTCCTGCTTGGTCCCGAACGGCGAAAACCGATCGGAACGGGGCCGGAGACTCCTTCGCGGGCGGCAGTATATCGCCGCGCTTACGGCAAAACAAACGGCAAACTGCGACTTTTATCTTAGCCGGCCCCGCGGACCGCCCCCCTCATCCGGCGCTGGCGGGACCTGGGCGGTTAATCCCTTGTTTTTTAACGGCCCTTTGCGGCGAGCCCGTCGCGAAGCGCCGTAATAGCCTGTTTACCCTACAAAAGTCGCCCCCGCCGGGGGCCGGCTTCTCGTTGACAAAGACCCACCAAAACTTTAACGTCCCCCGCGCTCTGGAGGACCTTCCCAGTAGGGACCCTCTATTCACCGAGGAGAAATTCCCATGACCGAGAAGAAAGCCATTCTCAAGGTAGAGGGCCGGGACGATCTGGAACTGCCGATCCATACGCCCACCCTGGGCCGTGACGTGATCGACGTTTCTTCCCTGACCGCCAACGGCATCTTTACCTTCGACCCGGGTTTCACGTCCACCGCTTCCTGCGAATCAAAAATCACCTTCATCGACGGTGAAGTGGGCAAACTGCTGCATCGGGGCTATTCCATCGAGGAACTGGCCGCCAAGTCGGACTATCTTGAAGTGTGCTACCTCCTGCTCAACGGTGAACTGCCCACCGCCGAGCAGAAAGAGACCTTTGTCAGCACCGTCAAAAACCACACCATGGTGCACGAGCAGATCCGCAATCTGTTCAACGGCTTCCGCCGCGACGCGCACCCGATGGCCATCATGTGTGGCGTGGTGGGGGCACTGTCCGCGTTTTATCACGACTCGCTGGACATCAATAACCCCACCCACCGGGAAATCACCGCGTTCCGTTTGATCGCGAAGATGCCCACCATCGCGGCCATGTGCTACAAGTACGGTCTCGGTCAGCCGCTGATGTATCCGCGCAACGACCTCGGTTATGCGGAAAACTTCCTGCACATGATGTTCGGCAATCCGTGCGAGGAAACCAAGGTCAGCCCGACCCTGGCCCGCGCCATGGACAAGATCTTCATCCTGCACGCCGACCACGAGCAGAACGCCTCCACCTCCACGGTGCGCCTGGCCGGCTCCTCCGGTGCCAACCCGTTCGCCTGCATCGCCGCCGGCATTTCCGCCCTTTGGGGCCCCGCCCACGGCGGTGCCAACGAAGCGGTGCTGAACATGCTCGACGAGATCGGCGACATCTCCAACATCGACGAGTACATCGCCAAGGCCAAGGACAAGAACGATCCGTTCAAGCTGATGGGCTTCGGCCACCGGGTCTACAAGAACTACGACCCGCGTGCCACCGTGATGCGCGAATCCTGCCACGAAGTGCTCAACGAGCTGGGTGTCAACGATCCGCAGCTCGAGCTGGCCATGAAGCTCGAAGAGATCGCCCTGAACGACCCCTACTTCAAAGAGAAGAAGCTGTTCCCGAACGTGGACTTCTACTCCGGGATCATTCTCAAGGCGATCGGCATCCCGACCTCCATGTTCACCGTGATCTTCGCCCTGTCCCGCACCGTGGGCTGGATCGCGCACTGGAACGAGATGATCTCCAATCCCTACAAGATCGGCCGTCCCCGCCAGCTCTACACCGGCGAGACCGAGCGCGAGATGACCGCGCTCAGCGACCGCAAGTAACCGACAGCCGCCGCCCCGCGGCGCTCTGTCCGGTCCCCCGGGACCCAGAAAGCGAACCCCCACGGGTTCGCTTTTTTTTGCCCCGCCGCAACACTTGGTACACCAGTACAACAATCCGCAACCAGCCTCCAACAACCGGCCCCCGCCGACCGGTGGATACTGTCGGGTAACGCGCCATTTTAATAACAACGGACCGGCACCCATGCCGGCCAGCGGAGTGCCCTGATGAAGATGCCCGTGAACCGGTACGCCGGTATCGCCCTGCTCGCCCTACTGGCCTTACTGACCACCGCCTGCGGCGGCGGCTCGAGCTCCTCGCCGGCCCCGTCGGGCGGCCCGTCACCGACGCCCACCGAGCCGGAGCCTGAACCGCCGGCGCCGGTGGCCGGCGAAGGCAGCATCCGGGTGCTGTCCAGCCGCGCCGACCTGATCAGCGGCGGCGACGCCCTGGTCGCGATCGCCGCCGACGACCCCGCGCTGCTCAATAACGCCCGTGTCAGCCTCGGCGGCACCGACGTCAGCGACCGGTTTCGGCGCACCGGAGAGTCCCTCAAAGGCCTGGTCGACGGCATGTCCCCCGGCGCCCACACCCTGCGGGTGACCCTGGCCGACGGCTCGATACTGCAACAGCCGCTGGTCAACCATCCCAACGGCGGCCCGGTGTTTTCCGGCCCCCAGATCGGGCCCTGGACCTGCAGCAACGACGCCGCCACCGACGCGCAGTGCAACCAGCCCGCCGAATACCGTTTCAAGTACGTGCCCGCCGGCAAGCTGCAGGCGTTCATCACCGGGTTCGATCCGATGAACCCGGGCCTGCCCGGCGCCTTCCTCGACTATCAGCCGGACAACCCGCCGGCGGACCAGGACATCGCCCGGGTGACCACCGATCAGGGCGTGCAGGTACCGTTTATCGTGCGCATTGAAACCGGCGTCCAGAACCGTGACCGCTACCAGATCATGACCCTGTTCCAGCCCGACCGGGACTGGTCCGCCCTGGCGCCCCAGCCGCAGTGGAACGGCAAGCTGCTGATCCACCACGGCGGCAACGTGGGCGTGAGTTTCGGCCCCGGCGAACCGCCCAACGGCGACATCGCCGGGACCGCGCCGGAAGGCGCTGAAATCCTGCTCGGCGACAGCATCACCACGGCCCTGGGCCGCGGCTTCATGACGCTCTCCACCGCCCAGGCGAACCTCGGCCATAACGTCAATCTGGTCACCGCGGCGGAATCGCTGATGATGGGCAAGGAACGCATCGTCGAGCAGTACGGCGAGCTGCGCTACACCATCGGCACCGGCTGTTCCGGCGGCGCCATCGCGCAACAGCACATCGCCAACGCCTACCCCGGCATCTACCAGGGCCTGATCGTGCAGTGCTCCTATCCGGACGTCTGGACCACCGCCACCCAGTTCGCCGATTACAACCTGCTCAGCCGCTATTTCGGCAACCGGATTCCCTCCGATCCGGACAGCTTCCTGTCGGTGATCACCGCCCTGCTCTCCAGCGGCGTGTTGCCGGGGGTGCAGTGGTCGGCGTTCTACGGCCACCTGCCGGTCAATCCGCTGGTCTCGGACCTGGCGTTTTTCCCCGCCGCCTTCCCGGAGCAGGCGGAATGCCCCGGCCTGGCCGACGACGTGCCGGTGTACAACGCCGAAACCCGGCCCGACGGGGTGCGCTGCGGGCTGCTCGACTTCATGATCAACCAGTTCGGCAGCCGACCACCGGAAGTCTGGTCCACCAACGAAGCCCTGCTGTCCAGGGGCTTCGCCGGCATTCCCCTGGATAACGTCGGCGTCCAGTACGGCCTGGGTGCCCTGCAGCAAGGATTGATCACCGGCGAGCAGTTCCTGCGCGTCAACCGGGAAATCGGCGGCCTGAACGTGGACATCCAGCCGCAGGCGGCGCGCACCGTGGCCGACCCGACCGCGCTCCGCAACGCCTACCGCACCGGCGCCATCAACACCGCGGAGCACCTTTCCAACGTGCCGATCATCGACCTGCGCGGCCCGGACCCCGGCATCGCCCACGACGCCTATCACTCCTGGCAGATGCGCGCCCGCCTGGAGGCGGTACAGGGCCACGCGGACAACCACGTGATCTGGTTCGGCGCCTTCCCGCTCGCCGGCGACACCGTGTTCACCACCGAGGCCCTGCTGGTCATGGACCGCTGGCTGTCGAACATCGAAGCGGACCACGGCGCCGCCGCGATCGCCGAGAAAGTGGTCACGCACAAGCCGGCCCGGGCGCGCGATCGCTGCCTGTCGCTGTCGTCGTTGTTCGATGAGGAAGACCCGCTGGTGCCGCTCACCGGCAACCTGCTCTATCCGGACCCGATCGTGCCGGGTCTGGATCCGTCGCTGCTGCCCGCGCCGCCCGCGCAAGCGGGCCTGGTGGTGGATGCCCTGACCGGCCAGGTGTGCGGGCTGGACCTGACCGCCCTGGGGCTGCCCGGCGAAATCGGCGACCTGCTGGCGCCGATCACGGACCTGTTGGTGGCGTTGCAGGAAACGGTGGTGCAAACCCGCTTCGGCACGCCACGCACCGTCGCCGGCGACGCCATCACCACCCTGGTGAACAAGTGCCGGCTCAAGGACGTGGACCCGGCGGATTACCCGGCCAACCCGTTGGCCGGCATCCTGGATCCGGCGGCCTTCGCCGAGCGCGTGGCGGAGATTTTCCCCGATGGTGTTTGCGATTACACCCGGCCGGGCGCCGGCGCGGTGCCGACCCGGGCCTGGCTGCATTACGGCGACGCCACGCGGGTGATCGAAGGCGGTGAGCCGTTGCCACGCACCGGTCCGCTCGCCGAGGGCGGCGACGGCCTGTCCGCGCCGGCCTTCAAACTCAGCCCCTGAGGGCCCGCTTTGTCTTCCCGGTCGTGAATGCCTAAACTCGCGGGCATCGCTTCAAGACCGGGAAGGCATAATGAAAAAAATCATCGTTCTGCTGTTGGTGGCCGCTGCCGCCGCCTATTTGCTGCTGTGGCCGGTGCCGGTGGACCCGGTGGCCTGGGACGCGCCGGAGGCCCCGGAACTGACCGGCCCCTACGCCGCCAATGACGAGCTCGCCGACGTTGAGCGCCTCGCCGCCGGTCAGGGCCATGGCCCGGAGGACGTGGCCATCGACGACCAGGGCAACCTCTACGTGGGTTACGAGGACGGCCGCCTGGTGCGCTACGATTCGAACGGCGAGAACGGCGACCTGATCACCAACACCGAAGGCCGGCCGCTGGGCCTGGACATGGCACCGGACGGCACCCTGGTGGTCGCCGACGGCTACCGCGGCCTGCTGCGCGTGAATCCCGCCTCCGGCAGGCTGACCGTGCTGACCGACCAGGCCAACGGGGTGCCCTTCGGCTTCACCGACGACGTGGACGTGGCCAGCGACGGCGTCATCTACTTCACCGACGCGTCGAGTAAATTCGGCCCGGCCATGAAGGCCCGCGACGACATCATGGAGCACGGCGGGCACGGCCGCTTCCTGAAGTACGACCCCGAATCGGCCACCACCACGGTGCTGATGGAGGGCCTGCAGTTCGCCAACGGCGTGGCGCTCTCCGAGAACGAGGATTTCGTGCTGGTCACCCAGACCGGCAGCTACAACGTGCTGCGCTACTGGCTCAAGGGCGACAAAGCGGGCAGCCACGATGTGTTCTTCGATAACCTGCCGGGCATTCCCGACGGCATCTCCGGCAACGGCCGGGGCACCTTCTGGCTGGCGCTGTTCGCGCCGCGCAACGCCGCCCTGGACGCCATGTCCGACAAGCCGCTGCTGCGCAAGGTGGTGTTCCGCCTGCCCCAGTTCATGCAGCCGCAGCCGGCCCGCCACGGCTTCGTGCTCGGCCTGGACGAAAGCGGCGCGGTGACCGCCAATCTGCAGCACCTTGGCGAGGACGCCTTCGCGCCGGTGACCAGTGCCGAACAGGCCGGCGAGCGCCTCTATCTGGGCAGCCTGACCCGCGACAGCTTCGCCGTTTATCCGCTCAGCGACGACAGGGAGTCATTACCATGATCCACGCAGCCTTCATCGGCCTCGGCAACATGGGCTATCCGATGGCCGGCCACCTGGCCAACGCCGGCCACGCCGTCACCGTCTACAACCGCAGCCCGGAACGGGCCCGCCAGTGGCTAGACGAGTATCCCGGCAAGCAGGCGGAAACCCCGGCCCTGGCGGCCCTGGACGCGGATATGGTGTTCGTCTGCGTGGGCAACGACGACGACCTGCGCCAGGTGACCCTGGGCGACAACGGCGCCGTGCAGAGCCTCAAGGCGGGCGCGCTGCTGGTCGACCACACCACCGCCAGCGCCGCCATGGCGCACGCCCTGGACGAGGCCTGCCGGGAGCACGACGCCCTGTTCATGGACGCCCCGGTGTCCGGCGGCCAGCAAGGCGCCAAGGACGGCGCCCTGTCGATCATGTGCGGCGGCGACGAAGCGGTGTTCGAGCGGGCGCGGCCGTTGCTCGATCATTACGGCAAGAGCGTGGTGCACATGGGCCCGGTGGGCCAGGGCCAGCTCACCAAGATGGCCAACCAGATCTGCGTGGCGGGGGTGATCGAAGGCGTGGCCGAGGCCATCGCCTTCGCCGAAAAAGCCGGTCTGGACGCGGAAAAAGCCATGCGCGTGATCGGCGCCGGCGCCGGCAGCTCCTGGCAGCTGGTGAACCGCCATCAAACCATGCTCGCCGACCAGTACGACCACGGCTTCGCGGTGGACTGGATGCGCAAGGACCTGGACATCTGCCTGGCGGAAGCCAGCCGGCTGGGCACGCCGCTGCCGCTGGCGGCACTGGTCAACGAGTTCTACAAGGAGGTCCAGGCCATGGGCGGCGGCCGCTGGGACACGTCCAGCCTGCTACGCCGCCTGCAACGCCGGCGCGACTAGTCCTCCGCCACGGCTCCGCGCTCGGGCAACAGGGCCCGGGCGTTTTCCGCCCGCAGCTTGTCCGCCACCGGTTTCGGCAAGGCGTCCAGAAGCGGACGGTACTCACCCAGGATCGCGCCGATGCTGTCGAAATGGCCGACCACGTCGCTGCCCAATACGAAGCGGTCCGGATGGTCCTCGATCAGCGCCACCCAGGCGGCGCGCGGCTCGCCGTCCTTGATCAGATAGTGCTCGCGCACACTCCATGACAGATCCACATAGAGGTTGTCGTAACGCTCCAGCAGCGCGCGGATGATTTCATTGAGCGTGGCCAGCGGCGCCTGGCGCTTCTCCACGCCGCCGCTGGTACCGGCATGGGCCAGCACGAAGCGCGTGTCCGGATTGCTTCTCAGCGCGTCCTCCAGCTCGCCCAGGTAGATCGGCGTTTCCTCGCGCAGCGAGGTCAGGTTGCTGTGCAGCAGCACCGGCAGATCATGGCGGGCCGCCAGGCGGTAGACTTTCATCAGCGCCGGGTGGTTGGCGCGGGCGGTTTCGCCGGCAGTGAGCGCGGTCAGGTCGTCGTGGCGGGTGATCACCTCGCCGATGCCGCGCCACAGGCCGGGGTAGCGTTCGATCAGCGCTTGCACGTGGCGGGCGGCGTTCATGTCGGTGGGATTGAAACCGCTGATGAACGGCGCCAGGCGGCGGCGCTGATCCTCCGGCAGATCCCGCACCGCGCCGGCGACGATGTCGTCGGTGGCGCTGTAGTAATACAGCGGCGCTTCGTCGCCCAGGTAATAACGCGGCCGGCGCGGCGCGTCCTGCTGCCACTTCTTGACCACCGGCAGGCCGAACAGCCAGGCGTCCTCGACGCCGGCCTCGTCCATGGCCGCCAACATCGCCTCGCTGCCGTCGCTCTGCTGCATGAAATCCACATAGTGAAGATGGGCGTCCACCCAGCCGCCCTCGCCGGCCGATGCCAGGCCCGCGACCATCAAAAGCGCCCCAAACAACCCTGTTCTCATGCGGTTCTCCCCGTCCAACGGCTGTATTTGCTTACCCGCTTAACAGACCCGGAGGCCGGCGCGCGGTTTCACCGGGCGGTCATAATTGAACACTTTTTCACATCCGGTCGAGCCGCTGTCTATTTATGGACATTCCATCACTTTAAGGCCTATTATGGAGAAAACCGTCAGGAGGCAATATGCAACCGGCCATTGAACCTTGCGCCAAACCACTGGATGACACGGCCCGCCATGCCGCGTTGCGGGCGGTGTTGCGCCTTTTGGACCACTGGCAGTGCTCGGAAAGGGAAAAGACCGCCCTGCTCGGCGTCGGCCGCTCCACCCTGCATAAATACCAAAGCCGACCGGAAAGCGCCCGGGTGAGCAATGATCTGCTCGAGCGCCTCAGCTATTTGCTGAACATCCACCAGGCGCTGCGCACCCTGTTCGGCAACCGGGAAAACGTCTACGGCTTCGTGCGCATGCCGAACCACAACCCTTTTTTCAACGGCGCCAGCCCCATGGATGTGATGAGCAACGGCCGGGTGGCCAGCCTGTACGAAGTGCACCGGCAACTGGACGGGCTGCGCGGGGGGCAGTGGTGATCGACGCTGCCGACCTGCCCACCGCCGCTTTTCTCCATCAAGAGGCCTACCGGCTGGTGAACGGTAAATACCCGCCCATCCATTTATTCGACGACGTCGCCGACCAGGCCGATTTCGAAGCCCTGTACGCGGTTCAGGCGCTCACCAACCCACGCATTCAGATGCAGGTCGGCGAGCTGCACCGGGTGCCGCCGGCGCGCCGCCCCTGGGGCATTCCCGGCTGCAACTACGCGCTCGGCCCCTTCGTGCATCTGAGCCCCTACGGCTCGCGCTTCTCGGATGGCGAATACGGCGTGTTCTACTGCGCCGAACAGATGGCCACGGCGATCGCCGAGACCCGCTACCATCAGGAGCGTTACTTTCGTGCCGTTCAGGGTCTGAAATTCGATCGCATCGTGATGCGCGGCCTGAAGGTCTGCTTCAGCGCGCGGCTACGCAATATCCATGACCCCCGCCGCGACGACGAGGACTGGTATCACCCCGAGGATTACGGCAGCGCGCGCCGGCTGGGCCGGGCCCTGTTCGACGCCGATGAGCACGGTCTGGTGTACGGCTCGGTGCGCCACCACCAGGCGCGCTGTTTCGCCCTGCTGTCACCGCATCTGATTGAATCGGTGACGCCGGCCACGCATTACGAGTACATTTGGGATGGGGAGCGGATCGCTCATATTCTTACTATTCGGCAGCTTGGTTAGAAACGCCGGCTTGTGGGAGCCTGCCTTGTGGGAGCGGGCCCGGCCCGCGAAAGGCCGGCAAAGCCGGCCGGCAGGATCCCAGAGACCTTGTTACTGCGCCGCTTCCAGACGTCTCTGGTATCCCGCCGGGTGGCTAAAGCCACCCTTTCGCGGGCGGGGCCCGCTCGCACAAGTGGCGACTCCCCCAGAGGTGGAACGCCAAAAAAAAGCCCCGGCTCTTTCGAGCCGGGGCTTTTT
>NZ_ARXR01000028.1 GCF_015356855.1 Alloalcanivorax venustensis ISO4
CGGCCGGTGCCGCGGCGGCCGATACCGCGGCGGTCGACACCACCGCCGAGGCACCGGCGCCCCGTGACAGCGTCGCCGAGACGCCGGCCCGGGCGACCGCCCCGGAGAGCACGGCGGGCCTGACCTTCACCCTGGAGGCGCATCTGGCCGGCGACACCTGGGTGGTGTTCCAGCAGGAAGACCCCCAGGCGCCGGAGCTGGGCCGCTACACCGGCGCCCTGGCCGCCTCCCTGCTGACGGTGTTCGGCGCCGCCCCGGAGCGCCCGCGCCGCTTCTATTGCCCGCTCACCAAGCAGCCCATGAGTGCCGGCGAGGCCGCCCAGGCGCTGACCGCCTTCTTTGCCGGCTTGAGCCGCCGGCACGGCGGCCGCCGGGCGCTGCTCTGCGTCGACGAGACCCTGGCCAGATCGGTACTCGGCGGCGAACGCTTCGAGACCGTGAAGCTGGGCGAGATGCCGGCGCTGGCGGTGGACAGCCTGCAGGAAATGCTCGACCGGCCGGCGCTGGCCAAGAAGCGCAGTTGGCAGGCGATGGTAGCGCACGGCTTCGCCGGGTCGCGTGGATGACGGTGGGGCCGGACGGCGCCCGCATGCGGGCCATGACCAGCGCGGATCTGCCGGCGGTGCTGGCGATCGAAAACGCCAGCCAGCCCACCCCCTGGAGCGAAGGCAATTTCCGCGACTGTCTGAAGGGGGCCTACCGTTGCCGGGTGGCCGCCGTGGACGGCGAGCCGGTGGGCTTCATGATTCTTTCCAGCGTGCTCGACGAGCGGCATCTGCTGAACGTGGCGGTGGACCCGGCGCGCCAGCGTCGCGGCCTGGCGCTATGGATGCTGGAGGACGAGCTCGACGAGGCGCGCACGGCCTCCATGTCGGTGATGTACCTGGAGGTGCGCGCCGGCAATGACGGTGCCCAGAGCCTCTACCGGCGCCTGGGCTTCGTCGAGAACGGCCGCCGCAAGGGCTATTATCGGGCCGGCGCCGGCCGCGAGGACGCGGTGCTGATGATGCTGGAGTTGCTTGGGCATAAATAGCACAAAGTGCTATGAATCGGGGCCGGTTGGGGTTTCTGGTTGGGCTACGCGC
This sequence comes from Alloalcanivorax venustensis ISO4, assembly GCF_015356855.1. Taxonomy (GTDB): domain Bacteria; phylum Pseudomonadota; class Gammaproteobacteria; order Pseudomonadales; family Alcanivoracaceae; genus Alloalcanivorax; species Alloalcanivorax venustensis. Next base: position 1,086 of record NZ_ARXR01000028.1, read on the forward strand.
CAGCCTTCCTCGGTGCGTTCCAGCATCAGGCGGCGCTCCTGTTCGAAGTTGTCGCCTTCCTCGAAGTTGCCGAATTCCACCCGGACCGCCGCCAGGGCCATGACCATGGCGAACCGGTCCATGGCGTCCCGTTCCTCGTCGCGTTTTACCGCCTTGCTGTACTCGGACAGGTCGTACTGCGCTTCCATGGTGTAGCGCACGTCCAGGGCGACGTGGTCGTCGTCTTCCGGGTAACGGCCGGCGGTTTCCACCTCGGTGACCTGGAACAGCTCATCAAGATGGGCCTGCTTGAGTTCCTGATTCAGGGCGTCGCGGATCACGCCGTCGTCGGGGGTGTCGCTGCAGGCCGCCAGCAGGGCGAGAAGCAACAGGGCGGGGGCCAGGTAAAAGGCGCGCATGGGATCATCCTTGTTGTGATTGTCGGTGTGTTGATCGCATTCCGTGCGACGAACTCTACCATGACCGCAACGCTTAGTCCTGATACCCCATGGCCTGCTGCACCTGGCGGGCCCAGGCGGTGCTGTGGCGGTAGGCCACTTCGTAGTAGGCGCGCTCGCTGAGCAGCGAGAGCGCGTCGAAACGCCCGGCCTCATAGGCTTCCACCTCGGTGAGCACCGCGCCCAGCGGGCCGCGGCGCTCCAGCAACGCGCTTTTCACGTCCTGGCTGAGCGGCACCTGTTCCATCAGTTCCGGCATGGCGATGTCCATCAGGGCATCCAGCTGGGACAGCAGGCCGACGATAAAATGGTTCACCGAGGTGCTTTGCTGGCCGCCTTCCTGGTCGCTGAGCTCCGCCAGCACTTCACACATGCGACCGCGTATCAGCATGCCCCGGGTCAGGGCCTCCGGTTTGTGCATCTCGCCGTCGATCAGGAACAGGTTGGCCCAGCGTTTGATTTCCTCCAGGCCGAGCAGGGCGATGGCGTCGGACAGGGAATTCACTTCCCGGCGCAGGCCCATGGCGGCGGAGTTGACGGTTTTCAGCAGGCGGTAGGTGAGGCCGGCGTCCTTGATGGCGATCTCTTCCAGCCGCGCCGGCGAGGCGTCCGGGCTGTGCAGCTCGGTGAGCAGTTGCAACAGCAGCAGCTTGTTGCCGGCGATCTTCTTGCCTTTCACCGGCGACGGCGTGCTCAGGAAATCGCCCTGGTAATAGTCGAAGCCCAGTTCCATGCATTGCTGGAACCGGGTGCGGTCGGCGATCTGGTCGGCGAGCAGTTCAACGCCGTGGCCGCGCAGTTTTTCCGAGGTGCGCCGCAGGCTGTCGGCGTCGCTGTCGCGGACGTCGATCTTGACGATGTGGACGATATCCAGCAGCACGTCCAGTTCGTCGTCGCCCGGGTCATAGCCGTCCATGGCCAGCCGGTAGCCGCGCCGCGCCAGCGCCTTGAGGCGGTCCACCAGCTCCGAGGTGAGCATCAGGTTGTTGGGAATTTCCAGAATGTACTGCTTCTTCGGCAGGTTGGGCAGCTCCGGCGCCATCAGCACTTCGTCGGTGACCTTCAGAAAGCTGGGGACCGAGCGGGTCTTGCCGCCCTGGAAGACGTGGGTGTAGGTGCCCAGGATCACGGTGTTGGTGGCTTCGATGTCGGACAGCGACGCGCCCTCGGCGGGCTTTTCGCCGTGCAACAGTAACTGGAACGCGGCCACGTCCTGGTTGCGGGTGTACACCGGCCGGCAGGCCAGTATCACGTCGAGCTTGTCTTCCGCCTCGATGGCGTCCCGTGCTCTGGTCACTCTTGGGGCTCCCCCTTTGCTGGCGTTTCAGACGCGGCTGCTGACATGGCCGCCGGCGGCACGGGCCTGGCCGTCGGGTCCGTACAGGCCCTTGCCGGCGGCTTCCTCGATGAAGTTGAGCATCCGCTGGTTGTGCTCCAGACGGATGCCGATCAGCACGCCGTTGGTGCGGTTCAGGCGCGCGGCCTGATCGGCGCGTTCACGGATCGACGCCCACAGGGCGGTGCAGCCGGCGTCGGCCGCGGCCCGGGCGTCGCCGGCGCGGTCGTCGTCGTAGCCGAGCCGCCGCTGCACCTGGCGGCGCTGGGTCTCGAAGCGCTCCAGCGCCTGGAACTGTTCCTGCTTGGCCTGCGCCACCCGGGCCAGGCCGTCACCGTCGACGGCGCCGTCGCCCAGCAACCGCCGCTCGTCGTCAAGCAGGTCGATCAGGGTGTCCAGGCGCGCCCGATGGCGCTCCAGGTGCTCCGCCAGGCTCATTGCGAGTCCGCGTCCAGCAGGTCGCGGACGCTGGCGATCAGGCCGTCGGCGATCTTGTCGGCGCGGATTTCCAGGCGCCCCTCGGAGATCGCCTGGCGAATCTCGTCGACCCGCGCGGTGTCGATGTCCTGGCCGCTGTCGGCGGCGGGCTGGCGCAGATGGGCCACCTCGCCGGCCGTCGCGTTGCCGCCTTGCTTGGGCGCCTCGGTGGAAACCTTGTCGCCGCCTTTGCCCTGATTCACCGTGCCCGGCTGGGTCAGGGGGGAAATGTTGTCAATTTTCAAGGGAAGCCCTCCGTCACGCGTTCATCCCGGTTATCGGCAGCGCCGGGAAAACCTTTAATACTTAAAACATCACCCGGGCGCGGCCCGGACCGGTGACCTGCGCGGTCACCACTTCCCGGTTGGAAAGGCGCACCCGCACCCGGCCGCCCAGGGCGCCGTCGTCCAGGGCGTGCCCCTCGCGGCTGATGCGGAAACCCTCGCCGCCGGCCACCAGGGTGACCGCCTGGCGGCGCTCCACCAGGGCCGGCTTGCGCAGTTGGTGGCTCTGTATCACGGTGCCGGCGGGCAGTGGCCGGGCGGCCTCCTGGCCGACGATACGGTCCCGCTCCAGTACCGCGTTGGCGGGCAGGCGGCTCAGGTCGCCCTGTTCGGCGCGGAGCATGCCGGCGCGGATCGGCGTGCCCGCCGGCAGTTCGCCGGCACTGACCCAGTACCGCCCGGTGACGGTCACCCGGGCCTGTATATAGCGCACGCGGCGCTGCTGCTCGCCGCAGCGCACCCCCACGGAGACCCGGCCCCAGGGCTTCTGGCCGCGGCCCGGCATGAACACTTCCGGGGCCACGCAGGGCGGCAGGTGGGCGCTCGGTGCCCGGACCTCCACGGCGACGCTGTCGCCGAGCCCGCCGGCCCGTTCCAGCAAGAAAGCGCGCACCGCGCCGACCGCCGGCGCTTCGGCCGCGTCCGCCGCCGGCTGGCCGGCTGCGGCCACGGCCGGCGCCATGGCGAGCAGCGCCAGCGATACGACGAACCGTGCAATGTGATGGAACAGGGGGCCTGGCATAGGGCGCCTCGGGGTAACGGGTTTTTCCAGTCAGGTCCTTATTCTAGGTAACCGGCCGCCGGGTGAATAAACGAATTGGAATCAAAATGGTGGCCTGTTTGTGCCTTTGACCTGACCGCGCCGGTATTAATCTCCACTCTGACCTACAAGCCATTGGAGCTTCGGCATGATTGACCGACTGGCCGCCGCCCTGCAATTCGACCAGGAAGCACTGAACCTGCGCCACCAGCGCCAGCAGGTTCTGGCCAACAACATCGCCAACGCGGACACGCCCAACTTCAAGGCGCGGGATTTTGATTTCGCCAGTGAATTGTCCCGCGCCATGGACAGCGGCCGGCCGGCCGAGGGCGGGCTGTCGTTGTCCACCACCGCCGCCGGGCACATCGCCGGCGGCAGCGGCTCGGCGCCGGTCGGCGACCTGCTTTACCGGGTGCCGGACCAACCCAGCCTGGACGGCAACACCGTGAACATGGACGTGGAGCGCACCCGCTTCGCCGACAACTCGGTGCGTTACCAGGCGGCGCTGACCATGCTCAACGGCCGCATCCAGGGCCTCAAATCCGCCATGCAGCCTGAATAGGAATTGAACCATGTCGATGTTTTCGATTTTTGAGATTTCCGGTTCGGCGATGACGGCGCAGTCGCAACGCATGAACGTCACCGCCAGCAATATGGCCAACGCCGACAGCGTCGCCGGCCCCGACGGCGAGGCCTACCGTGCCAAGCAGGTGATGTTCGAGGCGCGCGGCCAGAACGGCACCGGCGTGGGCGGCGTGGGGGTGCGCGAAGTGATCGAGGACCCCTCGCCCCTGCGCCGGGAGTTCCGCCCCGACCACCCGCTGGCCGACGACCAGGGCTATGTGTCCATGCCCAACGTGGAGCCGGTCAATGAAATGGTCAACATGATCTCCGCGTCGCGCTCCTACCAGGCCAACGTGGAAGTGCTGAACACCAGCAAGCAACTGATGATGAAGACCCTGACGCTGGGAGAAAACTGATGTCGACGATTGGCTCCAACGTGCTCAATTCGGTGAACGGCAGCGCCGCCGCCCAGGCCGCCGCCGCGGCCAGCAAGTCCGACGGCGCCGACCTGCAGGACAGTTTCATGACCCTGCTGGTCACGCAGCTTAAGAACCAGGACCCGATGAACCCCATGGAAAACGCGGAGATGACCTCGCAGCTGGCGCAGATCAACACCGTCAGCGGTATCTCCGAACTCAACAGCACCCTGGAAGGCATCACCGGCCAGCTCGACGCCGGCCAGGCGATGCAGGCCGCCGGCCTGATCGGCAGCGGCGTGCTGGTGCCCGGCAACCGGGTGCTGGTGGGTGAAGACGGTTCCACCACGCCGTTCGGCGTGGAGCTGGAGCAGGCCGCCGACGAAGTGCAGATCACGGTGCGCAATGACAGCGGCGAGGTGGTGCGCCGCTTCGAGCCGTTCGCCATGGACGCCGGCAGTGAGTCGTTCACCTGGAACGGCGAAATGGACAGCGGCGAGGAGGCACCCAAGGGCTCCTACACGGTATCCGTTGAAGCCAGCGCCGACGGTGAGCCTCTGGAAGTGGTCAATCTGAACTACGCCATGGTCAGCGGCGTGAGCCTGGATGACAACGGCGCGCCGTTGCTGGATCTGGGCGGCGTTTCCGAACAGGTCAGTCTCGGCGATATCCGCCAGATTCTTTAAACAAGATTTCGTAAAGAATAACTTCTAGGAGCACGAAGATGGGTTTTTCACAGGCACTCAGTGGTCTTAACTCCGCCGCGACCAATCTCGACGTGGTCGGCAACAACATCGCCAACTCCCAGACCGTGGGGTTCAAAGGGTCCGGCGCGCAGTTCGCCGACGTCTACGCCGGTGCCCAGGTGGGCCAGGGCGTGCGCGTGTCCACGGTGCTGCAGGATTTCTCCAACGGCACCCTGGAATCCACCGGCCGTAACCTGGACCTGGGTATCAACGGCAACGGCTTCTTCCGTTTCACCCAAGGCGACCAGACCGTCTATTCCCGCAACGGCCAGCTCACCCTGACCGCCGACGGCTACCTGGAAAACGCCCAGGGCGCCCGGCTCACCGGCTTCCCCGCCGGCGTCGGCACCGGCGGTCAGCCGGAGACCCTGCAGGTGCCGGCCGGTGCCATGGCGGCCACCGCCACCGATCAGGTAGAGGCGTCGTTCAACCTGGACGCCACCGTGGATGAGATCGACCGTGGCGCCACGCCGTTCGACGCCGCCGACGGCGACACCTATTCCTACGCCAACACCGGCACCGCCTACGACTCCCTGGGCGTGCAGCACACCATGACCACCTACTTCACCAAGACCGGTGAAAACCAGTGGGAAGTGCGCGTGTCCCTGGACGGCAACGCGGACGCCACCAACGTGGGCCAGCTGGCGTTTAACGGCAACGGCACCCTCGACGAAGGCGCCAGCACCTTCCCCGACTATGCGTTTACCCCCGGGGGCGGCGCGGACCCGATGAACTTCGGCATTGATTTCGACGGCACCACCCAGTTCGGTGAGGATTTCGCCCTCGATTCCCTCACCCAGAACGGCTACGCCTCCGGCTCCCTGGTGGGCATCGCCTTCGATGAAGTGGGCAATATCGTCGGCAACTATTCCAACGAACAGTCCCAGGTGCTGGGCACCATCGCGCTGGCCAACTTCCGTAACCCGGAAGGGCTGCAGCCGGAAGGCGACAACGCCTGGACCGAGACCGGCGCTTCCGGCCAGCCGCTGCTGGGCCTGGCCGGTGCCGGCCAGTTCGGCAGCCTGGAAGCGGGCACCGTGGAAACCTCCAACGTGGACCTGACCAGCGAGCTGGTGGACCTGATCGTCGCCCAGCGCAACTACCAGGCCAACACCCAGACCATCAAGGTCCAGGACGAGGTGCTGCAGAGCGCCGTGAACCTGCGCTAATCGCGTTACAGGAGAGCCCGGATGGATCGCATTCTTTACACCGCCATGAGCGGCGCGCGCCAGAGCATGGACCAGCAATCGGTGGTCAGTAACAACCTGGCGAACGCCTCCACCACCGGCTTCCGCGGGCAGATGCAGGCACTGCGCGCGGTGCCGGTGCAGGGCGACGGCGCCCTGGCCACCCGCACCTCGGTGATGGCGTCCACGCCGGGCGCCGATTTCAGCGCCGGACCCATGAACGCCACCGGCCGTGACCTGGACGTGGCCATGCAGGGCGACGCCTGGCTGGCGGTGCAGGCCACCAACGGTGACGAGGCCTACACCCGCCGCGGCGACCTGCAGGTGGACGGCGACGGCGTGCTCAACAGCGCCGGCCGTCCGGTGATCGGCGAAGGCGGGCCGATCATCGTGCCGCTGGGCGCCAAGCTGTCCATGGGCGCCGACGGCACCCTCAGTGCCATCGGCGCCGGTGAGGATCCGGATGCGCTGGTGCAGATCGGCCGCGTCAAGCTGGTCAACGGTGGCGAAGGCGAGCTGCAGCGCGGTGAAGACGGTCTGTTCCGTGGCCTTGATGGCGCCCTGCCCATGGACGAGAACGCCCGGCTGGTGTCCGGCGCCCTGGAAGGCAGCAACGTCAGCCCGGTGGAATCCATGGTGGCGATGATCGACAACGGTCGCCGCTACGAAATGCAGATGAAGGTGATCGACACCGCGGACCAGAACGCGCAGCGCGCGGACAGTCTGCTGTCGATCCAGTAAGCCTGACAGCCAGGCGGAGGGGAACCCAATGATTAAATCCTTGTGGACGGCCAAGACCGGTCTGGAATCCCAGCAGGTCAAAATGGATGTGATATCCAACAACCTGGCCAACGTCAGCACCAACGGCTTCAAGAAATCCCGCGCGGTGTTCGAAGACCTGCTGTACCAGAACCTGCGTCAGCCCGGCGGCGCCAACGACGTGCAGAACACCCTGCCGTCCGGCATGCAGGTGGGCAGCGGCGTGCGCCCGGTGGCCACTGAACGGCTGCACAGCCAGGGCGGCCTGGAGAACACCGGCAACTCCCGCGATCTGGCGATCAACGGCAAGGGCTTCTTCCAGGTGCGCATGCCCGACGGCAACGTGGCCTTTACCCGTGACGGCAGCTTCCAGCTCGACCAGAACGGCCAGATGGTCACGTCCAGCGGCTACCCGCTGGAGCCGGCGGTGATGATTCCCGAAAACGCCCTGTCGGTGAGCATCGGCAAGGACGGCCTGGTCACCGTTACCGAGCCGGGTTCCAGCCAGAGCGTGGAAGTGGGCCAGCTGACCGTGTCCACCTTCGTCAATCCCGCCGGCCTGGAAAGCATCGGCGAGAACCTTTACCTGGAAACCACCGCCTCCGGCATGCGCACCGAAAGCATGCCCGGCATGAACGGCGCGGGCGGCCTGTACCAGTCCTATGTGGAAACCTCCAACGTCAATGTGGTGGAGGAAATGGTCAACATGATCCAGACCCAGCGCGCCTACGAAATCAACAGCAAGGCGGTGAAAACCTCCGACGAAATGCTGTCCCGTCTGGCGCAGCTCTGATCCTGATGCGGGAGACCCTGGTGGACGCCATCGTTAAACATTGCCGCATCGGTATCGTGGTGTTGCTGCTGGCGCTGGGCGGCTGCGCGCAACTGCCGCAGCCCTCGGTGGTCGGCGAGCAGGAAAGCGTGGAAATTCCCCAACCGCCGCCGGCGCTGTCCAACGGTTCCATCTACCAGGCCGGGCGCGGCCAGAACCCGCTGTTCGAGGACCGCCGGCCGCGCGGGGTGGGTGACGTGCTGACGGTAATGGTCAACGAGCAGGTGAGCGCCAGCAAAAGCTCGCAGAGCAACGCCGACCGCAGCGGCTCCGCCTCCTTTACGCCCACCACCGTTCCCACCGGCCTGGAGGATCTGAGCGACTACGGTTTCGACCTCACCGGCGAGAACGACTTCGAAGGCGGCGGCGGCTCCCAGGCGGAGAACACCTTCACCGGCACCATCACGGTGACGGTGCTCGAAGTGCTCACCAACGGCAATCTGCGCGTGCGCGGCGAGAAGCAGATTCTGATCAACCAGGGCACCGAATTCATCCGCTTCTCCGGGGTGGTGGATCCGCTGGAGATTTCCGACACCAACACGGTGCCGTCCACCCAGGTGGCGGACGCGCGCATCGAGTACGTGGGCGACGGGTACATCAACGAGGCGCAGCACATGGGTTGGTTGCAACGCTTCTTCCTGAATATTTCGCCGTTTTGAACATGGGAGTGACGGTCATGGCACGGTTGCGTCTGGTCGCGCTGACATTATCGCTGGGGCTGCTGCTGAGCGCGTTCAGCTCGCCGGCGCGGGCGGAACCCCTGCGCGAGCTGGCGGACTTTTCCGGGGTGCGCGATAACGTGCTGGTGGGCTACGGCCTGGTGGTGGGCCTGGACGGCTCCGGCGACCAGACCATGCAGACCCCGTTCACCACGCAAAGCCTGACCAATATGTTCTCGCAGCTGGGCATTGCGATTCCGCCCGGCACCAACATGCAGTTGCGCAACGTGGCCGGCGTGATGGTGACCGCCGATCTGCCACCGTTTTCGGCCCCCGGCCAGCGCATCGACGTGGTGGTGTCGTCAATCGGTAACGCCCGCAGCCTGCGCGGCGGCACCCTGCTGATGACGCCGCTGAAAGGCGCCGACGGTGCCACCTACGCGCTGGCCCAGGGCAACCTGCTTATCGGCGGCGCCGGCGCCGAAGCCGGCGGCAGCAGCGTGCAGATCAACCAGCAGGCCAGCGGCCGTATCGCCGGCGGCGCGGTGGTGGAGCGGGAAGTGCCGCTGCAGCTGGGCGCCAACGGCGGGCTGCTGGAACTGCAATTGAAGACCGCCGACTTCGGCACCGCCGAGCGCGCCGTGCGCGCCATCAACCAGGAATTCGGCAGCACCGTGGCGGCGGCCCGCAACGCCCGCACCATTCAGTTGCGCGGCCCCGAGAACGAAAACGACCGGGTCAGTTTCATGGCGCGGGTGGAGCGTGTCTACGTGACGCCAACGGACGCCCCCGCCAAGGTGATCATCAACGCGCGCACCGGTTCGGTGGTGCTGAACGGCCGCGTCACCCTGAAACCGGCGGCGGTGGCCCACGGCAACCTGTCGGTGGTGATCGACACCGAATTCGGCGTCAGCCAGCCGGCCCCGTTCGGCGACGGTGAGACCGCCGTGGTGCCCGACAGCGATATCAGCATTCAGCAGCAACAGGGTTCGCTGCAGTTCGTCGAAGGCGCCGACCTGATGGAAGTGGTGGACGCCCTCAACGCGCTGGGCGCCACGCCCCAGGAACTGATGTCGATCCTGGAAGCGCTGAAAGCCTCCGGGGCCCTGCGCGCGGAACTGGAGATTATCTGATGGCCGGTCTGGACGGTTCCATACAGGGTCAGTTCGCGCTGGACGTGCAGGGCCTCGACCGGCTCAAGCACAGCGCCGCCCGCGACCCGCAAAAACAACTGCGCAGCGCCGCCGAGCAGTTCGAGGCGCTGTTTCTGCACCGCATGATCAAGAGCATGCGCGACGCCACCCCGCGTTCTGAGCTCACCGACAGCTCGCAGATGCGTTTTTATCAATCGCTGTTCGATCAGCAGATGTCGCAGCACATGGCCGGTCGCGGTCTGGGGCTGGCGGACCAGCTGGTGGCGCAGCTTTCCGGTAAGGGCACTTCCGCGGATGCCGCCCGGGCCGCCACCGGCACGTCGCCGCTGGACGCCATTCCGCGCGGCGAGCCGCGCCGCCTGCCCGGCGTGGAAGCTGCGGCAGGCGATCCTGCGGCAGGCGACCCTGCGGCAGGCGATCCTGCGGCAGGCGACACCGCCGCCGTGGCGCGCACCGAGCCGCCCCGGCCGCCGCTGCTGAGCGCGGCCAACCCGGCCACCCCCACGGATTTCGTGCACCAGCTGTCGGAGCCGGCCCGGGAAGCGTCCCGGCGTACCGGCATGCCGGCGCCGCTGATCCTTGCCCAGGCGGCCCTGGAAACCGGCTGGGGACGCCGGGAAATTCCCACCAGCGAAGGCGGTAACAGCCATAACCTGTTCGGCATCAAGGCCGGCGCCGATTGGAAAGGCCCCACCACTGAGGTGGTCACCCACGAATACATCAACGGCCAGCGCACCCGGGTGGTGGACCGCTTCCGCGTCTATGACTCCTACGCTGAAGCGTTCGAGGACCATGGCCGCCTGATCAGTGACAACCCGCGTTACGCGCCGGTGCTCGACGCCGCCGATGCGAATCAGGCGGCGCAGGCCTTGCAGAACGGCGGCTACGCCACGGACCCGGCCTACGCCGACAAACTGGTCGCGCTGATGGACCAGATCGGCGGGCTTGTGGGAGCGGGCCCGGCCCGCGAAAGGGTGGCTTTAGCCACCCGGCAGGATCCCGGAGACGCTGATTGAACGGGTCTCTGGTATCCCGCCGGCAAGCTTTGCTTGCCTTTCGCGGGCAGGGCCCGCTCCCACAGGAAGCATTAAAGAAACGCGCGGCGCGGTCGATATAAAGGGCATTGGTTAACGGGAACAAAACGATGAGCATGTTTTCCATCGGGCTCAGCGGTCTGAACGCCGCGCAGAACGCCCTGAACACCACCAGCAACAACATCAGCAATGTCTACACGCCCGGCTACAACCGCGAGCTGACGTTGCTCGGCGAGCAGCAATCCGCCGGTGGCGGCGTGCAGGTCAACGATATCCAGCGCCAGTTCGACCACTACGTGGCCGATCAGCTCAACGCCGCGGGCAGCAAAAGCAGCGCGCTGCAGTCCTACCAGACCCAGGTGAGCCAGATCGATAACCTGCTCGCCGATCAGGACGCGGGTCTGGCGCCGCTGATGCAGGATTTCTTCTCGTCCCTGGAAGACCTGGCCAGCTCGCCGTCCGATCCGGCCGCCCGCCAGGGCGTGATCGGCGCGGCGGACACGCTCAGCGCCCAGTTCCGTTCCTTCGACGGTTATCTGCGCGATATGCAGAGCGGTATCGATAGCAACATCCGTGACGAAATCACCCAAATCAATAACAGCGCCGACCAGATCGCCAACCTGAACCGGGAGATCGCTCTGGCCAAGGCGAAGACCGGCGAGGCGCCCAACGGTCTCTTGAATCAGCGCGACCAGTTGGTGGCGGAGCTTAACGAGCGTGTCGATGTGCGGCTGACCATTCAGGAGAGCGGCACCTATAACCTCTCCATCGGCAACGGCCAGCCGATTGTCGCCGGCACCCGCAGCTTCTCGCTGGAAGCGATGTCGTCCTCCGCGGACCCCACGCGCACGGTGGTCGGCTACAACGATTCCGCCGGCAACCAGGTGGAGCTTGACGAGGACGCGATCACCGGTGGGGCGCTGGGCGGTTTGCTCACGTTCCGCTCCGAGACCCTGGATAAAACCCAGAACCAGATCGGTCAATTGGCGGTGTCCCTGGCCACCGCTTTCAATGAGCAGCACCAGGCCGGCTTCGACCTGAACGGTGATCCGGGCGAGGCGATGTTCGACGTGGGCCAGCCGCGTGCCTTCTCCAACGAAAACAACGCCGGCTCGGCCACCATCGACGCCGCGTTCGGCGACGTGGACCAGCTCACCACCGGTGACTACGACCTGGTGGTGACCGACGCCGCCGCCGGTGAGTTCGAAATCACCCGGCGCGACACCGGCGAGCGAGTCACCGCGACCCTGGACGGCAGTGATCAGCTCAACGTGGGCGGCGTGGTGGTGACCATCGGCGACGCCGGCACCCTGGCCGACGGCGACCGCTTCCAGCTGCAGCCCACGCGGCAGGCCGCCGGCGGTTTGGAAAACCGTATCAGTGAACCGGCGCAACTGGCCGCCGGGCAAGGCGGCGGCAGCGGCGACAACGAAAACGCCCTGGCCCTGCAGGACCTGCAGGACAGCCTGCTGGTGGGCGGCGGCGCCACCCTGAGCGGCGCCTACGCGGCGATCGTCGGCGATGTCGGCAACCGCACCAATATCGTTCAGGCCAACCTGAGTGCCCAGCAGGGCCTCACCGAACAACTGGAAGCGGTGCAGCAGTCCGAATCCGGCGTCAACCTGGATGAGGAAGCCGCCAACCTGATTCGTTATCAGCAATTTTACCAGGCCAACGCCAAGGTGATTCAGACCGGCTCCACCATCATGGACGCCATCCTCGGCCTGCGTTAACAGGAAAAGATCATGCGTATCAGCACCGTCACCATGTATGAGCAGAGCATGAATTCCCTGAATCAACAGCAGGGTGAGTTCATGAGGGTGGGCCAGCAGATCGCCACCGGGCGTAAGGTGGTCAACCCCTCCGACGACCCCCAGGCCGCTTCGCGGGCGGTGCAGGTGGCGCAATCCATGTCCGTCACCCAGCAGTACACCGATTCACGGATCAGCGCACGCAACGCCCTGTCCCAGGAAGAGAGCGTGCTGAACAGCGTCAGCGACGCCATCGCCAGCGCCAAGACGCTGATGATCCAGGCCGCCAGCGACACCCTGAGTGACGCCGACCGCGCCTCGGTGGCCAGTGATCTGCGCGGCGTGTATGAAACCGTGATCGGCCAGGCCAACGCCACCGACGGCAACGGCCGCCATCTGTTCGGCGGCTACCAGGACGCCAGTGAGCCGTTCGTGCGCGCCGCCGACGGCACCGTCAGCTACGTCGGCGATACCAATACCCGCGAGCAACGCATTGATGCCTCCCGGCTGATGCAGGTGGGCGACAACGGCCAGACCATTTTCCAGAGCGTGCACTCCAGCGCCGGTTATGTGGCGGAAGCGGACGCCGGCAACAGCGGCAGCGTGACGTTCAAGGGCCCGCAGGTCATCGATGAAAGCGATCCGGATTTCGGCAACAGCTTCCAGATCGAATTCTCGGTCACCGGCGGCACCACCACCTACTCGGTGGATGGCGGCCCGGCGCAGGCCTATGAAGAGGGCGAGCCGGTGGAAGTGGGCGGCCTGTCGATCACGCTCAAGGGCCAGCCCGCCGACGGCGACAGCATTGAGATGGGCAAAGCGGAGAACATGAACACCGACCTGTTCAAGACCTTCGAGAAGGCGCTGGCGGTGCTTGACCAGCCGGCCGGCAACGACGCCGAGAAGGCGGCCCGCGCCAACACCATCAATACCGTCATGCGCGAGTTCGATAACAGCCTGGACAATGTGTTGACGGTACGCGCGTCGGTGGGCTCGCGCCTGAACGAACTGAATGTGGTCGACGGCGTGGCCGACAACCGCCAGCTCAACTACACCGAAACCTACTCCAACCTGATCGGCGACCTGAGCGATCCCGCCAACTTCGCGGAAGTGGTCTCCCAATACAGCCTGCGTCAGGTCAGCCTGCAGGCCGCCCAGAAAGCCTTCGTCGACATCAAGGGCATGTCCCTGTTCGATCGCATGTAGATTTGTAGGAGCGGGCTGTGGGAGCGGGCTGTGGGAGCGGGCCCCGCCCGCGAAAGGGTGGCGTCCAGCCACCCGGCAGGATCCCAGAGAATTCTTTTCTACGCGTTCAAACAGGTCTCTGGCATCCCGCCGGCAAGCTTCGCTTGCCTTTCGCGGGCAGGGCCCGCTCCCACAAGTGAGGATCCACAACCGTCAGGAGCGTCAGGAGAGAGGTGCGAGCGCCTCGACCAACTGGCTGAGGAACTGCAGCCCTTCGGAAAACAATCCCTGCAGGAAGCGGCCGAAATCGGTCATCAGTACCAGCAGCAGGAACAGCCCCAGGGTCAGCGAGGTGGGGAAACCCACCGAGAACACGGTGAGCTGGGGCGCCGAGCGGTTAAGGATGCCCAGCGACAGGTTGACGATCAGCAGCGCCGCCACCAGCGGCAACGCCAGCAGCAGGCCGGACACGAAGATGGTGCCGCCATAGCGCACCAGCATCTCGAAGCCGTTGGGGTTGAGCCCGCTGGTGCCCACCGGCAGGGTCTGGAAGCTGGTGGCCAGGGTGTCGATCACGATCAGATGGCCGTTCACCGCCAGGAACATCAGCAGCGTGATCATGTAGAACAGCCGCGACAAAATCATGGTGTTGGCGCCGTCCGGACTCACGAAGGTGGCGAACGCCAGCCCCATCTGCAGACCGATGAATTCCCCCGCCGCCTGCACCACGGTGAACATCACCCGCAACGCCAGTCCCATGGCGACGCCGATCAGCGTCTGCTCCACCACGATGCCGAGCCCGGCCCAGGACCACACCGGCGCCGCCGGCAGGGGCGGCAGCCCCGGTGCCACCACGATGCACAGCAGCGCCGCCAGGCCGATCTTGACCCGGTTGGGCACGGCGCTGTGGCCGAGCAGCGGCGCCGCCAGAAAAAAGCCGGAGAGCCGCATGAACGGCCATAGAAAGGCGGTGAGCCAGGCGTGCAGTTGGTCAAAGGAGACATCGACCATGGCGTGGGCTCAGGAAACCAGGAACGGAATGTTCTGGAACAGGGTGCGGGTGAAATCAATAATCAGGGAGAGCAGCCAGGGCCCGGCCACGATCAGCACCGCGAACACGCCGAGGATTTTCGGAATAAACGACAGCGTCATCTCATTGATCTGGGTGGCGGCCTGGAACAGGCTCACCAGCAGACCGATCAGCAGCGCGGTGAGCAGCAGCGGGGCGCCCAGGTAGAGGGTGACCATCATCGCCTGGTAGGCAATCGACATAACCGTTTCGGGGGTCATACGAAAAAGCTCTCCGCCAGGGATCCGATAATCAATTGCCAGCCGTCCACCAGCACGAACAGCATCAGCTTGAACGGCAGGGAGATGGTCGCCGGCGGCACCATCATCATGCCCAGCGCCATCAGCACGCTGGCCACCACCAGATCGATGATCAGAAACGGAATAAAAATGGTGAAGCCGATCTGGAAAGCGGTTTTCAGCTCGCTGGTGACGAACGCGGGCAGCAGCACCCGGAACGGCAGATCCTCCGGGCCGGCCATGGGGCCCACCTCGGCGAGCCGCGCGAACAGGGCGATGTCCGGTTCGCGGGTCTGCGCCAGCATGAACTCACGGAACGGCTGGGCGCCGCGCTCCACGAACTCGGGGAATTCAATCTGTTCCTGCTCCAGCGGTACCCAGGCCTGGTCATAGACCTTGTTGAACACCGGCGACATGACGAAAAAGGTGAGGAACAGAGTCAGCCCCAGCAGCACCTGGTTGGGCGGCGCCGATTGCGTGCCCATGGCGGTGCGCAGCAGGCTGAGCACGATGATGATGCGGGTGAAGCAGGTCATCATCAGCAGCACCGCGGGCAGGAACGCCAGGCTGCTGAGCAGCAACAGGGTTTGCAGCTTGATCGACCACTGCTGGCCGCCGTCGGCGGTGGGCTCGCTGGTGATGCCGGGGATCGTCGCCTGGCCCCAGGCCGGATCGGGCAGCGCGCAGATCAGCGCCAGCGCCAGCCAGGGCAGGGCGCGGCGCAGCGTGCCGGACGACCAGAGCGTGCTCATCGTGGTTTCCCCGGGCCGCCGCGCAGGTTGGCTTTCAACGCCTGGGCGAAACGGCCGGCGAAGCCGTCTTCCGGATTAACCGCTTGGCTGGTGGGCGCCGGCTCGGGTGCCGGCGGCCGCTCCGGGGCCGGCCGCTCGTGCAGCTTGGTGACCTTGCCGCCGCCCACGCCCAGCACCAGCCAGGTGTCTTCCAGCTCCAGCACCACCACCCGTTCCTTGGCGCCCACCGCGCGGCTGGCCACCACTTTCAGGGTCTGGCCGGCGGCCGTCTGGCCCGGGCCGAAGCGCTTGAGCAGCCAGCCGCACAGCAGGATAAGCCCCACCATGGCGACCAGCACCAGCGCGGTCTTGCCGAACGCCGCCATGCCCAGCATGGCGTCGCCGCCGGCCTGCACCGCCTCGATGCCGGTCTTGGTCTGGGCGTCGGCGCTGCTCATCGGTTGAGCTTCTGAACCCGTTCGGAGGGGGTGATGATCTCGGTGATGCGGATGCCGTATTTGTCTTCCACCACCACCACTTCACCCTGGGCGATCAGGTAGCCGTTGATCAGGATGTCCATGGGCTCGCCGGCCAGGCCGTCCAGTTCCACCACCGAGCCCTGCGCCAGTTCCAGCAGCTGCTTGATGGTGATGCGGGTGCGCCCCAGCTCCACGCTCAGCTTGACCGGAATATCCATGATCATTTCCAGGTCGCGGGCGTCGCCGGCGCCGGTGCCGGCGTCGAACGGCTTGAACACCCGGTCGTCGGCATTGCGCGCCGGCGCGTCCCCGGCATCGCCGGTGCCACCGCCTTCGGCCGCTTCCTGTTCGGCGAGCGCCTCGGCCCAGGGATCGGCGTCGTCGCCGCCGGTCTCTTCGCCCTGCTGTTCGGCCATGGCCTTTTCCCAGTCGTCGTCGCTGGCGTTTTGATCGGGTTTGTTGGGATCAGTCATTGCTCGGCTTCCTCGGTGCCGCCGCCGCATGGGCGTTGGCGTGGTCGATGACGCGCTGTACGCGCAGCGCCCGTTGTTCGTCGCGGCTGCCGTAATCGCATTCCAGCACCGGCACGCCGTCCACGCGGGCGGTGACGGTGTCGGGCAGATCGATGGGCAGCACATCGCCTTGCTTGAGGCTCATTACCTGGGAGATGCGGCTGGGCACGTTGACGAACTCGGCCACCAGCTCCACCTCCGAACGGCGGATTTCACCCGCCATGCGATGGCTGAACGCCTGATCGCCGGCGTCGCGGCCATCGGCGATCGGGTTATTGAGCTGCTCGCGCAGCGGCTCGATCATCGAGTAGGGCATGCACACCTGGAAGTCGCTGGCCAGGTTGCCCACTTCCAGATGGAAGGTGGTGTTGACGATGATCTCGTTGGGCGAGTTGGTGATGTTGGCGAACTTGGCCTGGATCTCGGAACGCAGGTAGCTGATCTCCAGCGAGTACACCGACTTCCAGGCGTCCTGGTAGGCGTCGATGGCGAGCTTGAGCAGGCGCTGGATAATGCGCTGTTCGGTATTGGTGAATTCGCGCCCCTCGGACTTGGTGACGAAGCGGCCGTCACCGCCGAACAGGTTGTCCACCACCATGAACACCAGGCTGGGCGGGAACACCACCAGCCCGGTGCCGCGCAGCGGCTTCATGGCGATCAGGTTCAGGTTGGTGGGCACCGGCAGATTGCGCGCGAAGTCCTTGAAGCTCTGGTAGCGCACCGAATCCACGGTGATGTCCGCGCTGCGCCGGATCAGGTTGAACAGGCTGACCCGGAAATGGCGCGCGAAGCGTTCGTTGATGATGTCCAGGCTGTGCAGGCGCTCGCGGATGACCCGGTGCTGGGACGCGGGGTCATAGGGGCGCAGGCGCGGCTCCTTGCTGGCCGGCGACTCGTCGTCACCGCCGGGCCCGTTGAGCAGCGCATCGATTTCTTCCTGGGATAGCAGATCGTCTTGTGCCATTGGCGTCCACCCGGTTTATTGCACGATGAACTCGGTGAAGAGCACATCATCCACTTGCAGTTCGGGCTGGCCGTCGTCGCGCGGCTGGGCGAACAGCTCGAGAATCTCGGCCTTGAGCGATTCCTTGCCCTGCTGCGTGGCCACGGTTTGCGAGCTCTGCCCGGACAACAGCATCAGCATGCGGCTGCGCAGTTGCGGCATGTGCTCGAGCAGGTAGCTCTCGGTCTCGGTGTCGGCCACCTGCAGGGACAGGCCCACGTACAGCAGACGCTGGCCGCACAGCTCGCCCTGCAGATTGACGGTGAACGGTTCCAGCTTGACGTAGAGCACCGGCCGGGGCGCTTCCACCTGCTCCACGGTCTCTTCATCGTCGTCGTCGCTGTCATCGGACAGCAGCAGGTACATATTGATGGCCACCAGAGCGCCGAGCAGGATCACCATCAAGGCGATCAACCATCCAAGTTTGCTCGACCGGTTCGGGGAATCCGCCATGGGTTGTGCCTTCCATCCTGAATAAGGGTTGCCGTTTCAGAGTGCAGTATGCCGCCGGCGCGGGCGCCGGCATGGCCGGAAAAGGCCCCGCTAAAGGGCCTATCTTCGCGTTTTGACGGGGTACGTCTCAGGCGTACAGATCCACGCCGCCGGTGTCGCCGCCGATGATGCGGCTCACCGGCACGCTCTCTTCAGTGGCGGCCGGCTCGCCGGCCAGGCCGTCACCGCCCGGGGCGCCGCCGCGCTGGCCGGGCTGGCCGTCGCCGTTACCGGCGAACCCCTGGCGGTGCTCGCCGACCATCGCTTCACCCAGGGCGATGCCCTGTTCGGCCAGCGCTTCCCGCAGTTGCGGGATGGCCTGCTCCACCGCGCCGCGCACCGTGGAATGGCTGGAGAAGAAATGCGCCTGGGCACCCTGGTCGTCGAGTTTCAGGCTCACCGAAAGCGGCCCCAGCTCGCGCGGGTTGAGGTGCAGCTCCATGTGCTGGTCGCCGCGTTGCGCCAGGCCCACCATCTGCTGGCCCAGTTGCTGCTGCCAGGGCGCGCTGGCCACCGGCGCCTGCAACGTGAATTGGGCGGCGGGGCCGGTGGCGCCGGCCGCGCCGGTCTGACCGCCGGCGGCGCCGGTGGCGCCCATCACGCCAGCGTTCTGAGCACCGCCTTCCTGGTTAGCGCCGAGGCGCGTGTCCAGGCGTGACCGCTCCAGGGTGCCGTTCAAGGCCTGGGCGTCGCTGGCCCAGGCGGGCATCGCCGGCTTGGCCTCGCCGGTGGCGGCGGGGGCCGGGCTCAGGGTGTCGCCGGCGGCGCCGTCAGTGGGCAGGGCGGAAACGGTGGCCGGCCGGTTGAGGGCGTCCGGCGCGCGCATCACTGGCAGTGCCTGCGCCGTGTTTTTCGAGGCGGCGGCGGTCAGCGGTGCGGGCACGGCCAGGCCGCCGGTCATCGGGTTAGCGGCGCCGTTGTCCGCGGCGTGCTCGACCAAATCCCGGATGGCGTTTTCTTCGCTTACGCCGGCGCCGGCCAGTTCAGCCAACGGGGCCTTTTGAGCGGGCAGGACGTCGCCGTCACCGGTTTTGAGCCGGCTGCCGGCCAGCGCTTCCAGAGCGTTGCGCAGGGCGTCGCTGGCTTCGCCGGTGAGCGGGCGGTCGCCGCCGGCATCGAGCAGCGCCAGGGCGGCCTCGCCGCTGGCGCCGTCCGATTCGGACGCGGACAGCAGTTTCGCCGCCGCATCCCGCAGCGAGCCGGCGAAGGCCTCGCCGTCGGCGGTCGCCGGTTGCCCGGTGGCGCCGGTCTTGGCGAGGTTCTGGCTAAGCAAGGCGGTGATATCCATGGGTTATCCTCCCGTCAGTCCCGGCGCACGCGGCGGGCCATCGCGTTGTTGGTCAATTCGTCGTTGTCGCGCAGTTCGCGGCGTTGTTCCTGGCGGCGCTCCTGCTCGGCGCGGCGCGCGGCCAGGGTGTCGTAGGACGACAGCTGGCGTTGCCGTTGCTGCCAGTGTTGCTGGCTGGCGGCCACTTTTTCCTGCTGCTGGTCGAGCGCCTGCAGGGCTTTGTCGATGGCGTCGTCCAGGGAGCGGATGAAGCGCCGGTAGTTGGCCAGGGTGGCGGCGTCGATGCCCCGGCTCATGGCGTCCTGCAGGCGCCGGCAGTACTCGTGCCGGTAGCGTCGCAGGGCGTCCAGCTGCGCGGCGCTCTGCGCCTGGCCACGGCGGTCGTCGGCCAGGTTGCGGCCGGCGTGGTCGCGGGCTTTGCGGCTTTGCTCGATTAATGTGTCCAGCGGGTTGGACGCGTTCATGGCACACCTCCAAGCAAGGCACCCAGTGCCTGTTGCGAATCACCGATATCGGCGCGCTCGCCGATACCCTGCTGCAAAAAGTGTTCAATCGAGGGGTACAGCTCCACCGCCCGGTCCAGCGCCGGGTCATGGCCGGGGCTGTAGGCGCCCACACTGATCAGATCGCGGTTGCGCTGGTAGCGCGAGAACAGCTGCTTGAACTGCTGCGCGCGCTGCTGCTGCCCGCCGCCGACGATGGCGGTCATGGCGCGGCTGATCGAGGCTTCGATGTCGATGGCCGGGTAGTGGCCGGATTCCGCCAGGGTCCGTGACAGCACTACGTGGCCGTCGAGGATGGCGCGCGCGGAATCGGCGATCGGGTCCTGCTGGTCGTCGCCTTCGGTCAACACGGTGTAGAAGGCGGTGATCGAGCCGCCGCCGGTTTCGCCGTTGCCGGCGCGCTCCACCAGCCCCGGCAGTTTGGCGAACACCGACGGCGGATAGCCCTTGGTGGCCGGCGGTTCGCCGATTGCCAGGGCGATTTCCCGTTGCGCCATGGCGTAGCGGGTCAATGAATCCATGATCAGCAACACGCTGAGGCCGGCGTCGCGGAAATGCTCCGCCACCCGGGTAGCGTAGGCGGCGCCCTGCAGCCGCTGCAGCGGCGAGGTGTCGGCCGGGGCGGCCACCACCACCGAGCGGCGGCGGCCTTCCTCGCCAAGAATATTGTCGATGAAGTCTTTTACTTCCCGGCCCCGCTCGCCGATCAGGCCCACCACGATTACGTCGGCGCCGGTGTAGCGGGCCATCATGCCCAGCAGCACGGATTTGCCCACGCCGGAGCCGGCGAACAGGCCCATGCGCTGGCCCCGGCCGATGCTGAGCAGGGTATTGATGGCGCGGATGCCGACGTCGATCTGGGTGTCGATGGGCGCCCGCGCCAACGGGTTCATGGGCGGCGAGGCCAGGGTGCCGTGGGGCACGTCATCGAGCGGCGCGCCGCCGTCCAGCGGGCGGCCGTTGCCGTCCACCACCCGGCCCAGCAGCGCGTCGCCGAGCGGGAAGCGGCGCGCGCCGGTGTCTTCCCCGTCGCCCAGCGGGAACACCCGGGCGCCCGGTACCAGGCCGCTGATCTCCGCCAGCGGCATCAGAAACAGCTTGTCCCCGGAGAACCCCACCACTTCCGCTTCGGCGAAGTCCGGCCGGTCGCTGCCCGGCGCCGTGATCTCGATGCGGCAAGCGCTGCCCAGCGGTGTGCGCAGGCCCACCGCTTCCAACACCAGGCCGGTGGCGCGCACCACCCGGCCGCTGGCCTGGTAGTGGGGCGCCGTCGCCACGCGCCGGGTGACGCTGTTGAGCGTGCGGCGCCATTGCGCCTGATGGAGGTTCTCGGCGCTGGTCATGGTTGTTCCCCGCCGTCGTCGCCGCCGGCTTGCGGCCGGCGGCTGCGCCGCCGCACCCGCGCCGCCAGGTTTTCCCAGCGGCTTTCCAGGGTGGCGTCGAGCTCGCCGCTGGGGCTGGTAACCCGGCAGCCGCCGCGGCTGAGCTGATCGTCCGGGTGCAGTTTCCAGCCGGCGGCGTGGAATTCCGCGTGCAGCTCCTGTTCCACCAGCGCCAGATCGTCCGGGTGCAGCCACAGTCGGGTTTTGCCGTTGAGCGCCGGTTCCTCGTGAATCAGGGTGCGCACCAGGTTAAGAATCTCGGCGGGCTCTTCGCGCAGCGCGTCGCCGGCCAGCTGGCGGCCGGTGGCCAGGGCCAGGTCCACCAGGTCCTCGGCGATGGCGTGGTCCAGGTCGGCCAGGGCGCGGCGGAATTCGTCCACCAGATCGGCCAGCGGCGCCAGGGCTTCCTGGCGCTGGCGGGCGGTTTCGTGCTCGCCGGCGCGGCGGCCTTCTTCCAGCCCCAGGGCGTGGCCTTCCTGGCGGCCGGCCTCGAAGCCTTCCCGGTGGCCTTCCCGGCGTGCTTCCTCACGGGCTTCATTGCGCAGCGCCTGCAGCTCGGCCTGATGCTGAAACGCCTTGCGCTGTTCCGCGTCGACCGCGGCCGGGCGGGCGGCGCCCGGGTCGCGGGCACTGTCCAGTTCCCCCATCCGCCAGCGGCGCCAGCTTGAGTGGGCGCTAGACATAGGCATCGTCCCCGCCGGTCAGCACGATTTCGCCGTTGTCCGCCAGGCGGCGCACCACCTGCAGAATGGCTTTCTGTTCGCTCTCCACCTGCGACACGCGGATCGGGCCGCTGGCTTCCATGTCCTCGCGCAGCAAGGTGGCGGCGCGGGTCGACATGTTGCGCAGGAATTTCTCTTTGAGTTTTTCGTCGGAGCCTTTCAGCGCCACCATCAGCGCGTTGGTGTTGATCTCCTTGAGCAGCAGCTGGATGCCGCGGTCGTCCACGTCGAGCAGGTTTTCGAACAGGAACATCTCGTCGATGATCTTCTGCGCCAGGTCCTCGCTGTGCGCGCGCACCGTTTCGATCACGGTTTCCTCGGCGCTGGAGTTCATCAGGTTGAGAATCTCGGCGGCGGTGCGGGCGCCGCCCATCTTGCTGCGCTTGAGGTTCTGGCCGTCGAGCATGCCGCCCAGCACTTCGGTGAGCTCCTGCAGGGCGGCGGGCTGCACGCCACTGAAGGTGGCGATGCGCAGCACCACGTCGTTGCGCAGCTTGTCGTCGAAGTATTCCAGCACGTCGGCGGCCTGGCGCCGTTCCAGATGGACCAGAATGGTGGCGATGATCTGCGGGTGTTCGTCGCGGATCATCTCGGAAACGATGTTGGCTTCCATCAGGTTGAGGGCGTCGATGCCGGAATTGGCGCCATTCTGTTCGAGGATGTCCTCGAGCAGGCTGGAGGCGCGTTCGTTGCCCAGCGCCTTGGTCAGCACCGAGCGGATATGGTCGCTGGAATACAGGTTCAGCGCCGCGAACTGCTCCGACTCGTCATAGAAATCGTCCAGCACCTGGCGCATCTGGTCGTGGGAGATGTTCCCCAGCTTGGCCATTTCCTGGCTGACTTCCTGCACTTCGCGGGCGGACAGATGCTTGAATACCTCGGCGGCACTGTCTTCATCCAGGGCCAGTAACAGCACGGCGGCCCGCTGGGTGTTGTTGAGCTCAGTCATTCCGATTCATCCAGTTACGCACGATCATCGCCACCATGGCCGGATCTTCCTGGGCCATGTCCTGGAGGTCCTGGCGGTTCTGTTCGTAGGCCGAGGAGCGGCGCCGGCGGCGGCGCGGCGCCACCGGCTCGGGCTCGTCCCCGGCCTCGTCGGCGGCGGCCGGCGCCGGTGACGGGGCCTGTGCCTGGGCCGGACGCGCCGCCGGTGCCGGGGCCTGCCGGGCGTAGCGCTTGAGCATCGGCCGCAGCACCAGCAGGAACAGCAGCAGCGCGGCCAGGCCCACCAGCAGCCAGCGGCCCATGGAGAACAGGAAGTCCTGCCAGAACGGGTCCTGCCACCAGGCGCGTTGTTGGTCCTCGGATTCCACCCGGGTGAAGGGGCTGTTGACCACTTCCAGGCCGTCGCCGCGTTCCACCGAGAAGCCCATCGCCTGGCGCGCCAGTTGATTGATGCGTTCCAGCTGGTCATCGCTCAGCGGCACCGGGGCGGCTTCGCCGTCCTCGTTCACGCCGTCGCGGTAGTCGACCACCACCGCCACCGACAGCCGCTCCACCTGGCCGCGCTCGTGCTGAACGTGGGTGATGTTGCGGTCCACTTCGTAATTGATCACGTCTTCGTGGTTGAGGCGCTTGGTGGTGTCGTCGTCGTCCTCGGTGTTTTCGCCTTCCTGCTGATCGTCGTTCTGCTGCACCGGCGAGGCCGCCGCGCCCGGGGGCGTATTGGTGAGCGCGCCGGGCACGCCCTGGGCAAGATCCTCGCCGCCGCTGTAGACCGCCCGGGTCTGGCTGCTGCGCACCGCCGCCGGGTTGCCGCCCTGGTTGGGGCCGTAGCGCTCGTTGGTTTCCTCGCGGCGGGCGAAATTCACCTCCGCGGTGACCTGGGCGCGCACGTTCTCCGGGCCCAGGATCGGCGCCAGAATGCTCTCGATGCGCTGGCGGTAGACGCGCTCCACTTCGCGCACATACTCCAGTTGGGTGCCGTCCAGGCCACCGCCGCTGCCGGAGGGCCGGGACAACAAGCGGCCGGCCTGATCGACCACGGTGACGTCTTCCAGGGCCAGTTCCGGCACGCTGCTGGAGACCATATGCACGATCGCGTCGACCTGGCCGTCGCCCAGCGCGCGGCCCGCTTCCAGGGTCAGTACCACGGACGCCTTGGCGGGCTCGCGGTCGCGGATGAACACCGACGGCTTGGCCATGGCCAGATGCACCCGCGCCCGCGATACCGGGCCCAGGGCTTCAATGGAGCTGGCCAGCTCGCCCTGCAGGCCGCGCTGGAAATTCACCTGCTCGGCGAACTGGCTGATGCCGAACGCCTGCTCGTCCATGATCTGGAAGCCCACGTTGCCGCCTTCCGGCAGGCCCTGTTCGGCGAGCTGCAAACGCAGTTTGTGGACCTGGTCGCCGGGCACCATCAGGGCGCGACCGCCCTGGCTGAACTGATAGGGCACCGCGCGGCTTTCCAGTTCACTGATGATGCGGCCGCCGTCGGCTTCGCTGAGGTTGCTGTAGAGCACGCGGTATTCCGGCGCGCTGGCCCACATCAGCATGGCCGCCACCAGGGCGATCACCGCGGCCCCGGCCACCAGCAACGGCACCAGCGGGTTGGCGCGCAGCCGCGCCAGCATCTGTTCGATGCCGTTATTGTCCGGGCGGGTCTCGCCGTTGCTCATGCGTGCCCCCCGGGGAGACGGGAATAGTGTTGAAAAGGCATTGCTGCTTTCCGGTGGTATTGCGACGCATGCCATTATGAGCAGCGCCGGGACACACAAAGGAAAGAAAAGCCCGCCTTTTTGCCGTCATTTGACCGCTTGGGTCACGGCGGGGGCTGGTAATCTTGCGGTTCAAATAGCGGGTAACGCAGAGCGATACGTTATGAGCACACCGACCATCAATCCGGCCATGCAGGCCGCGCTCAACCAGATGCAGGACCTCGCCGGGCAGGCGGCCGGCGCCGTGCCCCGGGCCGGCGGGCAGAATCTGGACACCACCGTGGGCAGCGGCGGCTTCAGCGAGGCGCTGCAATCCAGCCTGGAGCGCATCAACCAGATGCAGACCGACGCCGGCGACAAAGCCAAGGCGTTCCAGGCCGGTGAGCCCGGCGTGTCGCTGCACGACACCATGATCACCAGCCAGAAAGCCAGCATCGCCTTCGAGATGGGCGTGCAGATGCGCAATCGGCTGGTGTCCGCCTATAAAGACGTTATGAATATGCAAGTATAAAAATCAGTTAATAGTTAATAGTTAATAGTTAATAGTTAATAGTTGATAGTTAACAGCTAAAGAGCGGGCCGTGCCGGAGGCAGGGCCCGCGCTTAGACTTCAAGGCTGAAGAGGCGGCCTTTTACTTCTTCGAGGCGTTGGGCGGCGTTGAGGGCCTCTTCCGGGGGGATCTGGCGGATCAGTTCGCCGTTTTCCCGGTCGATCAGGCGAATGATGGTGCGCCCGGAATCCTCGCTCAGTTGAAACTCCACGCCGTAGCGGCGCAGCACTTCGTTGATCTGCTGGACCGGTTTGACCAGCTCCTCCCGTTCTACCATCCGACCTTCCGAGTCGCTCTCCTGTACCGCGCCGCCGGCGGCGGGCAGCTGTGCCAGCACTTTTTCCACGCGCTGACGCGCGGCCAGGTAGGAGAACTGCGAAGGCAGGGATGAAACGCTGTTGTTGTCCACGGGCGTGGTCATGGGCAGGCCCTCAGCCGATAGTTATATGCACAGGTTTGTACCTGTATCGGCCGCCACGCCCATAACTTTATGCCGCCACCGGCCCAGGCGGGTGGCGGCGGATACCTGTCAGAGGTACCCGAAGTGCCGCATCAGATCGGCGCATTGCGCTTCAAAGCGCTTTGCCTCCTGTTCGCTCAACGACTCTCGCCAGATGCCGCGGCGATCATGGATGGGCTGGCTCATTTGCCAGGAGCGCCGCATGACATGGCTTTGCTCGCCGACGCCGTCGGTTTCCTTGGCCGGTTGCACGCCGAACCAGTTGTAGTTCTTCTTGTAAAAGCCGAACACCTCGTCCGTGTATTGCTGACCGAGAAAGGCCAGAACACCGGCCATGGTGCCCTCTTTGTCTTGGATCAGATCCTCGTAGCGGACCCGGTGAACGTGGTCGTCGTTCTCATGCTTGAGCAGCTCGGTATTATCCTGCCGCCAGCGTTGGATGCCGCCGTCCAGTGATCCGGTGCGCTTTTTGATGGAGCAGGCCACGTCACGGCCGTCCCTTACCATCGCCACGACACGGGCGTTGGGAAAGCGCCGCTTGATCTCATCGATCCGGTACACATGCTTGGGGGTCTTCTCGCACACCAGGGTCTTGCCCTCGTCGGCGGCGTCGCGCTGGGCTTGCGGGTACTCCTGGTCCAGCTTCGGATTATTCAGGAACCAGTAGGTTTCCCGGGGTATGCAGTAAATGTTCGGGTGCGCGCCGAGAAGCGATGCCATCAGGGTGGTGCCGCTGTGGCCGCAGCCGACCACGAAGACGGCCGGCTCCGTGAAGGGGCGTTGCAGTCCGCCATCGGCGTCCAGGTAGGCGTGCGCCTGCTGCGGGTCGACCTGCTCGAGCAGCGCATAGGCGAGATCCTTGATGCCGTACACCGTGTGCAACAGGAAGGCCAGTCTCACCTTGCGGTTGTCGTCGAGGGCACTCAGCGCCCTTGGCGTGGGCAGCAACAGGGCTTCGCTGGCGACCAGTTCAGTGGCTTGCCGGTCTGGGCCCATCTCCTCGGGTAGATGGCTGCGGTGGGTGGGATTGTTCAGTCTGTACAGACGGAAGCCGTGAGTTTGAGCCCATTGGCAAAGCTTCGACAGATCCGGTTGGCCGGCATGGCGAACGTCGAACCGCAGTGATGCCTGAATAAGCAGCGTGTTCGCCAGCGCGCTCGCGCCGTTTTCCAGCACCGCCATGCTATCACTGCGATGATCGAGAACCAGCCAGTCCAGACTGGGCAGTCCCTCAATGCAGTCCAGCGCCACCGTATTGACCGGCAGTTCGGTGAGCACCCGGGCGCCGTCGCCGGCGTCCGGCAACGGCTTGAGGGTGGCGCTGAACGTCGGGTCCAGGCACGCGTAGTGCACCGCCGGTTCGCCGTCGCCGAGGGTGGTCTGTGGAAATACCTGCAGCCCGTCGCGCTGGCGGGCGGCGTGCGAGGTGTGTTCACCGAGCGGATCGAACACCAGCAACTCGAAGGCGCCGAGCGGCAGCAGTGAGTCCGCGGCGCCGGTTTCCAGGAGCTGCCCGCCGTTGTCCAGGGTTACGATCTTGCCGCTGAAATCGAAGTGGAACTGGCCGGCTGTTTCCCGTTGTATCGCCGCTTTTTTCAAGGTGACAGAGGGGGTGACCGGTTCTGGCACCGGCAGCGCCTGATCCTCGAACCGGGCGTTGCCGTCTCGTTCAAAGGTCAGAGCGGCGAGTGGCAGATCGCGGCAATAGCGCTGCCAGATGCCCCGCAGGGCCGCGCTCAGATTGGCGGCGAAGCGGGGCGCATCGCACACCGGTGATTGCACCAGGGTGTCGCGAAGGTGGCGCCGCACGGTGGCCAGATTATCCAGGTCGCCGGCCAGATCCCGGGCCCGGGCGCGGTAGGCGTCCCAGCTGTCCACCACCAGTTCCGGCAGGCCCGCGTTCACCAGGTGGGAGGCGGCATGCCGGCCCGCGAACGTGGGGCCGGGCAGGGTGATCACCGGTACCCCCATCAACAGGGCTTCGCAGGTGGTCAGGCCGCCGGAGTAGGGCCAGGGGTCCAGCGCGATGTCGATGCGGTTGTAGGTATCGAGAAAGGCGATGTGGTTTTCCGGGCCTTCCAGCATCACGCGTTGCCGCTCGATGCCGGCGGCTTCGAATTCCGACCACAGGCGTTCGCGGAAGGTGGCGTCGCTGTACTGGCCACTCTTCAGCAGCAGCCGACTGTGTGGAATCTCCTCAAGCAGGCGCGCCCACTCGCCGATCAACTGAGGGTTGATCTTGGCCGGGTTGTTCAGGCAGCCGAAGGTCACATAGCCGTTTGCGGCGGCCGGCAGCGCGCCCACCGGCGGCGCGTGCTCCGGTGGCATATAGCAGATGTAGTCGTCGGGCATCCGGATCAGCTTCTCCAGATAGTCCGCGTCGCAACCCGGTGGCGTTTCCACCGAGTCACTGATCAGGTAATCAATGGCATCCAGCCCGGTGGTGTTGACCAGACCGCCCACCCATTTAACGATCAGCGGCGCCGGTTCCCGGGCGATCAGTCGCAGGCGGTTGCCGTCGGTGTGGCCGCTCAGGTCGATCAGAATGTCCACCTGATCCTGCTCTATCAACGCTTCCACGGTGGCGTCCGGACGGCCGGCAATGTTATGCCATTTGTCTGTGATCGCCCGCATCCGTGCGGTGAGCACATCTTTCAGATCGCTAGTGGAATATACCGCTAGCCGGAAGTCGTCGACGGACAGGTTTTCCAAAGCGGAGGTGATCATCTGGCCCACCGGGTGCATTCGCAGGCCGGCGGAGAGCAGGCCGATGGTCAGTTGACGGCTCTCGTCGCGACCGCCGCCTTCCGGACGGCGTGGCCGTTGCGCCGGTGAAAAGCTTGCTCGCCAGCGCTGAATCAGGGCCGCTATGTGCTGCCGGCTCAGAGAGGGGTCGTAATGGGCATTGAAGATTAGGTTGGAAAAGGCCTCGAGATAGTCCGGCCTGCGTTTCAGCGCCTCTTCGAAGTAGTGAGCGCCGCGGGCGAAGTCGGTCATCTCGCAGTACTTCGTGGCGACCAGGCTATAGGCGCTGGGGTTGTTGTTATCCAGCTCCAACAGGCGCTGACAGTCGGCGAGTACGTCTTCCATGCGTCGCGCCGCCGAGAAAATATTGATTCTCTGGGTCAGGATGGCGGGGCTGTCCGGATCCAGGGAGCGTGCCGTGTCGATACTTTCCATCGCCCGTTCGCGCAGGCCCTGGGCATTGTATACGCGTGCCAGCAGTGCGTGTGCCGCCGCGTGCCGGGGATTCAAAGCCAGGCATTGCTGAAGCTCCCGTGACGCCTGATCCCAGTCTTTCAGGGCGAAGCGGGCGGAACCCAGCCAGTAAAACCCCTGGTCATCGTTCGGCTCCAGGCGAGTGGCCTCCGCCAGCGCCTCCAGGGCTTCCGCCGGACGCTTCAATTCCACCCGGGCCGCGCCGAGAGAACGCCATGAATAGGCATAGTTCGGATGGCGCCGCGTCATCAGGACAGCTTGTTTCTCCGCTTTTGCGAATTCCCGGCCTTTCCAGGCCTGACGATACGCGTGCTTGATGCGTGAGAATGTGGCGGACGGTTTGGTTTTGACGGACATGGTGACCCCGGGCCTGCGTTATGGCGGTAGGAAGAGGTTAGCAGTGGGCCGGGCGGGCTAAAGATGGGATTAGGCGGGGGTTAAAGCGGTTATTTCAGGGCTTTGGCGGTGCCGGAACGAAAGAAGGCCCCTTGTCGGGGCCTTCTATATCCCGATGGCTGGCTGGTTAGCCGAGCAGGGACAGGACGCTCTGCGGTACCTGGTTGGCCTGGGCCAGAACGGAGGTGCCGGCCTGCTGCAGGATCTGCGCGCGGGTCATGTTGGACACTTCCACCGCGTAGTCGGCATCTTCGATGCGCGAACGGGCCGCGGACAGGTTGGTTTCGGTGGTGCTCAGGTTGGTGATCGCGGAATCGAAGCGGTTCTGCATGGCACCCATTTCGGAGCGCAGGCTGTCCACGTCGCTCAGGGCGCTGTCCAGGGAGGCCAGCGGGTCGCTGGTGGCGGCTTCGGCAGCGGTGTCGGTGAGATGAGTCACTTCTTCCGCATCGGCAGCCACGGTGAAGCTGATTTGCGGAGAAGAGGTGGCGGTGCCATCGGTGACGCTCAGTTCGGCTTCGTAGTAGCTGGTTGTGGAGCCGGACACGCTTTTCACGTAGGCGGTTCCGTCTTCGCCGAAGACCAGGTCATTGGAGTCGGCACCATCGATGGCGGTATCGGTGGTGGTACCGACGGTAACGTCGTCGATGTCCACGGTGGTGGAAGCGGTGCCGTTGACACCGCTACCGCTGGCGGCGATGTCGTAGCTGGTGCCGTCGATGGTTACGCTGTCACCGGCGGCGGCGTCTTCGGCCAGAGCTTTGTTTACGTTGAAGGTGTCTAGGCCCAGGGTCCCGGCGTTAATCTCCTTCAGGTTCATGGTGATCTTCTCGCCATCGTTGGCGCCGACCTGGATCGAGAATTCCTGGTCTTCAGCCAGAACCTTCACGCCGTTGAAGTTGGTTTCCTGGGAAACACGGTTGATCTCGTCCAGGCGCTGATTGATCTCGTCCTGGATGGAGTTCAGGTCGCTCTGGGAGTTGGTGTCGTTTTGTGCCTGAACCGTCAGCTCACGGACGCGCTGCAGGTTGTCGTTGACCTGGTTGAGCGCGCCTTCAGCGGTCTGCGCCACGGAAATACCGTCGTTGGCGTTGCGCTGAGCCTGTGCCAGACCGGTGGTCTGGGCGGTCATGCGGTTGGCGATGGCCTGGCCGGCGGCGTCGTCAGCGGCGCTGTTGATACGGAGGCCGGAGGACAGACGCTCCATGGAGGTCTGCAGAGCACTCTGGGATTTGCCCAGGTTCTGTTGGCCGATCATGGCCGTGATGTTGGTGTTGATAACTGACATAGCAAATGTCCTTTTGTGATTCACCGTTTGGTTTGAGAGCAACGGCGCTGGCCGTTACACCGTCTTTCGGCGGATTCGCGTTTCGCTTTAGGGTTGGCGGCAAAAAGTTTTGCGGCTAAAGCCGGGCCGGGGTGTGCCGATAAGCAAGGCTGTTAGCGAGGCGAAGGCGAGGGATATCGGTATGACGTCGCAGGACGATGCATTCAGTCGGGTGGAGCATCCCCCGGAGATAGAGGATTTGCTGGAACATCTGACCCAGCCGGGGGCGGCGTCGCTGGCGTTGGATAAGACCGGTGGCGAGCCGATGCCGGTGGTGGTGTTCGAGGTAAACCCGGGTGAGAGCCTGCTGCTGGATATCAGCGCGATCCGGCATATCGCCGCGGATTTGCGCCGTGGCGCCGGCTTCCGGCTGATGGGGCTGGCCCGCGGCGGGGTGTTGCGCACGCCTTTATTAAGCGCGGACATGTGTTTCGAGCGTGACGACAGGATGCTGTGCCGTTGCGATTACCCGCCGGAGATGGAGATTCTGCAGCGCCGCGATACCTTCCGTGCCGAGCTGCGGCTGGGCATGGAGGTGGGCGTGGTGCTGCGTGACCGGGAAAGCGGCCTGTCCGCCCAGGGCGATCTGCGCGATCTGTCCTTGCAGGGCTGTCTGGTGGAGCTGTCGGCCAGCGCCATGACCGCGCTGATGTCCAACGCGGCGGTGTTCGAGCTGGAGCTGTTTTTCCCCAACGGCACCCGGTTCGTGGTGCGTGGCAGCCCGCGCCACCAGAAGGCGGACGCGCAGCGGGGCCTGGTCAAAGTGGGGTTTGTGTTCGCCGAGCGCAGCGCCGAGGACGACCGGCGCTTGTGGTTTATGGTCCGCGAGATCGAGCGTGAGGCGGCGCGCATGGCGGGCAACACGCGCACGCCGCTGGCGCCGTCGCAGCTGTTCCAGGGTAACAAAAACGAAGAGCACGGCAGCGTGAGCCGCCGCCAGACGCACGATTACGCCACCGCCATGACTCGCCGGCTGGCGCCCACCGCCGCCTATCTGGACAACCAGATTCTGGCGTTGCGCCAGGGCGGCATGGTCGACGCGGTGCAGTTGTCGCGGCATGCGGACCGCCTGCTGGCTCTGCAGGACGAGGACCGTGAGGCGCTGTTGTTCGCGGTGCAGTGCCTGGATAAGGAAACGCTGCTGGTGCGGCACTCCCTGGGCGTGTCGGTCCATCTGCTGGACTTCGCCAGAGGGGAAAAAATGCCCCATGAGCTGTGCAAGGCGCTGGCCGCCGCCGGGCTGGTGCACGACCTGGGCAAGGCGCTGTTGCCCCGGGATCTTCTTGAGATGCAGTTTCTCAACGCCAGCCAGTACCGCTGGCTGCAGGGGCATGTGGCGCTGATTACCCAGCGTTTGGAAAGCTGCCGCTGGCTGGCCTCCTCGGTGGTGGAAGCGGTGGTGCGCGACGTCAATGAGCGGCTCGACGGTCACGGCTATCCCCACGGACGCGGTGCCGACGACCTGCCGGAGCTGGCACGGCTCGCCTCGGTGGTGGATGTCTCCGACGTTATGGCGCGGCTGCGCCCGGGCCGGCGCCCCTGGTCCGCGGAAGCGATTTACGGCCACCTGCACGACTCGCCCCACCAGTTCGACCGCCGCTGGGTGGAGCGCTATCGGGCGCATTTCGGGCGCTGGCCGGTGGGCACTCTGGTGCGTTACCAGGGCGGGCTGCTGGCCTGGGTGCGGCGACTGGACGACCAGGGCCTTCCCGTGGAGGTGCAGATATCCCGGGGCAGTGCCTTTCCCGGCGCCGACCCCGAGCAGTTATTGGAAGGCGGCGCGCTGGAGCGGCTCGGCGAGCCGGTGGCCTCGTTGCCCGCGCCCGGCTAGTGGCGGCGCGCTAAAGTCGAGGCGGTTACCGCCGATAGCATGAAATAGCGGTAAATGGTCGCCCTTATCCACCGCTGCGGCGGCGCCCGGGCGGCGCACAATACGTAGGTACTTTGCAAGGAAAGACCATGGCTTCAATTTCTTCTTTGGGTATCGGTTCCGGGCTCGACCTCAACGGCCTGCTCGACCAGATGGAGTCGGCGGAACGTCAGCAACTGGCGCCGATCACCCAGCAACAGAAAAGCTACCAGGCGAAGATTTCCGCCTACGGCACGCTGGAGGGCAAGCTCGACGACTTCCGCGAGGCGGCGGCCAAGCTCGCCGACAGCCAGCAGTTCGACGCGGTCAAGAGCAACGTGTCCGGCGACGCCCTGACCGCCGTGGTCGGCGAGGACGCGCTGCCCGGCACCCACGACATCGTGGTCAACAACAAGGCCCGTGCCTACAGCATCGCCACCCAGGGCGTGACCGACAAAACCGAGAAGCTGGGCGCCGGCGCGATCAGTTTCACGCTCGGTAACGGCGACAACTTCAGTATTGATGTGGGCGAGGACCAGAGCTCCCTGGAAGGCATCCGCGACGCCATCAACGAGGCGGGCAAGGGCGTCCAGGCCTCACTGGTCAACGACGGCAGCGGTCAGCCGCACCGGCTGGTGCTGTCCGCCACCGAGACCGGCACCGACGCGGCGATCGCCAGCGTCGACTTCGGTACCGGCGGTCTCGGCGACACCCTCGCCGTGGATGCCGGCACCGAGGTCACCGCCATCAATGCGTCCCTGAGCGTCAACGGCATCGATATCGAGAGCCAGAGCAACCGCGTGGAAGGCGCGGTTCAGGGGGTCACGCTCAACCTCGAGGAAGAGGGCAACGCCACCATCTCGGTGACCCGCGACACCGCCGGCATCAAGAAAGCGGTGACCAGCTTCGTGGAAAGCTACAACAGCCTCCAGAAGACCATGGACAGCCTCACCAGCTACGACCAGGAAACCGGTACCAGCGGCGAGCTGCTCGGCGACACCACCCTGCGCGGCATTGAATCCCGTATCCGCGGCGTCATGGGCGGCGTGGTGTCCGGCGGTGAATTCAGCGCTCTCGCCGATATCGGCGTGGACCTCACCATCGACGGCACCCTGGAAGTGGACGACGAAAAACTGGACGCCGCGGTGGCGGACAATCTCGGCGCGCTGACGGATTTCTTCTCCGGCACCGGAGAATCGGAGGGCCTGGCCGCGCAGCTTGACGCCACCCTCGGCAAGATGCTCGGTGAAAGCGGCACCCTGGGGAACGCCACCAGCGGTCTGGAAGACCGCATCGAGGGCCTCGGCGAACGCTACCTGCGCACCGAGGAGCGCATCGACAGCACCATCGCCCGCTACCGCGAGCAGTTCAGCAAGCTGGACTCGATGATCGCGGAAATGAACTCCACCAGCAGCTACCTGACTCAGCAGTTCGATTCGCTGAACGCCCAGTTGAGCCAGTAAGCCAGGAAAGGTAACCAGCAGAGGGTACGACTCATGACAATGACGCGTGGCGCCGCCGGGTACGCCCGGGGCGCGGGGGCCTACGCCCGGGTAGGGGTGGAAAGCGGGGTAATGTCGGCCAGCCCCCATCAATTGATCAGTATGTTGTTCGACGGCGCCGGCACCGCCATCCGCGCGGCCGCGCTGCACATGCGCGAAGGGCAGGTGGCGGAGAAGGGCAAGGCCATTTCGAAAGCGCTGGATATCGTCAACAACGGGTTGCTGGCGGCCCTGGACCGGGAAAAGGGCGGCGAGCTCGCCGACCGCATGGCATCGCTGTACGACTACATCGCCCGTTTGCTGCTTAACGCCAATCTGCGTAACGACCCGGCCAGCCTGGACGAGGCCGGCCGCTTGCTGGCGGACCTGGGTGAAGCCTGGAACCAGATCAAACCCGCCGCGCATCAGGGGGCTGAATGACCGAAATCGAATCCCCGCGCCGGGCGCTGTCAGCGGAACAGGTACTGCTCGCCTATGAGGCTCTGCTGGCGCGCTCCGGGCGTATGCTGGACTGCGTGCGCCGCCAGGACTGGGACGCCCTGATGGACGAAGAGGCGCACTATCTGGTGGACGTGGAACAGCTCTCCAGCCGCGAACAGGATACCGCGCTTGACCCCTCGCAGCGGGCGCGCAAGGCGGAATTGCTGGAGCGGATACTCGAGCGCGACCTGGAAATACGCCGCTGTCTGGTGGCGCGCCGGGACGAACTGGCCGGGCTGATCGGCACGTCCAGGCGTAAGCGGGATCTGCGCCGTTCCTATGGGCCCCAGGAAGCCACCTCCATGGACTCCGCGTTCCACCTGGACGAAGACACGCCGTGAGCGGCATCACGCCGATTCTGGATACCCTGCTGCATCAAGTGCTGGGCAAACGGGTCGACGTGCCCGTGGCCCGGCAGACCCCCGAACCGGTGCGCCCGCTCAGCCCCGCTGAAGCACCGCCGGCGGTGCGCAGCGACTCGCGCCTCGACCCGCGCACCGCGCCCTTGCCGGACCTGCCGGCCACGCACCAGCGTGCCCGCGCCCCGCAAACCCTGGCGCCGCCGCCGGACCCGGCAACCGGGTCCACGCAAACCCATTTCAGCGCCGCCGCCCGTACCATCGCCGATATCCTCGCCCGCTACCCGGCGCCGCCGTCGGCGGTACGGCCGGCGGTGCCCCTGATGACCGCCGCCGACGCCGAGGCCCCGACCCTGGCCAACCGTCTGCAGGCCAGCGTCGGCCAGAGCGGGCTGTTCTATGAATCCCATCTGCAAAGCTGGTACCGGGGCGAGATGAGCGGCGCGCGGCTGGCCCAGGAACCGCAGATGCGTTTGTCCCGGCCGCCTGAACCCCCGGCTGCCGCCGCCCGTGCCGAGGGCGGCAAAGGCCCCGCCCCGGTCGCCGCGGAG
>NZ_ARXR01000029.1 GCF_015356855.1 Alloalcanivorax venustensis ISO4
GCTAAAGCGCGATGAACCAAAAAAAAGCCCCGCCGAAGCGGGGCCGCAGACCGGGGTGACCCGGAAGCATACGCAGCGGGGCGTGACGCCCCGAAGCCATAATGCCCAAAGCCGGGCCCGCCGCTGTTGATCCAGATCAGATAGCCGGCATCCCAGGCGCGCTTGACCCGGCCCGCAGGGTGCCACTGTGGTCCGGGTCAAGCGCGGCACCGGGGAAGGCCCCACACTGCCGGCATGGCTGACCAAACCGCTCTCACCCGCAACCCCACCGCCCGGGCGCTGACCGCGTCCCTGTTTCCCGCCGGCCGGACCCTGCCGGCAGCGGACGCCGAGGCGCTGCTCACCCGTGTCGGCGAGCATGCTTTGCTGGCGCGGGCGCTGCGGCTCGGGCTGCTGTGGCTGGACGCCCGCCACCTGCTCCGCCATGGCCGGCGTTTCCACCGTGGCGACACGCCCCACCGGGCCCGTTTTCTCGACCGGCTGTCCCGCACCCCGGTGTCCGGTAAGCTCTTGCGCGCCGTGAGCCTGCCGCTCAAGGCACACTATGTGTTTGACCGCGACGTGGAAGCGCGCACCGGCTGCCGGCCACCGGTGCAGGTGCCCAGCCAGGTGGAACATTTCCGCTGGCAGCAGCAGATCACCGCCGCCGGGGATTGCGCCGAGGATATGGAACTGGAAGCGGACGTGGTGGTGATCGGCAGCGGCGCCGGCGGCGCGTCGGCCGCCTACGAGCTGGCCAGCCGCGGCCTGGCCGTGGTGATCGTGGAAGAGGGCCAGTACTACGACCGCTCCCATTTCAACTGCCGGCTCACCGAGGTGATTCCCAAGCTGTACCGGGCGCTGGGCAGCAACTGCGCCACCGGCAACGCCATTATTCCGGTGCCGGTGGGCCGCAACGTGGGCGGTACCACCACCATTAATTCCGGCACCTGCATGCGCACCCCGGAGGAGGTACTGGCCGACTGGCAGGCCCGCGGGCTGGGCGACTTCAGTGCCGAAGCGATGACGCCCTGGTTCGAACAGGTGGAAGAGGTGCTCAAGGTGCAGGCCGCCAAACCCGAACATGTGGGGGCCATCGGCGACGTCATCGATCGCGGCGCCGAGGCGCTGGGGTTCCAGCAGCGCCACCCGCTCAACCGCAACGCCGAGGGCTGCGACGGCCAGGGGCTGTGCCAGTTCGGCTGCCCCACGGACGCCAAGCAGTCCACCAACGTGAGCTACATACCCCGGGCGCTGGACCGCGGCGCCTTCCTGTTCTCCGGGTTCCGGGCGGAACGCCTGCACTGGCACGGCGACCGGGTCACCGGCATGACCGCCCGGGGCCGCAACCGGGACGGCCGTTCGGTCCGGTTAACGGTGAAAAGCCGCGCCGTGGTGGCCGCCATGGGGACCTTCTTTACACCGCTGTTCCTGCGTGACCAGGGCATCCGCAACCGCCATCTGGGCCGCCACCTCACCCTGCACCCGGCCGGCGTGGTCAACGCGATTTTCCCGGACCGGGACTTCGCCAACAGCCGCAGCATTCCGCAGGGCTTCGGCGTCACCGATTGGGGCAAGCAGGGTTTGATGTTCGAAGGCGGCAGCGTGCCCCTGGCGGGACACAGCCTGCTGAACAACCTTTACGGCGAGGACTGGGTGCGCTTCACCGAGGACTACCAGCAGACCGCCTACTTCGGCTTTATGATCCGCGACACCTCCCAGGGGCGCGTGCGGCGTGGGCCCCACCGGGACTGGCCGCTGATCCGCTACCGCATGAATGACCGGGACTTCGCGCAGTTTCTGCGCGGCGTGGACACGCTGGCGCGCATCTACTTCGCCGCCGGCGCCCGCGAGGTTCTGGTGCCGGGCCTGGACGGCCTTCAGCGCCTGCATAGCGTGGCGGAGCTGGAGCGCTTTCTGGCCGGCCCGCTCAAACCCCGCGACTTTCTGATCACCGCCTATCACCCGCTGGGCACCGCGCGCCTGGGGCGGGACCCGGACGACGGCGTCTGCGATGCGCAGCACCGGGTCCATGGCCGCCAGGGCCTCTATGTCATGGACGGGTCGGCGGTGCCTTCCAGCCTGGGCGCCAATCCCCAGGTCACCATCATGGCCCTGGCCGGCCGGGCCGCGGCCCGGTTGGCCGACCATCTACAGGAGCACCAAGCATGACACTGGGACTACTACTCAAGGAATCCATGAGCGGCTGGCTGGCTCTGGACAGCGACGGCGTCGAGCGTCCGTTCAGCTTTACGATTCGCGCTTTCACCACGCGCATCTTCAGCCTCGGCGCGCCGCGCTATTTTCGCGGCACCGCGCGCCTCGGCGATCATCAATGCCCCTGCGAGGGCGAATTGAGAATCCGCTTGAGCGGGCCCCATTACTGGCTGCACTTCCGTCACCCGGAGCTGGGCGAGCTCTACGCCGAGGGACAAAAGCAATACGGTCAGGGCGGCTGGATTCAATCCCTGATCACCTGCCCGCTCACGGTCTACCAGGCGGACCGGCCGGTGGGCAAAGCCCGGGTGGCGTACCGGGACAGCATGCTGGCGTTCCCCTTCAAGGCCCTGCGGCTGGTGGACGAGCGCCACGCGTATCAGGATGCGGCATCATGA
Organism: Alloalcanivorax venustensis ISO4; assembly: GCF_015356855.1. Lineage (GTDB taxonomy): Bacteria > Pseudomonadota > Gammaproteobacteria > Pseudomonadales > Alcanivoracaceae > Alloalcanivorax > Alloalcanivorax venustensis. Next base: position 2,595 of record NZ_ARXR01000029.1, read on the forward strand.
TCCCGTTCCACGGCAACCAGTACCCGGGCCAGGGCGGGCACTACGAATCCTGGTTCGTGCGCGCCAACGCCCCCTACCGCCGGCGCGCGCTGTGGATACGCTATACCCAGTTCATCGCCGCCGACGGCGGGCGGCGCCTCGGCGAGATCTGGGCGGTCTGGTTCGACGGCGAACACCAGGTGGCGGTGAAGGAAGAGTTTCCTCTGGCGCACTGTCTGGTGGCCGCCGACCGCCTGGCGGTGGAGATCGGCGACAACCGGCTGGAACCGGGCAAGCTGCACGGCGGCGCCTCGCTCGCCGGCCACCGCATCGAGTGGGATCTGCGCTACCAGGGCGGCCAGGAGCCGCTGCTGTTGTTGCCAGAAGACCGCTACCGGGCCGGCTTTCCCAAGGCCAAGTCGCTGGTCAGCCGGCCGGCGGTGCGTGTGTCCGGCCAGGTTCGGGTGGATGGCGACGCCATGCAGCTGGAACACTGGCCCGGCAGCGAAAACCATAATTGGGGAAAGCGCCACACCGACCAGTACGCCTGGGGCCAGGTGGCCGCCTTCGACGGCCGCCCGGACGCCTTTCTCGAGTGCGCCACGGCACGGGTCTGGTTCGGGCCCGTGCCCACGCCCTGGCTGAGTCTGGCGGTGCTGCGGCTGGACGGGCGGACTTACGCTTTCAACCGGGTCGGCCAGGCGCTGCGCTCACGGGGTCGCTACCGGTTCTTCCAATGGCGGCTCGAGTGCCGTGCCGGTGACAACCAACTGCGGGTGGACATCGACGCGCCGCGCGAGGCCTTCACCGCCCTCACCTACTACAACCCGCCGGGCGGCGATAAAACCTGTCTTAACAGTAAACTGGCCCGCGCGCGGGTGTCGGTGATCCGCTCGGGCCATGAGGAGGTGTTGCACAGCGAGCACGGCGCCGCTTTCGAGATTCTCACCGACCGCGACGATCACGGCGTGCCGATCAGCGTCTAGGCGAGATCTCTTCCAGGAAACCGAGGATTTCCCGGTTCACCTCGGAGGCCTGCTCCATTTGAATCCAGTGGCCGCACTGGTCGAGCACCACGGTGCGCAGGTCCGGCACATAGTCGGGCATGCGCGTCAGGGCTTTTTGCCCGAACAGCAGCACCGGGTCCTGCATGCCGCCGAGAAACAGGACCGGCGCCGTGATGGTCCAGTTGTCGTCGTCGCGGCTCTCTTCCCAGGACGCGTCCATGGCCCGGTACCAGTTCAGGGCCCCGGTGAAGCCGGTCTTTTCAAAGCGGGCCACGTAGTAGGCGAGATCCTCGTCGCGCATCCAGCGCGGCGGTGAAGGCGGCGGTTGCATGGCCTGCAACACCCCGGTGCTGTCCGGCGCCACGGAAAAATCCTCGATGCCATCCGCGGAGAGGCTGTGGAACATGCGCCGCAGGCTGTCCTCCACATCGGCTTCCAGCTCCTGCTCCGGGGCTTGCGGGCGCTGGAAGTAGAGCATGTAGAAGAAGTGATCGCGGAACAGGTCGCGCATCGCTTCGGTGGGCGGCTTCGGCGACGGGCCGCCGTACGGCACCGACAGCCCCACCACGGCGGCGACCCGCTCCGGATGGCGGCGGGCCACCTGCCAGGCCAGGGCGCAGCCCCAGTCGTGGCCGATCAGCACCGCCTGGTCGGCGCCCAGAGCATCGATCAACGCCACCACGTCGGCCACCAGCCGGCTTTGCCGGTAGGCGTCCACCTCGGCGGGGCCGCCGGTTTCACCGTAGCCGCGCAGGTCCGGGGCCACCGCGTGGTACCCGGATTGCGCCAGCGCCGGCAGCTGATAACGCCAGGAGGCCCAGCATTCCGGGAAACCGTGCAGGCAAAGCACCAACGGCGCCCCGGGTTCGCCGGCCTCGGCGATGAAGAAGTCCATTCCATTGGCGCCCAGGCGCCGTTCGCGGATAAATGCCATGTCGTGTTCAGTCTTCGCAGATGGTGGTTAAACGTCTGGTTTCCCTCGGGCCAGTCTGGCAATGTGACACTGGATACTGTTCCTGACAAGAGCCTCAAGCTCCCATGCCCGCATCACCTGCCAACCAGCCGAAAGCTTCCTGGAAAGCGCGCTTTGACGCCTTGATCCAGCCCTATATTCCGGAATATTTCCCGGTGGCCTGGAAGATGGGTCTGTCGATCTCGGCGCTGATCCTGATCGGTATGACATTGCTGGCGTTCATTCTGCTTAACAATCAGCTGCAGCGTATGCGCAACCAGGCGGACAGCTTCGGCAACGCCATCGCCACCCAGCTGGCGCATACCGCCCGCGAACCGCTGCTTGCCGAGGACCGCTTCCTGCTCAAGGTGCATATCAACAACCTGGTGCGCAGCGACAGCATCGCCGGCGCCGCGCTGTTCAACCGGGAGGGGCAGCCGATCGATCAGGCCGGGGTGCAACCGCCGGCCAGCGCCCCGTCCTCGACGGAAGTGCGCCGCTGGGGCGGGCTCGGGGAAAACGCCATGAGCACCTACTTCGCGCCGGTGCGCGTCAACGATAACCTGGCAGGATCGGTGGCGGTGACCCTGTCGGACCGCTCCATCACCCTGGCCCAGCGCGAGGTGCGCAACACCCTGATCACCGCCACCCTGGCGATGGGCGTGCTGGCGATCATCGCCTCCTTCCTGATCAGCCGGCGGCTGGCGCAGCCGATCCGCAATCTGCTCGCCGCCACCAGCGCCATGCGCAAGGGCGACCTGCAATACCGGATCCAGGAACGCCGCAATGACGAGATCGGCCATCTGATCGAGGCCTACAACGGCATGGCCCACGGCATGCTGGAGAAAGACCAGGTGGAGCGCGTGCTGCAGCGTTTCGTGAGCCCTTCGGTGGCGCGCAAGATGATGGCCAACCTGGACCAGGTCACCCTGGGCGGGCGCGACGTCACCGCCACGGTGGTGTTCGCCGACATCGTCGGTTTTACCCGGCTCTCCGAAAGCCTGGCGCCGGAGGCGGTGGCGGACATGCTCAATGTCTACTTCGATGCCATCAGCGCCGCTTCCGATTTCTACCGGGGCACCATCGACAAGTACATGGGCGATTGCGCGATGATCGTATTCGGTGTGCCCGAGGAGGATTCCGAGCACCTTTTCCACGGCCTGTGCTGCGCGGTGATGATCCAGCGCCTGGTGACACGCCTCAATGAATACCGTGACGCGCGCGGCCTGACCACCGTGGAATTCCGCATTGGTATGAATTCCGGGGCGATGCTGGCCGGCAATCTCGGTTCCAGGGAACGCATGCAGTACACGGTGGTGGGCGACACGGTGAACCTGGCCTCGCGGCTGTCCAACATGGCCGGCGCCGGCGAGATCATCGCCGCCTCGACAATCATGGCGGATCCCAATATCGGCTCCCGGGTGCGCGCCACCGAGTATGGCGCCATGCGGGTGCGCGGCCGCCAGGAGCCGGTAGGCACTTTCCGGGTGGACGGCGTGCACGCCCTGTCGGAAACGCTGATGGAACAACGCATTGCCCAATTCCTTGCCGAAATCAGCGCGGAGGCCGACCGTGAATCCTCTTAAGCGGGGCACCTGGCGGGCGACGCTGGGCCTGGGGGCGGTATTGATACTGCCCGGCTGCGCCTCATTGCTGCCGTTCTCGGATCCCGCCGACCGGGTGGGTGACGCGCTGCAGGAGCACCGCTACCGGGACGCCCTGGACATCATCGACCGCACCGACCAGAGCCATCCCCAATACGGCCTGCTCACCGAGCAACGCCAGGGGGTGCTGCAGGCAAGCCGGGAATACCGCCAGGAAAGACTGGCCCTGGCCCGGGATCTGTCGGCCCGGGAAGACTGGGGGCAGGCGTATCAGCTGCTGGAGGATACCGGCGACCGCGTGGCGGAACCGGAACCGGTGAACTCTCTGCTGGCGCAATTGCGGGAGCGCGAGGCACGGGCGCTGCGCGAACGCCTTAACCAATGGTATCTGGCCCAGGCGAAGGCGCTGCTGGACACCGATGAGCTGGACCGGGACCTGGCCCACCATGATGACCGCCGGGCGGCGAGAATTCTGGATCAGCGCGCGCGGCTGCGCCAACAGGTGAGCGACGGCCTCACCGAACTGGGCGACGCCTACGCCGACCAGGCGCTGTGGCGCCAGGCACTGGTCTCACTGGAGATGGCACAACGGCTGACGCCGGACCGCAGCCAGCCGGCCTCCTTGAAACGCGCGCGCAAGACCCTCGACAGCGCCCGGGACCGGGCGCGGGACGCCCGCCAGGAAACCCGCTTCCAGCACGCTGAAGCGCTGATTTCACAGTATCAACAAACCGGCCGTCTGGAGGACCTGCTGGCCGCCCGCACTTACCTGGCGCAGCACGATGGCGGCTACCTGGACACCATGCGCGAGCAAGTGAAGCGCTGGTCGCGGGACCGCTTCGCCCGGACCATGGCCCAGGGGGAAGCGCTTTACGCCAAGGGCGAATACCGGGCCGCCCACCAGCTGTGGCAGCGGGTGGCCCCGCTGGACCCGGACAACGTGGAATTACAGAAAAAACTGGAGCGCAGCGAGCGGGTGATCAGAAACCTGGAGTCCCTGAACACCCCCTAGCGGCCGCCGGCTAGCACCAGGGCGGCCGGCACTGACCGGAGGGCCTGGCCTCCGTATCGGCCTGCGAGGCCGCTACGGTCGATTCCTCAACCGGCTGCGGGGCCGCTGGCGCGGGCGCCGGGGCCGGTTCAACCGGTTGTGGGGTCCGGGTGGCGGACGGCTCGCGGGCCTCGTCTTCCGCCTTGTCCGCGTCCTCATCACGGGCGGCGGGCGCCTCTTCCTGCCCGGGCACCACGCCCTCGGTATCGGTCACCGGCCCGGAGGTGGGCGGCGTGGCGGAATCCTCTTCGCGTTTTTCCTGCTGCGCCTTATAAGCCCGCTCGTAATCATCGGAAACCGGTGAACGCCCTTCGAACAGATTTTCCAGCTTCACCGGCAGCGGGAACTGAACCTCGCGCACCAGTTCGCCGTCATCGTTGACCCGGAACTGCATGGCGGTGACGCCCATGTATTTCTCGCGGGTCATGTCCACCAGCCGGTCGTTGTTCGCCAGCACCGTGGGCTTGATGAACACCATCAGATTACGTTTGACGTGGCTCTCGGAGGTGGAGCGGAACAGGAAGCCCAGCAGAGGGATATCACCGAGCAGCGGCACCTTGCGGACGGTCTCCTGAACGTCGTCGGAAATCAGGCCGCCGAGGGCGATGGTCTCACCGTCGTCCGCCAGCACCGTGGTGTTGAGCTGCCGCTTGGTGGTGACGATGTCCACCGCTTCACCAACCGAATCCTTCACCGCCGAGGTTTCCTGCTCAAGCTCCAGGCGGATGGTGTTCAACCCGGCCACATGGGGCGTCACCTTCAACGTCAGGCCCACATCCTCGCGCTGGATGGTGGTGAACGGGTTGGACACCCCGGAACCGGTGCTCGAGGCCTGCCCGGTCACGAACGGCACATTCTCGCCGACGATGATCGAGGCTTCCTGGTTATCCAGAGTGAGAATGCTGGGTGTCGACAGCAGATTGGTGTTGGTGGTGGACGCCAGCGCCTGCACCAACGCGCCCCACTCCAGATCGCCGTCGGCGTCGGTTTCACCGAAGCCGGCAGCAATGCCGTCACCCAGGGTGATATTGGAAGGGTCCTCGGTGATCACCGCCTGCAGCAGAGACTGCACACTGATGCCGGAGCCACCGAAGTTCACCGCGCCAACCCCGTTTTCCAGATCGCCGGCCAGGTACTGGAAGCCCAGGTTGTTGGCTTTATCGCCGGTCACTTCGACGATCGCCGCCTCAATCAGGATCTGGGCGCGCCGCACGTCCAGCTGGCTGATCACCGATTGCAGTTCTTTCATCATTTCCGGCTCGGCGCGGATCACCAGAGCGTTAAGGGACTCATCCGACTGGATCGAGACCCGGCCTTCGCCATCGGAGGCACGCGAAGCAGAGGCGCCACCTTCATCACCACCCTGGCGAACCGCCGAGGCACCGGCGGCGAAGTTCTTCAGCAGTTCCGCCATTTTTTCCGAATCACCATGGCTGAGCCGGACCACCTGCACGCCGCCGGCGGCGCTGGAGGGGCTGTCCAGTTGCTGGATCAGCGGCATCAGGCGGGCGCGGGTGCCGCGGTCGCCCTTGATAATCAAACGGTTGGTGCGCTCATCGGCGACCATGGTGGCGCCGCCCTGGGCGCCCCGGCGCCGGTTGTTAGCGGCCGGGTCCGAGGTGGTCAGTTCTTCCAGCAGCGACACCATATTGCCGGCGAACGCGTGCTCCAGCTGAACGATTTCAACCTCGTCGCTTTCAGCGTTGTCGAGGCTGTTGATAATGGCGCGCATGCGCTGAATGTTGTCGGCATGGTCGCTGATAATCAGCGCGTTGGCGGATCCCACCGCCGCCAGGTGACCGTACTGCGGCACCAACGGGCGCAGCACCGGCACCAGTTCCTCAACCGGAGAGTTGTCCACCGCGATCACCTGGGTGATCAACTCTTCACCGTCCACGCTGCCCGCGTTGGCGGTCAGCGGCAGGTTGCTCTGCTTGGCGGTGGTGTTGGTGACGATCTTGATCACGCCACCGGACGGCACTGCGGCGTAACCGTGGACCTGAAGCACCGACAGGAACAGCTCATAGACTTCGTCGGAGGTCAGTGGCTGGTTGGAAATGACAGTCACGTCACGGGCGCGTACCCGCGGGTCGACGACAAAGTTCTTCCCGGTCATCTCCGCGACCTGGTTGATGAACGCCTGAATGTCCGCGTTGCGGATATTCACCGTCCAGTTCTTGCCATCGCCGGACTGCTCCACCTGAGCCTGCTGCTGGGCATGGGCGCCGAGAGCCAGGCTCAGCGTTAGCACTGCGATTATTGTTTTCAGGGCCGACTTCATAGGCTTCTCACGGTGGATAGTTCACGGTAAATTCCTGTTCGCCGCGCTGCACGACTATGGATGCGGCCTGACTGTCCAGATAGGACTGCAATGCCGCCAGATCACTCTCTTCATCGCCAAGCGGGTAGCCGTTCACCGAGACCACCACGTCCCCCTGATTCAGCCCCACTTGTTCAATTAACTGCTTGGGCGCCTGCTCGCCGATTCTATACCCCTCGGTGCCGCCCTCACTGACCGGCTGCAGCCCCAGTTGCCGGATCAACGCGGTGCGCTGCTGGGCCAGATCGGTTTGCGGGCTCGGCGCCTGTGTCTGCGGCGCCGGCTCGTTCACCTGCGTCACGCCACCGCCGGACAGCCCTTTGATTTCGTTCAGGCGCAACGTTTCCAGGCGCCCCTGCCGCCGCAGGATGACGCGGTCGGCGTAGATGTCTTCCAGCTCAGCATTACCGGGAATCGCGTCACCAATATGAAACAGTTCCGCGTCCTTGCCCTTTTCCGCGATGATCGCGGACGACTGGTCCCGGTCGCGGGTCTGGAACAGCCCCAACAGCTCCAGACTTAAACGGGTGTCCGGCGCATCCACCGGCCGGTCATCCTTGGCGCCGGGCTCCGCCTGGTAGACACCGAAAAGATTCCAGCTTTGCACCTGGGAGGAAGAAATCTCCGAGTTACCCTGCTGGGAGCCGGCCACCGCAACCTGCTTAAGATCGGATTCGGGCACGCTGTCCCGGGGGCCGTACCAGAGCATCCAGACGGTGCGGGCAATCACATAGGCGAGAAACACCACCAACAAAAGAGCCAGAATGGCACGCAGCCAACGCTCCCCTTTTTGTCGGTTTCCCCTCCGGGCCCACTGAATCATAAAGCCATCAATCCTGTTTATCGTTATCCCGGCCCGCCGGCATCGAATCCCGAGTATAGAGAGCCGACCGTCCCTGGCCAATTTATACACGGTCTTTCCGACCGTTTGTTATGCAGAGGCGCTCAGCCCGGCCGCCCCAGGGTCAAAGGCCGGCGCATGCGGAAGACCACATCGGAAGGGTCCCCACCCTGGCTGACGCCCAGCAATTGCGGCCAGGCCCGGCGCACCTGCACGCTCAATGTCTTGTCTTCCAGGCTCGCCAGAACCAGCTGCTGCTGCTCGGGGCCGGTCACGGTAAGCCGGGGGCCGCTCTCCGACATCGTCAGCCGGCCGTCCAGGGGCGGCACCCTGGCCGAGCCGTCGCGACCCCAGCTCACCGTGCCGCCGCTGTAATCAAGCGTCCCTTTGGCATCGACCACGTTCTCATCGACGAGTTCCAATACCAGCAAGGAAAGTGACACGGTACCATCGGCATCGCCTTGCGGCACCTGTCGGCTGACCATGGCCACCGGCACCTGCGCGCGCCACTGCTCCAGACGCCAGTCGCCCCAGGCGGCGCCCAGCCAGCCGCGCGCCTGCAACTCGCCGGCGGACAGGGACAAATCGACCCCGGGGGTCAGGCCGTGCCAATTCAGTTCCCAGCTCAGAAGACCCTGCTGATCACGCCAGCGCGCCCGGACGTCGGCGTCCCACCAGGGGCCGCGAGCGTCGGACAACACCAGCGGCGCGCCACCGGGACGCAACGCCGGCACTTTGTCGATCACCAGCGCCGCCGGCATCAGAGCCACTAAAAAAACCACCAGGCTGGCGACAAACACCGCCCCCAAAGCGAACCAGCGCATCACAGCCCCACGTTAGAACGGAATATCGTCGTCGAAATCATCGGCCGGGCCGCTGAAACCACCGCCCTGCTGGCCACCGGCCGGCTTGGCGCGTTGATCACCACCGCCCTGCTGACCCCCGCCCTGCTGACCATAGTCGTAGTCCTGGTTCTCGTAGCCGGTGGGCTGGCCGCCGCCCTGGTTCTGGTAGCCGCCGCCGTCACCGCCGCCGCCACGGCCGTCGAGCATCTGCATCTCATTGGCGACGATTTCCGTGGTGTAGCGGTCCTGGCCGTCCTGCCCCTGCCACTTGCGGGTGCGGATGGAACCTTCCACGTACACCTTGCTGCCCTTCTTGAGATACTCGCCGGCGATCTCGCCGAGCTTATTGAAGAACACCACCCGGTGCCATTCGGTGCGTTCCTGCTGCTGACCGGTCTGCCGATCCTTCCAGGTTTCGCTGGTCGCCAAACGGATGTTGGTGACCGCGCCGCCGCTGGGCATGAACCGGGTTTCCGGGTCGGCGCCCAGGTTACCGATCAGAATGACTTTATTGACGCCTCTCGCCATGGCTGTTCGCTCCCTCTCTCTGTAACGGCCTATAACGGCACGTCTCTAAACGACTGATATATCAATGGGACGGCACCGGCGGTGCCGGTGCGGTAAAAAGCAGACCGGTTATTGTGGCAGCTTTGGCCGCGCTTGAAACCCCCGGCGGCGGCGCCCGCCCAAACCGTCAGGCCCGCGGCTCCTGGACCTCGGCGCTGAGCGCCGTGAGCGCGTCCTCATCCAACAACTTATTGTCCACTTTCAGCAGCGCCAGGCGCTGTTCGGCGACCACCACCGCCTCCAATACGCCGGGCACCGAGCGCAACCGCGATGCCGCCTGATCCCAATCCTGGGCACTCGCCAGGCGAATCACGCGATTGTCGAGCTTGGGCAATTCGCCCATGCCGCGCAAGTACAGCAGCCAGCCCACGGCGATAACCGCGCTGCCCAGGAACACCGCCTCGGCGCCCACCCACTGGTAAAGGGCGCCGCCCAACTGGCCGCCGATGAACACGCCCAGGAACTGGCTGGTGGAGTAAACACCCATGGCGGTGCCGCGGGTGCCGGCGGGGGCGGCGCGGCCCACCAGCGAGGGCAGCAGCGCCTCGAGCAGATTGAAGGCCATGAAATAAACGAACAACGCCAGCACGAAGTGCCACAGTGTATTGCCGGCCAGCGCCAGCAGGATTTCAGCGACGATCAGCAGGCCCACGGCCACGCGCTTGATGGGCATGGCACCGCGACGCTCGGCGGCGATGATCAGAGGTACCATGGCCAGAAAGCCGCCCACCAGCACCACCAGATACAGCAGGCTGTGCTGTTCCAGCGACAGCCCGAGACGCTGCTTGAGCAGTTGCGGCAGCACCACGAACGACGCGGTCATGGTCATGTGCAGCACGAGGATGCCCACATCCAGGCGGCGCAGCACCGGATCGCCCAGCACGGTGCGGAAGCGCTGAGCGGCGGGCAGCGGTTCACTGCTGCGCACCCTGGGCGAGGGCACCCAGACCGCCACCAGCATCGCCGCCAGACCCAGCACCACGGTGAACCAGAACAGGCCGCTCAGCCCCAGCCAGCGGGCCAGCAGCGGCCCCAGGATCAGGGCGAGGATAAAGGAGGAGCCCACCGCCATGCCGATCAGCGCCATGGCGCGGGTGCGGCGCTGCTCGCTGACCACGTCGCCGATCAACGCCATGATCACGCTGGCGATGGCCCCGGCGCCCTGCAGCGCCCGGCCCAGAATAACGCCGTGGATGCTGTCGCTGAGCGCCGCCACCGCCCCGCCGATGACGAACAGCAGCAGGCCGATCAGCAACAGAGGGCGGCGGCCGAAGCGGTCCGACAGCATGCCGAAGGGAATCTGCAGCAGGGCCTGCATCAGGCCGTAGGCGCCGATGGCGGTGCCGATCAGCAGCGGGGTGGCCCCGTCCAGTTCGGCGCCGTAGACGGCGAACACCGGCAGGAGCATGAACAGCCCGAACATGCGCAGGGCGAAAATCGCTGCCAGGGAGCCGGTGGTGGTCAATTCAGTGCGCCGCAGCGCGGCCCGGGAAGCGTCCGTCATGGTCTAACATCGGTGATACACAAAGGGACGGCGAGTGTACCAGATTCAATCCCGCGTCGGGTGATGATGGGCAGGCCGCCGCCGGAATCCGGGTCTAAGCCGTTCCGCCCAGTGGCCATCGGGCAGACGTTCCCCGCGACCGCCGTATAATGGTAAATTGAACCCCCGCCAATGCGATGATAAATTGGCCCCTTGAATCAGTTTTTTTTCGTATCCCCCTCGCGGGACACAACCTCCCGGTACACGGGACGCATCATGGACGAATTAATGGACACTCAAGAATCACAAAAGGTGTACGTGGTCGGCGGCCAGCATCTTCAGAACGCGCTGCTCACGGAGTTCCTCGACAAAGCGTCGATTACCGCCAGCGCGGTGAAGTCGGTGGACCAGGTCCACGAAGACGACCTGCGCGCCGTGGAGCAGAATCTGTTCCTGGTGGATTTCCATTCCGTGGATGTGAATGACGTCATCACCCGCCTGCTGGAAACGGACAAGCGTCTCGACAGCGAAATTCTGATCGGCGTGTTCAATGTCGACGACGACGATGACCTGTCGCGCCTGGCGGGCCTGCCGATGGTCAACGGCGGCTTTCAGCATGACTGCCCGCAGGGGCTGCTGACCAAGGGCATCAAGTCGATGTTCGAGGGCGAGCTGTGGTTCCCGCGCAAGGTGTTGCAGCAATACCTGGTGAAAAGCCGCGCCTTCAACAAGACCTTCGGCCGCAACGAGGTGAACCTTACCGACCGCGAGATCGAAGTGCTCAAGGTGATGGCCACCGGCGCCAAGAATTCGGAAATCGCCACGGTGCTCAACCTCAGCCCGCACACCATCAAGACCCACATCTACAACATCTTCAAGAAGATCAATGCCTCCAACCGCCTGCAGGCGGTGAACTGGGCGCAGGAAAACCTCTGATACCCCACCTGCCCGACGCCGGCAATCCGGCGTCAGGGCACCATCGTTCTTTCCCCCATCACGCTCTTTCCCCTATACTGCACTGTTCATTCTGACAGTAGCCAAGGGCACGCCATCTCATGGATACCATTCTGGTTCGGGGCGCTCGCACCCATAACCTGAAAAACGTGGACCTCGACATTCCCCGTGACAAGCTGGTGGTGATCACCGGACTTTCCGGGTCCGGGAAATCGTCGCTGGCGTTCGACACCCTCTACGCCGAAGGCCAGCGCCGTTACGTGGAGTCCCTGTCCACCTATGCCCGGCAATTCCTGTCGATGATGGAGAAGCCCGATGTGGACCACATCGAAGGGCTGAGCCCGGCGATCTCCATCGAGCAGAAATCCACCAGCCATAACCCGCGCTCCACGGTGGGCACCATCACCGAGATCTACGACTACCTGAGGTTGCTGTTCGCCCGGGTCGGCGAGCCGCGCTGCCCGCAGCACGAAGCCCCACTGGCCGCGCAGACCATCAGCCAGATGGTGGACCAGGTGCTGGCCATGGAAGAAGGCAGCAAGCTGATGCTGCTGGCCCCGGTGATCCGCGAGAAGAAAGGCGAGCACCTGCATCTGTTCGACGAGCTGCGCGCCCAGGGCTTTATCCGCGTCCGCGTGGACGGTCGTATCTACGACATGGACGACACCCCGGACCTGGACAAGAACAAGAAGCACACCATCGAAGTGGTGGTGGACCGCTTCAAGGTGCGCTCGGACCTGCAGAACCGGCTGGCGGAGTCCTTCGAGACCGCCCTCAACCTGGCCGACGATATCGCCATCATCGCCTCCATGGACGGCAAGCCCCTGGACGGTGACAGCGAGGAAATCACCTTCTCGGCGAAGTTCGCCTGCCCCCATTGCGGCTACTCGATTCCGGAGCTGGAGCCGCGCCTGTTCTCGTTCAACAACCCGGCGGGCGCCTGCCCCAGTTGCGACGGCCTGGGCGTGAAGCAGTTCTTCGACGAGGACAAGGTGATCACCAGCGAGGAGCTGTCCCTGGCGGAAGGCGCGATCCGCGGCTGGGACCGCCGCAATGTCTACTATTTCCAGATGCTCACCGCCCTGGCGCAGAGCCTGGATTTCGACATGGACGTGGCGTTCAAGGATCTGGACAAGACGGTGCGCCGCAAGATTCTCTACGGCACCGGCAAGGAGAGCGTGGAGTTCCGCTATCTGAACGACCGGGGCGACATCATCAAGCGCAACCACCCGTTCGAGGGCATCGTGCCCAATATGGAGCGGCGCTACCGGGAAACCGAGTCCGAGGCGGTGCGCGAGGATCTGGCCAGCTACCTGTCCACGTCCACCTGCCCCAGCTGCGACGGGTCCCGCCTGCGCGAGGCGGCCCGTAACGTCTTTATCGACAACACCACCCTGCCCGAGCTGGTGCGTCTGGCGGTGGGCAAGTCGTTCGACTATTTCGACAACCTGAAGCTGCCCGGCAACCGCGGCGAAATCGCCGAGAAGATTCTCAAGGAGATCCGCGACCGGCTGCAGTTTCTGGTCAATGTGGGTCTGGACTATCTGAACCTGGAGCGCAGCGCCGAGACCCTGTCCGGCGGTGAGGCCCAGCGTATCCGCCTGGCCAGCCAGATCGGCGCCGGCCTGGTGGGCGTCATGTACGTGCTCGACGAGCCTTCCATCGGTCTGCACCAGCGCGACAACGAGCGCCTGCTGTCCACCCTGACCCGCCTGCGGGACCTGGGCAATACGGTGCTGGTGGTGGAGCACGACGAGGACGCCATCCGCACCGCCGACCATGTCATCGACATCGGCCCGGGCGCCGGCGTGCACGGCGGCCGGGTGGTGGCCCAGGGCACCGCCGAGGAAGTGGCCGCCAACAAGGACTCCCTCACCGGCGACTACCTGTCCGGGCGCCGGCGCATTGAAGTGCCCACCAAGCGCAGGGCCACCGGGGACGACTGGCTGACCCTGACCGGCGCCACCGGCAACAATCTCAAAGGCACCGAGCTGAAGCTGCCGCTGGGCCTGTTCACCTGTGTCACCGGGGTGTCCGGTTCGGGCAAATCAACGCTGATCAACCACACGCTCTACCCGCTGGCGGCCACCACCCTGAACAAGGCCACCACCCTGAAAGCGTCGCCCCATGAGCGCCTGGAAGGTCTGGAGCATCTGGACAAGGTGGTGGACATCGACCAGAGCCCGATCGGCCGCACGCCGCGCTCCAACCCGGCCACCTACACCGGCATTTTCACGCCGGTGCGCGAGCTGTTCGCCGGCACCCAGGAAGCCCGGGCGCGGGGCTACAAGCCCGGCCGCTTCAGCTTCAACGTCAAGGGCGGCCGCTGCGAAGCCTGCCAGGGCGACGGCGTGATCAAGGTGGAGATGCACTTCCTTCCGGACATCTATGTGCCCTGCGAGGTGTGCGACGGCCGCCGCTACAACCGGGAGACCCTGGAGGTCACCTACAAGGGCAAGAACATCTACGAAGTGCTGGAAATGACCATCGAGGAAGCCCGCGAGTTCTTCGATGCGGTGCCGGCCCTGCAGCGTCGCCTGCAGACCCTGCTGGATGTGGGCCTGAGCTATGTGAAGCTGGGCCAAGCCGCCACCACCCTGTCCGGCGGCGAGGCACAGCGGGTGAAACTGGCCCGCGAGCTGTCCCGGCGCGACACCGGCCGCACGCTCTATATTCTCGACGAACCCACCACCGGCCTGCACTTCCAGGATATCCAGATGCTGCTGGATGTGCTCAACCGGCTGCGCGACCACGGCAACACCATCGTGGTGATCGAGCACAACCTGGATGTGATCAAAACCGCGGACTGGATCGTTGATCTGGGGCCCGAGGGCGGCGACGGCGGCGGCCGGGTGATCGCCCAGGGCACGCCCGAAAAAGTGGCCAAGGCCAAGGGCAGCCACACCGGGCGCTTCCTGAAATCGATGCTGAAAGCGTCTTCCTGAAGCGGCGCCTCAGATCGGCCCGCCGTGGCCGGGCCGGCAGCGGGCGGCCAGCCAGCGTGCCAGCTGGCGGCGCTGTTCCGGCGTGACCCGGGTGCCGGGCAGCACGGCGGTGGGCCGGGGCCGGCGGTCGAACCAGAAACGGCCGCTGATGTTCGCCACCGCCGGGCTGCTGACCAGCCACACCATGGTGTCCGCGCCCTGGCGCGGCGAGCGGAGCCAGGGCCCGACCCGTTTATGGAACACCGGCAGAGAGGCGGCGACGCCGGGGGTGTCCGCCCAGCCGGGATGCATGCTGTTGAAGCGAACGCCCGGGTGTTGCTCCGCCCAGTGCTCGGTTTGCGCCACCAGCGCCCGCTTGGCCCGGGCGTAGGCCTTGGCGCCGTCGAAGCGCTCGTTCTCGAATTCCATGTCGTCCAGGTGCAGCGCCTGCAGGTACAGACCGCCGCTGGCCACGTTCACCACGCGCCCCTGGCCCCGCTCCAGGGCGGGCAAAAGCTTCTCGGTGAGCAGGTAAGGCGCCAGCAGGTTGACCGCCAGGGTGCGCTCGGTGCCTTCGGTGGTCAGGTCGCGCTCATTGAACAGCGCGCCGGCGTTGTTGATCAGGCCGTGCACTTCCGGAGTCAGGGCGTGAATACGGGTGGCCGCCAGGCGCACTTCCTCGAGCCGTGACAGATCGGCCTCCACGGTGTGCAGGGCGTCCACGCCGCAGCCGCTGAAGGCGCGTACCGCGTTCTGCGCCTGCCGCAGACGCTCACGGTCGCGCCCGACCAGAATCAGGGTGGCGCCGAGGCGGCTGAGCTCCTTGGCGGCGGCCAGCCCCAGCCCGCCGGTGGCACCGGTGACCACGACGATGCGGCCGTCGATGAAATCACTGAGCCCGCGGTCCGGCATGGACTGGTAGCCAAGCCGTGAGAATTCCAGGGCGGCGGGCAGCAGCGCGCGATAGCGCAGCCATTGCCAGACGCCGGGTTCTTCAACGCGGGAGGGCTCCAGGGCACGGCGCAGGTCCTCCATGGCGCGGTGCCCCATGGCGGTGAGCCAGGGCTTGATGATGGCCTGCAGGCGTTCGGCGAGCCCGCCCACATCCAGATCGAGGGTGTAGAGAATTTCCGTGAAGGTCTCGTCGGCCCCGGGCCGGAACTCAATGTGCTCGCGGGCGCTGGCGTCCGGGCCCTGACCGCGCAGGCTCAGGCTGCGCCCCGGGTCGGTGTCGACAAGTTCATAGCCGAAGGCGCGCTGGCGGCCGGCGAAGCGATAATCCACTTCAAAACGGCTCTGCCGGCCGACCGGGCCCGGCGTGCTTTTGCGGGCGTTCTCGACAGCCGGGTTCCACTGCTCCGACGCTGCCATATCCAGCATGTACCGGTAACAATCCGCCGTGGGCCGGCGCACCTGAACGCGCTCCTGCAAGCGAATCATAGCTTTCACACCCTCGGTGAATAAAACACTTTGATTATGCCGGCGCCGCGCGCTTCGAACCGTGAAGGCCGGCGCCGCTATGGCACGGAACCTGCTTGGTTCTCAGAGCCATTGTGACGGAGTCGAGATCATGAGCGAAGGAATCAACACGCACTGGTTGATGCACTATCGCGTGGTCGCGCTGGTCAACCAGTGTCGCCGCCTGATCCGCGACGAATTCGGTACGCGCCTGTCGCTCACCGACCCACAACTTCGCCAGGAACTGGACCGCTTCGCGGCACGCAGCCAATCCAGGGAGCTGGCCCGGCTGATGGACGACATCGCCCGGGAAGCCGGCGCCGCCGATGCGCCCCCTGAGCCGGAAAAGACGGCGCCCAAACGTATGTACCGGGGCCAGCCTCTTCCAGAGCCCGCCTCCGAAACGGAGCCGGGCCGTGCCGCGTCGCCTAAAGCGGTGATCTATCGGGGCCGCCAGGTGCGGGGCTGAGTTACTTCACGCCCACGTAAATGGTCACCTGGTCGCCGCCTTCGAAGACTTCATAGTCGGTGAGGAAGGCACGCTCCGGGGCGTCGTCGCTCTCGAAGTAATGCCATACCTGCCCCCAGGTCTCCATGACCGTGTCGGGCATCCTGCCCCGCCCCTGGAACACCAGGTAGTCTCCGGCTTCCAGGGTCACGGTGGCGTACTCCTCCGGCACTTTCTCCTCGTCGGTGACTTCGACACCGGCTAGTACGCTGTAATCGCCGGCGAGGCCGTCATCGAACTCGGTGTAGACACCGTAAACCGGGGAGCCGGCGGCTTTGTCCGGTATTGAGTGCGCCAGACGCTCGTCATCGAATTTTTCCCAAAGACGGCTGAGCCGGGAATCCTCGGCGTGCATTTCAAGATCGTTATTGGTGCGTATCTGAATGCCCGCCACGGTCTTGCCGTGCTGGCGCTGACGCTCCGGGGTACTTCTTTCGGGGGTCGCCACTAGCTGTTTCCTCCTTGGCCGGGTCGGTTCACAACGATTCCAGGATCGACGCCATGTCGTCCGCGTGCTCTTCTTCCTGAGCCAGTATCTCTTCCATGATGCGGCGGGTGGTCGGGTCCTTGTCACCCAGGTAGGTGGCGATCTCCCGGTAGCTGTCGATGGCGATGCGCTCGGCGATCAGATCTTCCTTGACCATCTCCTTGAGGGTCTCGCCTTCCACGTACTCGGCGTGGGAGCGGCTCTGCAAGCCTTCAGGGGAAAAATTGGGGGCGCCGCCGAGCTGCACGATGCGTTCCGCCAGCCAGTCCGCGTGCTGCTGTTCCTGCTGGGCGTGCTCGAGGAACTCGTCGGCCGCGATGCTGGCGTTGAGCCCGTCGGCCATGTAGTAGTGGCGCTTGTAGCGCAGTGTGCAGACGATCTCGGTGGCCAGCGCTTCGTTAAGCAGCTTGAGAACGGTCTCGCGGTCGGCGTTGTAGCCGGCGGTGACGGCGCCCTGCTCGATATGCTGGCGGGCCCGTTCACGCAGTGTCTTCACATCGGTCAGAAAAGGCTGACTGTTACTCATGGATTCTCCCTGCGTTGCTTTTCTTAACACTACACAGGGATGCGGCCGTTGGCAGCCCGGAACAAGGCGGGAAATCGCAAAATCCGGTAAAGCGGGCGCACCAGTCCGGGGCACGCCGGGCCCTGGCCGGCGCCGGCGGGCCTTTTCTCAGACACAAAAAAACCGGGCCTGGGCCCGGTTCTTTGTGTCGTCCCGCAGGGGCGACTTATTCCGCGTCGGCGATCTCGCCTTCCGGACGATCCACCAGCTCCACGTAGGCCATGGGGGCGTTGTCGCCGGCCCGGAAGCCCATCTTGAGGATACGCAGGTAGCCACCCGGGCGCGCCTTGTAGCGCGGACCCAGTTCGTTGAACAGTTTACCGACCATTTCCTTGGACCGGGTACGGTCAAACGCCAGACGGCGGTTGGCCACCGAGTCTTCCTTGGCCAGGGTGATCAGGGGCTCGGCCACCCGACGCAGCTCCTTGGCTTTCGGCAAGGTGGTTTTGATCGCTTCATGTTCGAACAGCGACACCGCCATGTTGCGGAACATGGCCTGACGGTGTGAGCTGTTCCGGTTCAGTTTTCTGCCGCTCTTGCGATGACGCATGGTTCTGTTCCTATTTCAGGGACGCCAAGGCGCCCATGACAACTCTGTTAGTGCGGTTGATTAACGCAACTTGGTGTTAAGCCGGTCATCATCCCGGAGACTGACCGGCGGCCAGTTTTCCAGGCGCATGCCCAGCGACAGGCCCTTGGAGGCCAGCACATCCTTAATCTCGGTGAGGGACTTCTTGCCCAGGTTCGGGGTCTTGAGAAGCTCGACCTCGGTACGCTGAACCAAATCACCGATGTAGTAGATATTCTCCGCCTTCAGGCAGTTGGCGGAACGAACGGTCAGCTCCAGGTCGTCCACCGGGCGCAGCAGGATCGGATCGATCTCTTCGCGCTCTTGCTTCGGCTCGGGCTTGGCGTCCTGCTCCAGATCCACGAATACCGCGATCTGCTGCTGCAGAATGGTGGCGGCACGGCGGATCGCCTCTTCCGGATCGATGGTGCCATCGGTTTCCAGATCGATCACCAGCTTGTCCAGGTCGGTACGCTGCTCGACCCGGGCGGCCTCCACCACGTACGCCACGCGGCGCACCGGGCTGTAGCTGGCATCCAGCTGCAGGCGGCCGATGCCGCGGGTTTCGTCGTCATCACTCTGACGAGTGTCGGCGGCTTCGTAGCCACGGCCTTTCTGCACTTTCAGGCGCACACGCAGTTCGGTGTCGCCGGTGATGGTGCAGATCAGGTGGTCCGGGTTAACGATCTCAACGCTGTGATCGCGCTGGATATCGTCGGCGGTAACATCGCCCGGGCCTTTCTTGACCAGTTCCAGGGTCGCTTCTTCGCGATCTTCCATCTTCAGGGCCACGCCCTTCAGGTTGAGGAGGATGTTGATCACATCTTCCTGCACACCCTCGATGGAGGAGTACTCGTGCTGTACACCGTCGATCTCCACTTCGGTGATCGCGCAGCCAGGCATGCTGGACAGCAGGATGCGGCGCAGCGCCGTGCCCAGAGTATGGCCGAAACCACGCTCCAGCGGCTCCAGTACGACCTTGGCGTGGGTCTCGCTGATCGCGTTGACCGCGATCGAGCGGGGCGTGAGAAATTCGTTCACGGCGGTCATAGAGATCCCTCAGGCAGTCCTTACTTGGAGTACAGCTCGACGATCAGGTTTTCGTTGATCTCGGCCGGCAAATCGATACGCTCCGGCAGGGCTTTGAACGTGCCCTCGAACTTCTTCTCGTCCACTTCCACCCAGGTCGGGAAGCCGCGCTGCTGGGCCAGTTCCATGGCGTTCTTGACGCGCAGCTGGTTCTTGGCCTTTTCACGCACGGTAACGATGTCACCGGGGCTCACCTGGTAGGAGGCGATGTTCACGCTACGACCGTTAACCAGGATCGCGCGGTGTGATACCAACTGGCGTGCCTCGGAACGGGTCGCGCCGAAGCCCAGACGGTATACCACGTTGTCCAGACGGCCTTCCAGGAGCTGCAGAAGCACCTCGCCGGTGGCGCCGCGGGACCGGGCGGCTTTCTTGTAGTAGCCGCGGAACTGCTTTTCCAGAACGCCGTACATGCGACGGACTTTCTGTTTCTCGCGCAACTGCACGCCGTAGTCGGACAGGCGGCTGGGGCGACGGCCACCGCCGGCCTGGCCGGGGGGCTGTTCCGCCTTGCACTTGGATTCCAGCGGACGAATGCCGCTCTTGAGGAACAGATCAGTGCCTTCACGACGGGAAAGCTTGCACTTGGGACCGATGTATCTTGCCATCTTGCTCTAACTCCCGTTACACGCGGCGCTTCTTGGGCGGACGACAACCATTATGCGGAATGGGCGTCACGTCCTGAATGTGGGTAATCTTGTAGCCACAGCCGTTGAGCGCGCGAATAGAGGACTCACGGCCCGGACCGGGACCCTTGACTCGGACTTCCAGGTTCTTCAACCCGTAATCCTTGGCGGCATTACCCGCGTTTTCGGCAGCCACCTGGGCCGCGAAAGGCGTGCTTTTGCGGGAACCACGGAAGCCGGCACCACCGGAGGTCGCCCAGGACAACGCGTTGCCCTGACGGTCGGTGATGGTGATGATGGTGTTGTTGAAAGAAGCGTGTACATGCGCGATACCGTCCGCAACGGTCCGCGTTACCTTCTTCCGACGTGCGCCACTGTCTCTTTTCGCTTTAGCCATGCTTACTTATCCAGATATCAGGACTTACTTGCGGATCGGTTTCCGCGGGCCCTTGCGGGTCCGGGCATTGGTTTTGGTACGCTGGCCGCGCAGCGGCAGCCCACGGCGATGACGGATGCCGCGGTAGCAGCCCAGATCCATCAAACGCTTGATATTCATGTTGATTTCCCGGCGCAGATCGCCCTCCGTGGAAACCTTGGCGACCTCGGCGCGGATCGCGTCCAGCTGGTCGCCGGAAAGGTCACGCACCTTGACGGTCGGCTCAATGCCGGTCTGCTCGCAAATAGCGCGAGCGCGGGTGCGGCCGATCCCGAAAATATAGGTGAGTGAAATCACCGAATGCTTGTTGTCCGGGATGTTAACGCCTGCAATACGGGCCATCCGAATATCTCCGATTCACAACGCGGTAGTGCCAGCCTCTGGCGCCGAAAGGCGGAAGAGTCTAGCGTTACACCGACTGAATTTCAACCAAACACTAGGAAAAGAAGTTCTGCCCAACCGGGCCGTTAGCCCTGGCGCTGCTTATGCCGGGGCTCGGCACTGCAAATTACCATAACCCGGCCCTTCCGGCGGATTACCTTGCAGTTGCGGCAGATCTTCTTAACAGAAGCCTGAACTTTCATCGCACTCGCCTCACTTTACCTTCAAGCCCGTGGGCCGGTTATCGCACCAGACCGGTGCCGCCATACCCTTTCAGGTTGGCCTTCTTCATCAACTTCTCGTACTGGGTGGACATCAGGTGCGAATTAACCTGCGACCAGAAGTCCATAACCACTACCACCACGATCAACAGTGAGGTGCCGCCCAGATAGAAAGGCACGTTCCACACCCCCTGCAGACCCAGAGGCAGCAGGCATACCAGCGTCATGTACACCGAACCGATCAGGGTCAGCCGACCCATCACCGTGTCGATATAACGAGCGGATTGCTCGCCGGGGCGGATACCCGGGATGTAAGCCCCGGATTTCTTGAGATTGTCCGCCACGTCTTTCGGGTTGAATACCAGGGCCGTGTAGAAGTAGCAGAAGAACACGATCGCCAGGGTAAACAACAAAATGTACAGCGGTGTGCCGGGCAGCAGCGCGTCACTAACGACACGCAGGGCCTGGCCCCACCAGGAATCCGGGTCGCTGGTGCTGAACCACTGGCTCAGCGACGCCGGGAACAGCAGGATGGAACTGGCGAAAATCGCCGGAATCACGCCCGCCATGTTCACTTTCAACGGCAGATGGCTCTGCTGGGCCGCGTAGACGCGGCGGCCCTGCTGCCGCCGGGCGTAGTTAACGGTGATTCTCCGCTGACCGCGCTCGACGAACACCACACCGAAGATCACCGCCACCGCCACCAGGAACACCAGCAGCATGGCCAGCAGGCTCAGATCGCCCTGACGGGCGGATTCGAAGGTCTGCGCCACCGCGCCCGGCAGACCGGCCACGATGGAAGCGAAGATCAGCATGGATATACCATTGCCGATACCGCGCTCGGTGATCTGCTCGCCCAGCCACATCAGGAACACCGTGCCGGTTACCAGCGTGGTCACGGCCACGAAGTAGAAGCTGGCCACCTGCATGGTGGAGGCCGCTTCCGGCAACAGGGTGATGCCCTGGCTCTTGAGGCCCGCGCACACACCAAACGACTGGATCGCGCCCAGTGCCACCGTCAGATAACGGGTGTACTGGGTAATCTTGCGGCGACCCTGCTCACCTTCCTTGCGCAGCTGCTCAAGGGAGGGAACCACCGCGCTCATCAGCTGGATAACAATGCTCGCGGTAATGTACGGCATGATACCCAGGGCGAAGATGCTCATGCGCTCCAGCGAACCGCCGGAGAACATATTGAACATGCCAAGAATGGTGTCCCGGTTGTTGTTGAACATCTGTTCCAACGCTTCCGGGTTCATTCCGGGAACCGGGATGTGCGCACCGATCCGGAACACCAGCAGGGCTCCCAGCAGGAAACCGATGCGGCGCCACAGCTCACGAGTGGCGCCGCCGGTGGCCGCGGTGTTGTTGTTCAGTGTTTGTGCACGGTTCTTGGCCATAGCCCCGCCTTATTACTCCTCGATTTTACCGCCGGCCTTCTCCACCGCTTCGCGAGCACCCTTGGTCAGGGCGACGCCGCGGATGGTTACCGCGCGGTCGATTTGGCCGCGCAGCACGATCTTGGCGCGTTTCTTATCGGAGCGAACAACACCGGCGTCCTTCAGGGCCGCCAGGTCGATCACGTCACCTTCCACCTTGGCCAGCTCCGCCAGACGCACTTCCGCGGTGGCCATGGCCAGCTTGGAGGTGAAGCCGAACTTGGGAACCCGACGCTGCAGCGGCATCTGGCCGCCTTCGAAACCAGGCTTCACGGTGCCGCCGGAACGGGACTTCTGACCTTTGTGGCCGCGGCCACCAGTCTTGCCCAGGCCGGAACCGATACCACGGCCAACCCGCTTCTCGTCCGGACGGGATCCGTCAGCTGGATGCAAATCATTGAGACGCATCGCTTATTCTCCCTCTACCCGTACCAAGTACGCGACTTTGTTGATCATGCCACGTACGGAAGGTGTGTCTTCAACTTCCACGGTGTGACCGATGCGGCGCAGCCCGAGACCGCGCACACAGGCCTTGTGGCCTTCCAGCCGACCGCTGCTGCTTTTAACCTGGGTTACTTTGATCTTGTCAGCCATCGTTAAGCTTCCGTCTGTGTGCGCTTAGCCGAGAATCTCTTCAACGGATTTGCCGCGCTTAGCCGCCACCGATTCCGGTGAGGACATCTGCTTCAGCCCGTTGAACGTTGCACGCACCACGTTCACTGGATTGGTGGATCCGTAGCACTTCGCCAGAACGTTCTGCACGCCGGCCACTTCCAGCACCGCGCGCATCGCGCCACCGGCAATCACACCAGTACCGTCGTCGGCAGGCTGCATGTACACCTTGGAGGCGCCATGGCGTGCCTTGATCGGGTGCTGAATGGTGGTGCCTTTCAGGTCCACCTGAATCATGTTGCGGCGGGCGGCTTCCAGCGCCTTCTGGATGGCGGCCGGCACTTCGCGTGCCTTACCGCGGCCGAAGCCTACCTTACCTTTGCCGTCGCCCACTACAGTCAACGCAGTGAAACCGAAGATGCGGCCGCCTTTTACTACCTTGGCAACCCGGTTCACCTGAACCAGCTTCTCCTGGAGACCTTCGTTGGGATCAACTTTCGCCATAACCAAGCACCCTTAGAATTCAAGCCCGTTTTCGCGCGCGGCATCCGCCAACGCCTTGATCCGACCGTGATAACGGAATCCGGAACGATCAAAGGCTACACGCTCGATGCCCGCCTCTTTGGCGCGCTTCGCAATCAGTTCGCCTACTTTCGATGCGGCGTCGGCATTGCCGGTGGCCGCTTCGCGCAGGTCCTTCTCGACGGTACTCGCCGTAACCAGAACCCGGTCACCAGCCGCGCTGGTGATCTGCGCGTAGATGTGGCGCGGGGTGCGATGTACGGACAGACGGATCTGGCCGGACTCGCGGATGTTAAGGCGAGTACGTTTGGCCCTGCGCAGACGTGCAAGTTTCTTGTCCATCATGGCTCTAGTCTCAACAATTATTTCTTCTTGGCTTCCTTACGGCGCACCTGCTCATCAGCATAGCGCACCCCCTTGCCTTTGTAGGGCTCGGGCGGACGGAAGGCCCGGACATTGGCGGCAACCTGACCAACCAGCTGCTTATCAATGCCCTTGACAACAATTTCGGTCTGGGTCGGGGTTTCGATGGTGATGCCATCGGGCAGCTGATACGCCACCGGATGGGAGAAACCCAGCGTCAGGTTCAGGGTCTTGCCCTGAGCCTGGGCGCGATAACCCACGCCGTTGAGGACCAGCTTGCGCTCGAAGCCCTCTGAGACGCCGGTGACCATGTTGTTCACCACCGCGCGGGT
Source organism: Alloalcanivorax venustensis ISO4 (assembly GCF_015356855.1). Lineage (GTDB taxonomy): Bacteria > Pseudomonadota > Gammaproteobacteria > Pseudomonadales > Alcanivoracaceae > Alloalcanivorax > Alloalcanivorax venustensis. The sequence goes on from NZ_ARXR01000029.1 coordinate 26,729, forward strand.
GGTACCGGCCAGCGCCCAGGATTCCTGGGACTCCTCGCGCGGCTTGACGGTGAAGATACCGTCTTCAAACGACACGTCCACCTGCTCGTGCACTTCATGTTCCAGGTTGCCTTTGCTGCCCTTTACGGACACCTTGCGACCGTCGATTTTCAGCTCGACGCCGCTGGGCAACTTAACCGGATTTTTCGCTACTCTAGACATTGCTGCACCTAAACCCGTCTACACCGCTACCGTTAGGACACTTCGCAGATCAGCTCGCCGCCTACATTAGCCTGGCGCGCTGCGCGATCGGAAAGAATGCCCTGGTTGGTGGACACGATCATCACACCCAGGCCGCCCTTGACCTTGGGAATCTGGCCGGCGTTTTTGTAGACACGCAGACCGGGGCGGCTGACACGGGAAATCTTTTCGATTACCGGACTGCCCTCGAAATACCGAAGGTCCACGGTCAGCACGGGCTTCTTGTCGCCGGCCACCGAGAAGCCTTCGATGTAACCTTCTTCCTTCAGTACCTTGGCAATGGCCTGCTTAGCCGTGGAAGAAGGAATCTCCACCTTGGCTTTCCGGGCCATCTGCGCGTTACGGATACGAGTAAACATATCCGCCAGGGTATCTTGCATGCTCATGCCGCAATCGCTCCGCTACTCATGCCTATATCTTGGCTTGCTTACCAGCTGGACTTAACCAGACCGGGGACGTCGCCGCGCATCGCTGCTTCGCGCAGCTTGATACGGCTCAAACCGAACTTCCGGTAGTAGCCGTGCGGACGACCGGTAATCCGGCAGCGATTACGCTGGCGCACCGGAGAGGAATCGCGCGGCAGCTTCTGGAGCTGCAGTTGCGCGTCCCATTTTGCTTCGGGTTCGGCGTTGGGATCGTTAACGATCGCTTTCAGCGCCTGACGCTTGGCGGCGTAACGCTGAACCAACTTGGCGCGCTTCGCCTCCCGATTTTTCATAGAGACCTTTGCCATGACAAATCCTCAGCCCTTCAGCGGGAAGTTGAAGGCGCGCAACAGCGCGCGTGCCTCGTCGTCGGTTTTCGCCGTGGTGGTGATGGTGATGTCCATACCACGCAGCTTATCAACCTTGTCGAAATCCACTTCGGGGAACACGATCTGCTCGCGCAGCCCCATGGAATAATTGCCCCGGCCGTCGAATGACTTGGGATTCAAACCACGGAAGTCACGCATCCGGGGAATCGCCACCGCCACCAGGCGGTCCAGGAATTCGTACATACGGCGATTGCGCAGGGTCACCTTGCAGCCGATCGGCCAGCCTTCACGGATCTTGAAACCCGCAACGGACTTACGCGCCTTGGTGATCAGCGGCTTCTGGCCGGCAATCGCGGTCATGTCGGACAAGGCGCCTTCGATGGCCTTACGGTCCGCGGCCGCTTCACCGACACCCATGTTCAGGGTGATCTTGGTGATTTTCGGCACTTCCATGACATTGTCGTAACCCAGCTCTTCTTTGAGCTTTGCCACGATCTGTTCGTTGTAAACCTTTTTCAGATCACTCATGGTCCACCTGTCCTCACGCGTCCAGCGTTTCGCCGCTAGACTTGAAGAAACGCACCTTATCGCCATCCTCGAAACGGAAGCCAACACGGTCCGCTTTCTCGGCCTTGGGGTTCCAGATGGCCACATTGGAAGCGTCGATACCCGCTTCCTGTTCGACGATGCCGCCCTGAATACCACGGTTCGGATTGGCGCGTACGTGTTTCTTAACCACGTTCACCCCGGCCACGATCAGACGGCCGTTCGGCAGCACGCGCTGAACCTTGCCGCGCTTACCTTTATCCTTGCCCGCGATTACGATGACTTCATCATCACGCTTGATCTTGAGCATTACGTTCACCCGCCTTTAAAGAACTTCCGGTGCCAGGGAGATGATTTTCATGAACTGCTCGGTACGCAGCTCACGGGTCACCGGTCCAAAGATCCGGGTACCTACCGGCGCCTTGTTGTTGCCCAACAGCACCGCGGCGTTTTCATCAAAACGAATCACGGAGCCGTCCGGGCGGCGCACACCGCGGCGGGTGCGGACCACCACAGCGGTCATCACATCACCCTTCTTAACGCGGCCGCGCGGAATCGCTTCCTTTACTGTGACCTTGATGACGTCACCAATGCCTGCATAGCGGCGGTGGGAGCCACCCAGCACCTTGATGCACTGCACTCGACGGGCGCCGCTGTTATCGGCGACTTCGAGCATCGTTTCGGTCTGAATCATCGCTTACTCTCTCCAACTCCTGCCCTGCAGGCAGCCACAGCAACCTTGGTCAGACCTTGTTGGTCTGCTCCACCACGTTCACCAGCATCCAGGTTTTACGCTTGGACAACGGGCGGCACTCTTCAATCGTGACCAGGTCACCTTCGTTGCACTGATTCTCTTCATCATGCGCCATCAACTTGGTTGACCGCTTGATGATCTTGCCGTAAATCGGGTGCTGCACCCGGCGCTCCACCAACACGGTGATCGTTTTCTCACCCTTGTTGGAAATGACCTTGCCAGTAGCGGTCCGGCGCAGTATCTCTTTCGCTTCTGCCATGCCTAGTTACCCTGCTTCTCTCTCAGAATGGTTTTCACCCGTGCAATATCACGGCGAACCTTCCCAAGCTGATGGGTTTGTGAAAGCTGCCCGGATGCCAGTTTCATGCGCTGCTTAAACTGCTCTTCAAGCAACTCGAGCTGCTGGTTGTTCAGCTCTTCGACACTCTTTTCTCTCAGTTCGCTCGCTTTCATGGCTTACATCACCGTCCGAGTCACTACGCGGGTGCTGATCGGCAGCTTGGCCGCGGCGAGGCGGAACGCTTCGCGCGCTACGTCCTCTGAAACACCTTCCATTTCGTAGAGCATGCGGCCCGGCTGAATCTGAGCCACCCAGTACTCCACGTTACCCTTACCTTTACCCATCCGGACTTCGAGCGGCTTCTGGGTGATCGGCTTATCCGGGAACACACGGATCCAGATTTTGCCGCCCCGCTTGATGTGCCGGGTCATGGCACGACGGGCTGCTTCGATCTGGCGGGCGGTAATGCGGCCACGACCGGTAGCCTGCAGGCCCACGGTGCCGAAAGACACCTTGCTGCCCCGCTGTGCCAGGCCGCGGTTACGGCCCTTATGAACTTTCCGGAATTTGGTACGCTTCGGCTGCAACATCGTTCGTTACCCTTTAACCGCGGCCGCGCTTCTTGGCGCCCTTGGACTGCTGTTGCTTCTGTTCTTCCTGAATCTGCTCCATGCCACCAAGCACTTCGCCACGGAAGATCCAGACCTTTACGCCAATGGTGCCGTAAGTGGTTTCGGCGCGAACGCTGGCATAATCGATGTCCGCACGCAGCGTGTGCAGCGGCACCCGGCCTTCGCGATACCACTCGGTACGGGCGATCTCGGCGCCACCCAGGCGTCCGGACAACTGAATCCGAATACCTTCGGCGCCGGACTTCATGGCGTTCTGCACCGCGCGCTTCATAGCGCGGCGGAACATTACCCGACGCTCCAACTGACCGGCGACGTTGTCGGCCACCAGGCGGGCGTCGAGATCCGGCTTGCGCACCTCTTCGATATTGATGTGCACCGGAACGCCCATCTTGGCGGCCACGTCGCGACGCAGGCGCTCGACGTCCTCGCCTTTCTTACCGATCACAATACCCGGACGCGCCGTGGAGATCGTGATGCGCACGTTTTCTGACGGGCGCTCGATCTTGATACGGCTCACCGAGGCATTCTTCAGGCGCTTGAACAGATATTCACGCACCTGCAGGTCGGAAACCAGGCAGTCGGAATAGGTTTTCTGCCCGGCATACCAGAGCGAGTTATGCTCTTTGACAATGCCCAGGCGAATACCGATCGGATGAACTTTCTGACCCATCTGGTTACTCCTGACCTTCTGAGACTTTTACAGTGATGTGACAAGTGCGCTTGAGGATGCGATCGGCGCGGCCTTTGGCGCGCGGTCGAATACGCTTCATCGTCATGCCCTCGTCCACAAACACTGTGGAAACTTTCAGCTCATCCACGTCAGCGCCGTCGTTGTTTTCCGCGTTAGCAATCGCGGACTCCAGCACTTTCTTTACAATCCGGGCCGCCTTCTTGGGGCTAAAGGCCAGAACATTCAGCGCCTTCTCCACCTCCAGACCTCTGATCTGGTCGGCCACAAGGCGGGCTTTTTGAGCCGAAATTCTTGCGCCCCGCAGACGGGCTGCAACTTCAGTAACTTCAGTCGCCATGGCTGTCACCTTATCGCTTAGCCTTCTTGTCCACGATGTGCCCGCGGTATGTGCGGGTCAGGGCGAATTCGCCCAACTTGTGGCCCACCATGTGCTCGGTGATCAATACCGGAACATGCTGACGGCCGTTATGTACCGCGATGGTCAAGCCCACCATCTCCGGGATGATCATGGAGCGACGGGACCAGGTTTTGATCGGCTTACGGGAGCCGGCTTCCACCGCTTCTTCCACCTTCTTCAAAAGGTGGTGATCCAGAAACGGACCTTTCTTCAGTGAACGTGGCACAGCCTGAACCTCTCTCTATCCCTTACTTACGACGGTCACGCACAATCATCTTGGAGGTGCGCTTGTTTGTACGCGTTTTGTGGCCCTTGGTAGGTACACCCCAGGGGGTAACCGGGTGACGACCGCCGGAAGTGCGACCTTCACCACCACCATGAGGGTGATCCACCGGGTTCATCGCCACACCACGTACGGTCGGGCGAACACCCCGCCAGCGCTTGGCGCCGGCCTTACCCAGCGAGCGCAGACTGTGCTCGCTGTTGGCAACTTCACCGATGGTGGCCTTGCACTCGGCGCTCACCTTGCGCATCTCGCCGGAGCGGAGACGCAGGGTGACATAGCCACCATCCTTTGCCAGCACCTGAATCGCGGTGCCGGCGGAGCGGGCCAGCTGGCCACCCTTACCGGGCTTCATTTCCACGTTATGAACCGTGGAACCCAGCGGAATGTTGCGCAGCGGCAGAGCGTTACCCGCCTTGATCGGCGCGTCTTCACCGGACTGGATACGATCACCGGCTTTCAGGCCACGCGGCGCCAGAATATAGCGACGCTCACCATCCAGGTATTTGATCAGGGCGATATGAGCGGACCGGTTGGGGTCGTACTCAAGGCGCTCGATCACACCGGCGATACCGTCCTTGTCCCGACGAAAGTCGACGCGACGATACTTTTGCTTGTGACCACCGCCTTTATGGCGGGTGGTGATGCGGCCGTTGTTATTACGACCGCCACTTTTACTCTTCGCTTCCAGCAGCGGCTCATAAGGTGCACCTTTGTGCAGATCCTCATTAACCACCTTGACCACAAAGCGGCGGCCCGGGGAAGTCGGCTTAGCTTTAACAATCGCCATGATTACTTACTCCCTTACCTTACTCTGCGCCCAGGAAGTCGATGTCCTGGCCTTCCGCCAGAGACACATAAGCCTTCTTCCAGCCCGCGCGCTTACCGGCGACACGCCCGAAGAACTTCTGCTTGCCTTTGACGCTGAGAGTCCGCACGGACTCCACTTTCACGTCGAACAGCGCTTCCACGGCCTTCTTGATTTCAAGCTTGTTGGCGTCTTTCGCCACCTTGAAAACGAAGGCGTTGCCCTGATCGGCCACCAGCGTGGCTTTCTCCGAAACGTGCGGCGCGAGAAGTACGTTAAAAATGCGCTCTTTGTTCATGCCAGCGCCTCCTCAAGCTGCTTCAGAGCCGGAACCGTCACCAGCACCTTCTCGAAGGCGATGAGACTGACCGGATCCACGCCACTGGCGTCGCGAATATCCACTTTGGGCAGGTTGCGTGCCGCCAGGTAGAGGTTTTCATCCACCTCACTGGTCACGATCAGCACACTGCTCAATTCCAGATCCTTTAGCTTGGATGCCACCTGCTTGGTTTTCGGTGAGTCGATGTTGAACTCGTCGACCACCACCAAACGTTCCTGACGTACCAGCTCGGAAAAAATGCAACGCAACGCGCCGCGGTACATCTTGCGATTCACCTTCTGGGAAAAATCGCGGGGTTCTGCGGCAAACGTCTTGCCGCCGCCACGCCACAGCGGGCTGCGGATAGTGCCGGCACGGGCCCGGCCAGTACCTTTCTGACGCCAGGGCTTACGGCCACCACCGCTTACCGCCGCGCGATTCTTCTGAGCCTTGGAACCCTGACGGGCACCGGCCAGAAACGCGGTCACAACCTGATGAACCAGAGGCTCGTTGAAGTCTTTGCCGAAGGCGACTTCAGAAACGGTTACGGTACCTCCAGAGGCAGTATTGAGATTCATCCTCTATTCCTCTTTCAGGCCTTCGCCTTCACTGCCGGGCGCACGATAACATCACCACCGGCCGCACCGGGGATGGCACCCTTTACCAGCAACAGATTCTTTTCCGCATCCACACGCACGATTTCAAGGTTCTGAACCGTTACGCGCTCGGCGCCCAGATGACCCGCCATCTTCTTACCCTTGAAAACCTTGCCCGGGGTCTGGTTCTGACCAATAGAACCCGGCGCGCGATGTGACAAGGAGTTACCATGGGTAGCGTCCTGAGTACGGAAATTCCAACGCTTCACGCCGCCCGCGAAGCCTTTACCCTTGGAAGTGCCGGTTACGTCCACGGACTGACCCGCTTCGAACACCTCAAGAGTCACCTCGGAGCCGGCCTGCAGCTCGCCGACTTCGCCGCGGAACTCGCCCGCGCTGCGGCCGGCTTCGACACCGGCCTTCGCGAAGTGACCGGCCTGCGGCTTGGTCACCCGGCTGGCCCGGCGCTCACCCACCGTCACTTGCACGGCTTCGTAGCCATCTGTTTCTTCGGTCTTGACCTGACTCACCCGATTCGGGGTCACTTCAATGACGGTCACCGGAACACTGATACCTTCCTCAGTGAACACCCGGGTCATCCCGCACTTCCGACCGATTACACCAATCGCCATTGTCTACCTCTTCACAACCTGTCGCGGTTGAACCGCCCGTAGTTGTCGGTCTGAGCAATCTCAGGCCAGTTATCCCAGGCTAATCTGCACGTCCACACCAGCCGCCAGGTCAAGCTTCATGAGCGCATCCACGGTTTTATCCGTGGGCTCAACGATGTCGACCAGCCGCTTGTGGGTGCGGATCTCGTACTGATCACGCGCATCCTTATTCACATGCGGAGAGATCAGCACAGTAAACCGTTCTTTACGCGTCGGCAGAGGGATTGGACCCTGTACCTGCGCACCCGTCCGTTTTGCCGTATCCACGATCTCCTGGGCGGACTGATCAATGAGACGATGATCAAAGGCCTTGAGACGGATGCGGATTCTTTGGTTAGCCATAGCTAACAAACTCCAGACTGTTTCGTACCATTCTTTAGATGGCAAAAAGCCCGCCCAACCTGTCCGTCCGGAAGGTGGTGGGTGTCAAAACAAGCCCGGGAACGATGCCCCGGTTGATCGCGCTCTTTAGCCGGTGCTTTGTTTACCGGTTAAGAGGGCGCAAATTATAGGGATAAAAAAAGGCCAGGGCAAGGGCCCCGGCCTTTTTATTTCCCTTTACTCGATAATCTTGGACACCACGCCGGCGCCAACG